>NZ_JBFTSL010000017.1:0-176518 GCF_056400005.1 Arthrobacter sp. 01L42 | reverse complement strand
TCCCAGCAGGACCTCTGAATTGGACGGGCCTACAGACTCACGGACTCACAGACTCACTGTGTTGCCGGGCGGGCGTCCCTGGCGTTTGGCGGTTCAGGGTTGGCCGGCGCGGTTTGTACAGAGCCCGGCAGTTCCGTGAGTACGGATATCCAGAGTGACAGACTTACGCGGTTCGGAAGTAGCTCGCCGGGACTGCATGGTCGGCGCCTGAAGGGGGTAATCACCGACTCTGTGACTCACGTACAGACAGACTCCCGGAGTTCGTGACTTCCGGGGTCCGGAGTGTCAGGGTCCAGGGTGGGCTGCGGTTCCCAGCAGGACCTCTGAATGACGGATGTTCGATGGCCGACTCCAATACCGTCCGCTTAGGGCATTTGCGTCAGGCTGGAGTCTGCCGCGACATTGCCTGACACTCTGCCGGCAAGGTCTAAGGGGTAATCCTGACACTCGCTGCGGGGGAGCACGCAGGCAGCACCTAGCGATTGTTGCGGTCCCGGGGCGAACGCCGTGTACCGCGCCGGAATCACTGCCTCGGGCCGCGCTCCCGCCGATGTGCCGTCCGTCCTTCGTAATACCCGGCGACGTTTTTGACTTGCACTTCTCCGGATTTATGGTTAATGAGTCCCCGCCACACCTCCCCCAAGTGGCGGCGTGGCCAGCAGTGAATGCCCCCGTACCGATCCCCCAACCGGTACGGGGCATTTTGCGTCCTGCTATGTGCGGCCCGCGTTCACGATGGCCGGGCAGTTCTGCCGGTGCCAGGGCGCCCAGCCGTGCCGGTGCAGCTGATGGGCGGGTTCCCGTGAGCTGTCGACGGGAGCCCGCCGGAGTGCAGGCGGGGTGAAGGCCGGCAGCCGAGCCGGAGCCCAGAACATCGCGGAGCGACGTGAGGGCGGCATCGGCGTTGCGCAGGTGTATGGCGTCGGCGGTCCCGAGCGGGGCCAGGCGGCGGGTCAGGAGACCCAAGGCGGCAAAGATGTTGTCCAGGCCGGAAAGGGCGCGGACCATCCCGGCCAGGTCTGAGGGCGGGGGAGCGGCTGCGAAGAGAAGGATTCTGCGGCAAAGCCGCGTGCAGGCTTTCGCGTCGTCGATGCGGAAGGCCCGGATCATCGACGAACCGACGGCCGCGGCGCTGGTAAAGGCTAGCGCCAGATCTGGATCGATCGGGTCCATAACCACATTGTGGTCGCCTCGCTGTCTGGAATGCCAGTCACTCCCGTAACACAAGCGTCGGGTCGTGTGGAACCTGCGCGTGTCGCCGTCTCTGACGCATCCAGTATGGAGGGTGCGCCGCGCGGCGTAGAGCGGTTCGCCCTTGCGGTCGCGGTGCCCACAGGTGGCCTGTTGGACGTGGCATCGAGCACCCATCTGGCATCTCAAATAGGATCGATTGATGAGACACGCGGCGGCTCGCAGAGGGCCTCAGGAGTTCCCGGCACCACAAGGGCCGCCGCTGTCTCGAAATGCCGTCCAACAAAAGGCGGTCTCACAACAGCGAATTGTTCGGGATTGAGAGAATACGGGAGAGTTGCCGGCTGTGATCGGATACCCGAGTTCTCATGCTTACTCCCTCGGCGGTCAGAGGCCCTTGGAAGCCACTTCAAGGCGACTAGTCAAACGACCGTTGTTGACGCTGGACGCTCTTCCGGCACCTGTGGTCTGTCCGACAACTCGGCGGCGGCGGGAACATAGTTCCTATTCACACGCGGGACTACACGCGGGACCTGCCGCGGAGGAAGTGGAAGATCAGGACGACCACGGCAATTACCAGAAGCAGGTGAATGAGCCCACCGCCGATGCCTCCGAGCAGGCCGAGAAGCCAGAGAACAGCGATAATGATGGCTATCCAAAGCAACATGAGAGTCTCCCTTGTTTGTCTGCGGATGGAAATGCTGATTCTGCGCCCTGGCTGGTCTGCGTATTTTGGCACGAGGCGTTCCCTTAAAGGGATCGGGCAGGTTCGGTTCGGGTCCCCGTGCCGCCCGCACCCGGCGCCTGACCGGTCCAGCACGGCGTAGGGCGGAGCTGATGTGGCCGGTTATACGTCAGGAGATTTTTCCGTGGCCGGAGGGTGTTCTCCGGCCAGGTGGTGTGCTTCCTTGAGATGGCGTGCGAGCTTTTCCTCAGCGGCAGCGCGCCGTTGCCCGATGGTGCGCATCTGGTGTGTGGTCAGGTCCTCGCGGCGCGTCCACGCGGCGGCACGTTGTGCCGGCCCGGGTTCGGTGTGTTCGTTCATGACCGCATCGTCGCACACGATCTTTCTGGGCAAAAGGCACAATTTTGCAACGCCTGGGAGCGCAAGCGTTCCCCCACGGATCGAGGAACCGGACCGGGGTCTAGGCAGCCGGAGCCGATGCCGGGCCGTTTTCTTTCGCCGGTCCCCGGCCGATCGGGGTGGTCCGGTCGGCGTCGGCACCCTTGGTTTGGAATCCCTGGGGGAGCGGTGCGAGGGGAAGTTCCCGGTGGACGATGTAATCGCAGGCCGCGGGGCCAATCATCGCCAGCCCGGTGCACAGGCCGCCCGGGTGGTCGGGCTGGATGTTCGCTGCGCGCAGCCCGGCTCTGAAACTTCTGGCTGGAGCGGGTGTGGTTCTCCGGAGGGAGCACCAGCTGAGGTATAGACCGTACAGCTCTTCCTGGGTGAGTCCGTCAGCGTCCTGGTTCCGGGCGATGCAGTCATTGACGAATTCGTGTAGCGGTGACTTCAACATCTTGGCCTCCTGCGTCCGCGGCGTAGCCGCTCAACTGGCACAGCTATCAAGGGGTGAAGCAAAACCGTCCCGGCTTCGGGTACATAGAAAATTTAAGATGCCGGGCTGCGACTGTCAACCGGAGCATACGCCTTGACTTCGAGGCGCATCATGGAGCGGACGTGAGTGTCTGCAGGGGCCTTGAGGGCGTTCCCTTGTCCCTGGAACCTGGCAGCAAGCAATGACAAAGGCCTGGTCCGGTGGGTGAATTTACAGGGGGCAATGGTTTGCATCGGTCAACGGTTCCAAGTGGGCCCCGGAGCCTGGCTCGTCCCGCGGTTCCGGACGGGTGGGCTGACCCAGCGGGCGGCGGTGCAGGGATGGCCCCCTCGGCTGGCCGGTTCCTTGTCAGTGTCAGGACCGGGAGTTAGCCTGATTCACGGGGGCACGACGAGTGAAGCGGGGCCGCTGGATGTGGGCCAGCTTTCCCGGACAAAGGAGTCTGTCATGTCTACCGTTTCCCATCCGAGCAAACCGGGGCCGTCCAGCTGGTCCCAGGGGCAGCGGCTCTGGTGCGCTCAATGCCAGACGGATGAGTACCTGATCATCGAATCCATCGACACCCTCCGGCCACCGCGCATGGGGCTGGTCGACGTCGCGTACACCTGCGTTGAATGTGACTTCTTTTACGCCCACACCGCCTCGGTGGGGGATGTTGCTGTGGTCCTGAACCGGCCGGGCCAACGATCCGGGGTGCTGCAGTTCGGCGGCAACTACCTCCATTGCGGGGAACCGATGACAATGGCCGGATCCCAGCAGCGCAGCATCCATGCCACGCTCTCAACGGAACTGACCGGTGAAGGCCCCCTGGAGGTGTACCTGCGCACCAGGGTGCTGCGCTGCAGCTGCGGGTTCCAAATGGAGATACCCGACTGACACCCTGGGGCTAGGGAACGGAGCAATGATGGCTGACCCGGAACGCCGTCCGTGCACCGCTTTTGTCGGTCGGGGCGTATACCTGCTGGACGATCACGAGGTCGTGAGGCGGGGGTTGCGCCAGCTGCTGGAGTTCGATGGTCTCGGCATCGCCGGGGAATCCGGATCCGCGCGCGAAGCGGTCCGGCGGATTCCTGCCCTTCGCCCGGAGCTGGTCATTATTGATGATGACCTTCCGGACGGTTCCGGTGCCGAGGTGTGCCGTGCCGTTGCCGTGGCGGACCCGCGGATCCGGTGTGTGCTGATGACCGAGGAGGGCGGCGAGACCGTGCTGATCGACGCCATTCTGGCCGGCGCGTGGGGATGCCTGTCCAAAGACGATGAGGGCAGCGAACAGCTCAGGCTCATCCGACGGGCCCTGGCCGGGCACACCGCGTACAGCGGCCGCTTTTATCCGGCGATCGTGGCCCCGTTCTTCCTGCTCCAGCCACAGCGCCCGGATGAGAATCTCCTGACCCTCACGAAACAGGAAATGACTGCCGCGATCGGCCTGGGGAAAGGACTGAGCAACCGCCAAATCAGCAAGGAGATGTTTCTGGCAGAAAAAACCGTGAAGAACATGGTCTCGACCATCCTGACGAAACTCGGCACCGCGACCAGGACGCAGGCCGCCCTGCTTGTCACCGCAACCCTCGACCACTCCGAAAACCCCTCCTACGGAGGCTACCGGTCCAGCCAATTCCCGGACCTGATCCCCGAAGTCACTGCAGCACTGTTGAATTGCACCGGCGAGGCCGGCACCGTGCCACCTACGGACCAGAAGCGGGCAACGGACGCCGCCCGGCTTGCCGCCGCCCTTACTGCGGCCCGGACCGGGCTGAGAGTCAGGCGTCCTCAACAGAGCAGCACTTAAGAGTCCGGAGCGGAGATTCCGCGGGCTCTCCAAACCTGATGGACCCGGAGAGCCTCAGTGGTGTCCGGGACGGCCGCCAAGTTCGAGGCTTAACGGCGGCTCGCTGAAGGGGCGCACGGGGACATGGACGGATAAGGCCGTCACCACCGCCTGGCCGCTATCCGTGGCGAACATGAACGAAGCGACTGAAGGCATGCCAAGGTCCGGTAAGGCATGGGCGGCCGACCGAAAGCTGGCCAGGCATTTGTAGTTTCAGGGCCATAGGACTCTTACCGTTACTCTTGCCCGGCCATAGGTATTGATATGCCGCAGCGGGTTCCCTCCGATAGGCGGGTGCGGTGATGGTTGGCCCGGGTGCCGTTGGAACTCGCCCGGGCTGCCTCCGCGCCGGGGGCGCGTGATGCGGTGGGGGTCCTGGGGTGCGCCTGTGGGCTTTGAACCCTCGTCCCGAGGATTAAGAGTTCACTGCTCTGCCAACGGAGCTACGGGTGTGGGGGAGGCTTGCCCGCCGTGTGCTCGTTCCTTGTTTGGGGCGGCGCCGGCTGCGTTGTTTAGGAGGCGCGCGTCAGCTGTCGTTTGCACGGTTCTGTGTCGCCCTGGCACGTTCGAGGGCAGGGTTCTGCGTTATCGTGCCGGGATTAACGATGTCGTTCATTCTGCCCGTGAGGGACGGTAAAGGTCAGCTCCCGCGCTCCCCGGAAGAGCAGGCGTGCCTCAATTCGTGGCTGACTCAAGCACCGGCGGGTCACGCGTTGCTGCCGGCCACGCCCTCCCTCTGGAATCGGCTAGGCAAAGAATGCGCCGCGCCTCGGGTGAGCGGTCGGCCGGCTTCTCACCCGGGCTGCTGACCGGGTAGTCAGTGACCAGCAGTGCCGTTTACAGCGGCACCGAATATTGCGTCAGCCTGGGGGTTTCACTACTGGTGGTCGACGGCGCTCCCGGCCTGTTCTGCGGGGTGCAGGTGCCGGACTATTCCTGTTTATCTGTCCCGGTGCCGGTGCCGGTGCCGGTGTCCGTATCGGTGTCGGTCTTGGTGCGCGGTTTGCGGACGGGATCCACGGAACCGCTTGCTCCGTAGTTGCCCTCTGGATACTGACCGATTTCAGATTCAGCGGTGCGGCCCGGTGTCGACCCGGCGTCGCCGAAG
Organism: Arthrobacter sp. 01L42; assembly: GCF_056400005.1. Lineage (NCBI taxonomy): Bacteria > Bacillati > Actinomycetota > Actinomycetes > Micrococcales > Micrococcaceae > Arthrobacter > Arthrobacter sp. 01L42. The sequence goes on along the minus strand of NZ_JBFTSL010000017.1, from coordinate 170,832 downwards.
TTGGCTTTCACGTAGCGTCCCGATTCCTTTGCCTTGTCTCCGAGGGGTTCGGGCAGTCCGCCTTCGCTGCCGGCCGCCCCGTAGTCCCCTTCGATGTATTGGCCTTCCTCGTCGTCCGCATGGCGGCCGCTTTGCGCTCCGGCCTTGCCGTAGTTGCCTTCGACGTACCGGCCGCGCAGGTCTGGTTCTTCCGGCTTCTTCTCCGGGCCTGCCTCATCGGGGGTGTCTTCAATGCTGCTGTCGTCGGACATGGTGGTGCCTTTCCCAAACGAAATCCGCGTCTTTGCGGCGCAATCCAAGCCCACCGTGGGCCGCGCTCCCCGACAGAATCCGCCTCCGGGCCTGCTGGGGCTTGCCGGGACGGGACGGGAGGGGCGGGCCCGAGGTGCTGCCCACGGCGGATAGATCTTAGACCGTTGCCTACGGACACTATCGGCGTAGCATAAATCTACTGGGGTTGTCAATTTCGGTAGGTAGATCAGATGACTCGAGGAGGCACTCGCGATGAGCGATATCAGTCCACTCAGAAATGCAGTCCGTCATGGCAGCGGCCTTAAGCAGTTGGGCGGCACTTGGGGTGAACTTCTTGCAGAGTTTCTCGGCACTTTTGTGCTGATCTCTTTCGGCGACGGCGTTGTGGCCATGGCAGTCGCCGCTTTGCCGGGATCCGGCCGGGCCGCTACATCGACGACGATCTTCCTGGCCGCCGGGGACTGGCTGTTGATCACCTGGGGATGGGCACTGGCGGTGACGATGGCCATCTACGTTGCCGGTGGCGTCAGCGGCGCACACATCAATCCGGCAGTGACCCTGGCGTTCGCAGTCCGGCGTAAATTTCCCTGGGGCAAAGTGGGTCCGTATATCGTCGCCCAGGTTCTGGGCGCCTTCGTCGGCGCCGCGATGGTGTACCTGCTGTATCACGACGCCATCGATGCCTATAACCAGGCCGTCGGGACCGGGCGTGCAGATCCGAAGGGGCTTGCCAGCTACTCCATTTTCGCCACCTTCCCCGCACCCTACTTCAACGGCAGCCCCGTGGGGCCGCTGGTCGACCAGATTGTCGGCACGGCCTTCCTCCTCATGTTCGTGGTGGCCATCATCGACATGCGCAATACCGCGGTCCAGGCGAACCTGGGTCCGTTCATGATCGGGCTGGCCGTTGCAGCCATCGGCATGTCGATCGGCGCGAACGCCGGCTATGCCATCAACCCGGCCCGTGACTTCGGGCCACGGCTGTTTGCCTGGCTGGCCGGATGGGGGCAGACGGCGCTGCCGGGCACCGTGGACGGGGCCTTCAGCTGGTATTTCTGGGTGCCGATCGTCGGGCCTTTCATCGGCGCAGTGATCGGCGTGCTGCTCTACGACTGGTTCATCGGCGACGTCCTCCATGCGCGCATCAGGCTGCAGGAATCCACGCCTCCGGGCCGGGCAGGCGGAGAGACACCTCCGGCGACCGAAACGAAAAGGACGGCCGAAACATAGGCGATTAAGGATTCTGAGAGATGGGCGTCGCAGGGAGATTTGCTCCTCCGGTTCAAAGGCGCCGGCTCGGCCCGGGCGGGCGTATAACCACAATGGCAGGCCATGTCGTCAGGTTCGACTACCCCGGACTGGCGGATACCCACTCCTCGGTCTGCGCAGCGTTTCCGTCAGCTTCTTGAGTATCTGTCCGCGCCAGCCGCCGGCCATGAGGCGGTGAGCTCTCACGTGACTATGCGCCTGCGGGTCGAACCCTTCGTGAATGAGGATCAGCCGCGTGCCGCCGCCTTCGAGAATCAGAGACCACGTCACCGCGCTGTTCAGGTCGTTGCCTGCTGACATCAGGGTGTCCTTCGGATTCCCAGGGTGTTGTGCGGGTCTTTCATGCGGCTTCCACTAATGGTCACTGGGGATGGCGTGGGTCGGGCTTATTTTGCAATTCTGCCCACGATCTGGCGGGCCACCAGTCGGTCGATTCCTGGCAGATGGGTTGCCCGTATGGTCCACCGGCGCAGGAGGCGCTGGGTCCGGTTCGCGGGGAGGAACGATGACGCGGTGCGTCTCCCGGCGGCTTGAGCCTCCTCGACCACGGGTCGCCAGCGTCGCTCGAACTCGGTGAGGGCCGAACTGATCCCCTCGGGTGAGGCCACGGGTCCAAGGATGTCCCCCAGTAGCGCGGCACCGGCGATGGCGAGCGAGCCGCCCTGGCCCGCGAGGAGCGATACGGCCCCGCAGGCGTCCCCCACGAGAACGGTCCGCTCCCTCTGCCAGCCCGGCATGGCGATCTGTGCGACGACATCGTCGTAGGGATGCTCGGGGCACAAGTCCAGCAGCCGGTCGACCGCGTGGCCGAGTCCGGCGAACTCGCGGCGCAGCCGCTCCCGCGGGCTCCCGGGCCGCAGGTGCCGTGGTGCGCCTGTGGCGTCCCGGTAGACCATGAATGCCGCCACCTCGTCCGAGCGGAGGCTGTAGAGCCCGACCATCCGGTCGATGCTGTCGCTGAGGACGAACCTGTTCCGGAAGCTTGCATTCAGGATCGGTTCGGTCACGATGAATGCGGCAGCACGCATGCCCAAGGGGCGCAAGTACTCCTCTTCGGGCCCGAAGACCCGGGCGCGCACTCCGGAATGGATGCCGTCAGCGCCCACGAGGACGTCCGCGGAGATCGTCACGTCCGGCGAGTCATCGACGGCGACCCGCACGCCGTCCTCATCATTCCACACCAGGGAAACGGGCATCCCGTAGCGGACCTGCACCCGGCCCGGGGCCACGTCGTCGAGCGCGGCGAGGGCTGCGCACTCCATGTCGGGGCGCAGCAGGCTCAGGACCTTCCCGCCGGCAAGCCGGGCGAACTGGTCGTAGTCGAGGCTGGACGTCGGGCGGCCTTCTGCGTCCACATACTCGGCTGCCTCGACATGGTAGGCCACCTCTGCGAGCCGCGGGTAGAGGCCGATTCTTTCCGCAGCCTCGACTCCCGGACCGAAGAAGTCCATCATGTAGCCATCGGGACGCGGAGCGGCCGATTTCTCGAGAAGCTCGACGTCCCAGCCGGCCAAGCCGAGCTGGCGGGCCGCGACGAGGCCCGCTATGCCCGCCCCGACAACCACTGCCTTCATGTCCTGCCCCGAACGATCGTAGGCGTGTCTGATATTCGGCGCGTTGACAGGCCGCGAGGTGGCGCGTATTCCTGAGTGCAGAGCAAGGAGGTCTCCTTATGGCCACCGTAAGCGTGCGCTACATCGTCGATGATGTCGATACATCCATCAATTTTTACCGCGAACATTTGGCATTCACGCTCGTCATGCATCCGGCCCCGCCTTTTGCCATGCTCGAGCGCGGTGATTTGCGGCTGCTGCTCAGCGCTCCGAGCGGCCAGGGCGGAGGAGGGCAGAGCATGCCCGACGGCACCAGGCCCGCGCCGGGCGGGTGGAATCGATTCGCGCTGGAGGTGTCTGACCTCGCGGCAACCGTGCGGACCCTCCGCGACGCAGGCGTGCAGTTCCGCAATGACATCGTGACGGGCATGGGCGGAAATCAGGTACTGATCGAAGACCCCTCGGGCAATCCGATCGAACTATTCGAACCGACGATTCCCGAGGCTCGGCTCGCGACATCCTGATCCCAATGGCGGTGGGCCCACACAGTCACAGTCGTGCCCTTCGTCCGGAGGGAATGAGGCATCAAGTCTTTAGGCGTACGCCGGGCATGCAGGACACGGGTCCCGAACGTCCGCCACCGTTGCTGCGAGCAGACGGCAGTTGGCTCCATGAGGGTCGCCGGGGGCGCGCCGGGACCCTGGTCAGGCGGCCTGTGAACGCCGCCCCGCCCGCACACCCGGCACATGGGAAAGCCTCTCGAGGCAGGGGCTTTCGCCGTTACCGATAGACATTGGGGAGGGACGCAAGTCCACTCGCGACGCTATGGTCTGGGTCAGCCGCCAAAACGGAGGCTGACCGCCAGGCCGATCAGCGCGGCCGCACCGGCCAGAAGCATCGCTGCCCTGGGATTGCCGAAGTTAGCGTCCATCCCAGACCGAACCGGCGCGGAACGACCAGCGCATGGTCTTCGCGGTTGATGTAGAACAGGCCACCGCGCCAGTGCTTGTCATCGTCCCGGTGGATCAGGCCGGTGTCTTCCTCGGCGTCGTTCCGCTCCCGGCTGTTCCTGGCCAGGATGACGACGGCCACCACGGCGGCGGTCAGGATCGGGAGGACGATTACCAGCGGCGCCCACGGTGTGACCGTCCCGGTCCACATCAGCAGCGATGATCCCAGCATTCCCAGGTCGATCATCGCGGTCAGCCCGAGCAGGGCCTCGGCACCCAGTGACATGTAATGGCGGTACCAGCGCGCTGAGGTAACGGGGTGTGCCGGGTTGAGATCGGGCCGGCTGCGGACGATGGCCGCTGCTATACCGGCGAGCAGCGCGGTCATGCCGATCTGCACGAACACCAGTGAGAAGGCGGCGCCGACCGACTTGGCGACCACGCGGTTGGGCACCCCGTTCGCGTCGTAGTGGACCGCGAGAACTTCGGGCATCGATGGGTAGCTGATCACGCCGATCACTACCGTGGCGGCCGTGATGATCAGTGCCGGGGCCAGCCAGAGCCAGGGAAACCGCGGTGGATTGGTCCGCAGTTCGGTGTCCACCGCGATGCCCTGGTGCAGGCCCCGGTACCAGCCCCCGGCGGCCTTGGCGGCCCGGATCTCGTGGTTGGCCAGGAAGAAGCAGCCGTACCAGACGCCCTCGAGCACCAGCACCGACAGCGGCAACACCAACGTTGCGCCGGTCACGGCGAAGATGAGCACGCCGGCCGCGGCGGTGGCGATTCCACCGAGGAGTACCCGCCAGCGTTAGATGCTGGTCTGCCGGACCACCGTCGGGTCCCCGGCATGCTGGGGCGGTACCCGGACCCCGAAGGGCACGGCGGGGCTGGTGATCGAGGGCAGCGCCAGGGCGATTACGAGCGCGAGTGCCAGCACCGCGGAGCTCAGGATGATGGCAACGGTCATGGCGTGTCCTCTGGCTTCTTGGCATCAAATGACTCGACTATCGCCCGGCAGGTCGCGAGAACCTCGTCGGCCGGCAGGCCTCTGGCCAAGGCCTCGGCAAGCAGGGTCCGAGCCCTCGCGGTCCACTCTGCGGGGAACGGCGGATCCGCGACCGTCGGGGTCACCACCGCACCGGTCTTGCGGTTGAGCCGGATCAGGCCTTCCTGGCGCAGGAGGTCGTAGGCCTTGTTCACGGTGTGGAAGTTGATGCCGAAGTCGGCCGCGACCGTCCTGGTGGCCGGCAAGGTGCTGCCCTCGGTCAGCGCGCCTTCGGCGATCGCCTCCACGATCTGGTCCCGGAGCTGCTGATAGATCGGTATCTCTCTGGCCAGGTCGACGTTGAGGATCATCCTTCCCACCTCCCACGGTTGTTCTATCGCAGCTCAGGGTCAAAGCCGGTGGCGCCGACGTACGCCATCGCGCCATCAGCAGTATCAACCCACACATAAAGCCACGAGCCGGTCGGGCGGACATTCCCCTGGCGAACTGTTATCAACCGTTTCTCAAATCGCTCCATCGACTGAGGATAAACCCCTTCATTTTCCCTGAACCAGCTGTCCGTATGCCGGTCGATCACCGTGCCCAGGAACGCGCCGCTACGTTCCGTGCAGGTGCTGGCTTGTGACTCGCAGCGATAAATGGCGGTCTTTTCGCAGCGCTATTTTGTCACCCCGCAGATCCTTGAAAAGCTTGTTCGTTCTTCTTGTTCGGTGCTCTCGTCAGGACCGCGTCGTTGCCCCTCGGTTACCCGGGGCGGCCCGACCGACTGCCTGCACGCTCCTGGCGAACCGCGCTCACGGCGCGCACGGCAACTACGGCGGCCACGATCAGCACGGCCGCGGCCAAGGCCGTGCCCGGTCCACCCAGCCGCCCGGTGACGGCACGGGGAAACCCGTGTGCGGGCTGGCCGGTGCTGCCACCTGTGACCTCGTTGTCCGTCACCTCCCATTCGGCAGAGGAGGGGAAGATACCGGCCGGAAGCCTCTGCTGTCGGAGACGCCGACGTGAGGCAAGCCTGCGCCGCACTTTCTCATTCGGAGCGGGCATTACGCCGTCCGCTGCCACCGCGGCGGGGAGGTCAACGATGTAGGGCTCACCGTAATAGGCCGCCGAAGCCACCGAGTCCAGCCAGATGCCGGGCGGGGGTTCCACCCCGCGGCGCGAGAACGCAGCCAAGAGCATCTGCTGGATCTCACCCAGGCTCTTGCCCCGGGCGACCTGCGTGACTTCGAAAATGGCCAGCTGGAGCTGCACCTTCTCATCCGCCGCCGGATCTTTGGCGCTCGGAGCCTGTTCAACGGGGTCGGTGTTAAGTGGCCCGGTCTTGGGTGTGCCCGCGTTGCGCGAGTCGGGGCTCATGGGGGTTCCTTTCTGTCATGTTGGGTCCAACTGCCCTTCGAATTTGCCCGTCCGCGGGCATCGACGGTACTTGCTCGCCGCCCGGTAACTTGACCCGGAAGCCCGTGCGGCGGGGTTGGGACGGTGCTGTTCCGAGTCACCTCTACCGGACTGGGTCCGACCGAACGCGGCCTGGTTATCCGCGAAACGGGGACGAGACAAGGGGCAGGTGTGTCTATCGTGGCGCAATTCCGTCGGTTTGTCGTCGGCGTTGACACTCATGCCATAACCACTTCCACGCCATCACCGCCGCAAGTTACGAACCGCTCAAGACTCTCTCGCGTTGACCGTCGTCCGAAGGGTCCGCGAGGGGCCGGGGTCTTTTTGCCTTGGCGGAAGCCGTTGCCGCGGCGATCTCCGAGCTTGGGAGCCGGAGTGCAGGCCACGGTCGTTGCTCCGGAGACAGGAAATTCCCGATTTGTGGTTCGACCGGGTGGGGCGTTGGAGCCCGGCCGCCCCGCTTCACACCGGCCGTGATCCGGACCAAACACCGGACCCCCGCGGGACTCCGGCAGGAGCCCCGGCAACCTCCACCGCCCCGCGGCTACGACCGGCAGCTCCTGCGGGTTTTCTACAGGTCGGATCTCTCGGCCCTGAAGAGCAGCCCGCCTCCCGGACCTACTACGACCGAAAGCGCGCCGAAGGCAAGACCCACACCCAGACCATGCTCTCCCTGGCCCGGCGCCGCCTCAACCTTCTCTGGGCCGTGCTCCGCGACGGCACCACCTACATCCGAGTTCCCGCAGGCGGGCTCTATGGCCACCTGACGACACGGGCCTGCGGAGCTCCACTCGTGCCGAATCGGTCGTCCACGGAACCCTCTCCAGGAGTATCTGGATAACGGTTGATCCGGGGTTCCTGGTCGTGACGCATGCTTTGCAATAGTGCAGAGTCGCCAGCATGCGGAAGGGCCATGTCGACCAGAACGACCCAAGGGCCGCCACAGTCAGGTATTTTCCTGAGATCCATAAGCCTGCATACTGTTGCGGTTACGCAATGATTCCCGTTAGATTGAAGACTTAGTGGGGGACCCGGCTCGGCGCCCGTGCAGGAAGGGCGGGAAGCTGACGCGATTGCTGACACTCTAAGGAGTCACCCTCATGGACAAGGCCCGGCGTATCGTCGCTATTACCGGATCCAGTGGCGGAATCGGGCGCGCATCGGCGGTTGCCTTTGGCCGTCAAGGCGCCACCGTTGCCTTGCTTGCCCGTGGCGAGGCAGGTCTGGCCGGGGCCGCGCAGGAGGTGGAGGCCGCCGGCGGCCGCGCGTGGACTTTGAGCGTCGATGTCGCCGACGCCGATGCTGTGGATGCTGCCGCCGAGCGAATTGAGCGCGAGTTGGGGCCCATCGACGTCTGGGTCAACGTTGCCTTCACTTCGGTTTTCTCCCCCTTTTCGGAAATTTCCGCAGCTGAGTTCGCACGCGTGACCGAGGTCAGCTACCTCGGTTACGTCTACGGAACCATGTCGGCCTTGAAGCGCATGCGGCCGCGAAACCGCGGCGTCATAGTGCAGGTCGGCTCGGCCCTGGCCTACCGGGGCATCCCGTTGCAAACCGCCTACTGCGGCGCGAAACATGCTATCCAGGGTTTCAATGAATCGCTGCGGTGTGAACTGCTGCATGAGTCGAGCGGGATCCACACCACGATGGTGCAAATGCCGGCGGTCAACACGCCCCAGTTTTCCTGGGTCCTGTCCCGCCTTCCGCGACAGGCGCAGCCCGTGCCGCCGATTTACCAGCCGGAGCTGGCCGCCCGGGCGGTCGTGTACGCGGCGGAGCATCCACAGCGTCGGGAGTACTGGGTCGGCGGCAGCACTGCGGGGACACTCATCGCGAACGCCGTCGCCCCAGGCCTGCTCGACCGCTACCTGGCCAAGACAGGCTTCAACGCCCAGCAGACCGCGGAACCCCGCCATCCCGACCAGCCCAAGAATCTCTGGGAACCTGCCGACAAACGGAAGGATTTCGGGACGCGCGGTATTTTTGATTCCAGGGCCTCCAACCGCAGCGCGCAGCTGTGGGCCTCCCAGCACTATGCAGCGGTGGGCGCGGCCGCAGCCGGGCTCCTCGCCTCCGTGGCCGTCGCGGGCCGCGCGCTTTTGCGGTCGGCGAACCGGTGAAGCCGCTGGAATTGGTCCGGGCGGCGTACGGGATGTGCGAGCTGTTGGCACCGGATTATGTTTCCGGCCTGCTACTGGGTGAGATGCCGGATGGCAGGACCCGCGTGGTGATCCGGATTCTGGGCGCACGGCACCTGGTTCAGGCGGTGCTGACTGTCCGCGGCGGGCGCTCTGCCCACCTTGTCGGAGGCAGTGTGGATGTGGTCCACGCCGCGAGTATGGCCGGGGTCGCCGTGTTGGATAGCCGTCATCGGAGGTCTGCGGGAGTCAGCGCGGCGCTTGCGTTGGTTTTCGCGGCGGGGGAGTTCGGATGATCATCGTCAGCGGTGTTGCTTGCGCGCCTGGCAGCGGCGCCGGTCACACGTGCAGGTCGATGGTGAACCTGCCGTCTTCGGTGCCTTCGCCGCCGTCCGCCGCGGCAAACGCGTCCATTCCCAGCGCCGTGGCGCCGCGCAACTCGTTTGTCATCCGTCCCATCACCGCGGCAACGGCGTTTCGCCGGTGCTCCAGGACGGTGTTGACCAGCGACGCGCCTTCAGGGGTCAGGGACAACTCCACGTACCGCCGGTCCGCGGGGTCATCGCGCCGCGCGATCAGTCCGGCATTGACCAGCCGGTCGCAGGTGCGGGTGGCGTTGGACGGGTGGACCCCCAGTTCCATGGCTACCGCACCGAGATTTTGCGGTCCGCGCGAGGCAATCATTACCAGCACCCGCAGCTGGGGGCTGGTGACAATGTCTTCGACTTCGACAACTGACTGGGCCACGACACGCAGCAGGACGTTCGCGGCCCTAAGGACCGCATCGATCTGGGCGTCGGCGCGCTCGTCGCTGTTTCTTTCCACGCACCCCAGTATTACCCCGGTGCTTGCGGAGCAGCAAAGTTTGCCCAGCGGCACGTATTTTTCCTGATTGCGGAGGAGCGCACCATGAAGCATGCACCCGAAAGGGAAATGACCCACCTCGTTGATCGCCTGGTCCGCAACGTGAAAACGGGCAGATTCGAACGGTCTCTTTCCGGGCTCACCGCAGCGGGGGCCTTGGTGACAGCGGCAGAAATCTACTTCGAACATGACAAGGCCAGCTTCGGGAACAAATGGATGTGGCTGCCCGTGGCGCTTGGTCCGGTGGGCGCCGCGGCCGGGCTTGCCGGGGTCTTCAGCCGCAGGATGGCCAAAACTGTATTGCCGATCGCCAGTGCCGCGATAGTGGCCAATGGGCTGCAGGGAACCTATCTGCATGCCCGGGGAATAGCCCAAAAACCGGGCGGATTCTCCAATCTGCGCTACAACCTGGAGATGGGACCGCCGCTGCTGGCGCCGCTGCTGGTGACATTGGTCGGCGGCATGGGGCTGCTGGCTTCCGTTCTCAGGCGGGAGCGATGAGCCGGCTTCCCCTGGATAGGGGCGCCGGTGGTGGCCGGTACCCGGGATTCAGCACGCTCGCCCAGTCCGGCCATTGGGACCGGGCAACCGCGGGCGTGGTCCTGGGCCGGCTGGCGCGACCCGCCGACATCCGTTTCTTCACCCCGGCCGAAGAGGCCACTGCCAGGGCACTCTTTGACCAACTCCTTGACCAGCATGCCGAGCCCCGCGTCCCGGTCGTTAACTTCGTCGACGCGCGCCTGGCCGAGAACCAGACCGACGGCTGGCGCTTCGAGGACATGCCTGAAGACGGACAGGCCTGGCGGACATCGCTGTCGGCGCTGGACCGTGCGGCGGAAGAGGCGTTCAACCAGACGTTCGCCAGCTGCAACGACGACCGGCAGGCCGACCTGCTCCGGACCGTCAGGGACCTGGGCGCTTCGTCATGGCAGGGCCTGCCGGCCGGACGCGTGTGGGGGCTGTGGACCCGCTACGCGTGCACAGCCTTTTACTCACATCCGTGGGCGTGGGACGAGATCGGATTCGGGGGGCCCGCGTACCCCCGCGGGTATAAAAATGTGGGACTCAACCGGCTGGAACCGTTCGAAGTGGCCGATACCAGACCCACGGAGGACCCCGTGGCGCTGGACGGTGGAACCCGGAGGTGAGCCACGTGCGGAGCGTGCGGAGCCGTAATGAATCCGCGTGGCTGCTGCCGGCCGGCCCGGGCAGCAACCACCGGCTGCGCGATGACATGCGCGTGTTCGATGACCGTGACGAAGTGGACATCGTTATCGTGGGGTGCGGAGCGGGCGGCTCAACCATGCTGCAACGGCTGGCCCGCGCGGGATGGCGGGCGGTCGCCCTCGATGCTGGCCCGTTCTGGGACCCTGAGCGTGACTGGGTGAGTGACGAGGCCGGCTCGCATCAACTGTATTGGACCGATCCGCGCGTGATCGGCGGTGATGACCCCGTGCCCCTCGGATCGAACAACTCAGGCCGCGGGGTGGGTGGCTCCATGGTGCACTACGCCGGATACACGCCCCGGTTCCACCCCAGCGACTTCCGCACCTTCACCACGGACGGCGTCGGCGCCGACTGGCCCCTGGACTACGCGGATCTGCGTCCCTTTTATGAGGACATCGAAGGGGAACTCCCGGTGGCCGGAGAACCCTGGCCGTGGGGCGATCCGCACCGGTATCCGCACCGGCCTCACCCCGTCTCGGGCAACGGAGAGCTCTTCCTCCGCGGTGCACGCGCCTGCGGGATCACGGCCAAGGTCGGTCCGGTCGCGATCGCCAACGGCCGCTTCGGCAACCGGCCACACTGCATTTACCGGGGCTTTTGCCTTCAAGGCTGCAAGGTGAACGCGAAGGCCTCGCCCCTGATAACCCACATTCCGGACGCACTCGCCCACGGCGCCGAAGTGCGGGCCGATTCGATGGTGACCCGCATCGGCTTCGACGAAGGGACCGGCAGGGCCACCGGTGTCCACTACACCCGGCACGGGCGGGAACGGTTCCAGCGGGCGCGGATGGTGGCCGTCGCCGGATATTCGATCGAAACACCGCGTCTCCTGCTGAATTCGACCTCAGCGAGATTCCCGCAGGGTATGTGCAACGACTTCGACCAGGTCGGCCGGTACGTGATGGTCCAGGGCGCGCCGCAAACGGCGGGCCGGTTCGACGCGGAGGTACGCATGTGGAAGGCTCCGCCGCCGGAAGTCAGCACTGAGGACTTCTATGAAACGGACCCCACCAAGCCCTACAAGCGCGGATTCTCCATTCAGACCGTTTCGCCGCTGCCCATCACCTGGGCCGAGCACGTCTCCGCCCAGGGACATTGGGGAGCGGACTTGCGCCGCTACATGAGCGACTTTCCGCATTGGGCCTGCCTGGGCGCGCTGTGCGAATTTCTTCCGCTGGAAGGAAACCGTGTCACCTTGGCGGAGGAAAAAGACCGGACCGGGCTGCCGGTTGCCGAGTTCAGCTACAGCCAATGCGAGAACGACCGGCAACTGATGGGCGCCGCGCAGGATGTCATGGAGAAGATCCTGAAAGCTGCAGGCGCGGACGAAGTCATGACCATCAAACGCTTCGCCCATCTGGTGGGCGGGGCGCGGATGGCTGCCGACGAACGCCATGGCGTGGTCGACCAGATGTGCCGCAGCTTCGCCGTTCCGAACCTGTTCATCACCGACGGCAGCGTGTTGCCGACACAGGGAAGCGCGAACCCGGCGCTGACGATCATGGCGGTGGCGGCCCGCGCCGCCGAAAGACTGAGCACTGGAAGGGAAACTGATCATGGCATCACAGACAGTTGCTGATTATTTGCTGGCCCGGCTCCGCGAATGGGGCGTGGACAAAGTTTTTGCTTTTCCGGGGGACGGCATCAACGGGTTGCTCGCTGCCTTCGGGAAAGCCGGCAACGAACCGAAATTCATTCAGGCCCGACACGAAGAAATGAGTGCCTTCGAAGCCGTCGGCTATGCCAAGTTCTCCGGCAAGGTCGGGGTCTGCATGGCCACCTCCGGCCCGGGCGCGATCCACCTGCTCAACGGGCTGTACGACGCGAAACTGGACCACGTGCCGGTGGTGGCGATCGTCGGCCAGACAGCCCGCAGCGCGATGGGAGGCTCCTACCAGCAAGAAGTGGATCTGCTGAGCCTCTTCAAGGACGTGGCCTCCGAGTACCTCCAGATGGTCACGGTCCCCGAGCAGCTCCCCAACGTCCTGGACCGGGCCGTACGGATAGCCCTGGCAAGGAAGGCCCCGACGGCGGTCATCATCCCGTCCGATGTCCAGGAATTGGAGTACACGCCACCGACGCACGCCTTCAAGATGGTTCCTTCCAGCCTCGGCATCCGTTGGCCTGAAATCCAGCCCAACGACGACGCGATTCGCGGCGCGGCCCAGCTGCTCAACGAGGGAAGCAAAGTGGCCATGCTCATTGGCCGGGGGGCCCGTGGCGCGGCCGCGGAGGTCCGCCAGGTCGCGGAATTGCTGGGCGCAGGCGTTGCCAAGGCGCTGCTCGGCAAGGACTCCCTGCCCGACGATCTTCCCTATGTGACCGGATCAATCGGCCTTCTCGGAACCCGCCCCAGCTACGAAATGATGCGCGACTGCGACACCCTGCTGACCATCGGATCAAGCTTCCCCTACACCCAGTTCATGCCGGAAGAAGGGCAGGCGCGCGGTGTCCAGATCGACATCGACCCAGGCATGATCGGACTGCGGTACCCCTACGAATTCAACATCGTCGCCGATTCCGCCACCGCCCTGCGGGCATTGATTCCGCATCTGCAGCGGAAACAGAACCAGTCCTGGCGCGCAGACCTGGAAACGAAAATCACCCGGTGGTGGGAGACCATGCGCGCCGAGGCCATGGTCGAAGCCAGCCCCATCAACCCCATGCGGCTCTTCTCCGAGCTCTCCGACCGGCTGCCTGACGACGCAATCCTCACAGCAGACTCCGGATCCGCGGCCAACTGGTACGCCCGGCAACTGAAGTTTCATGGCCACATCCGCGGCTCCTTGTCCGGCAACCTGGCCACCATGGGACCGGCGGTGCCCTACGCCATTGGAGCAAAATTCGCCCACCCCGCACGTCCTGTGATCGCCTTCGCCGGGGACGGTGCCATGCAGATGAACGGCATGGCCGAGCTCATCACCATCCAGCGCTACTGGCGCGAGTGGACTGATCCCAGGCTCATCGTTGCGATCCTGCACAACGATGACCTGAACCAGGTGACCTGGGAAATGCGGGCCATGGGAGGGGCCCCGGCGTTCCGTGAATCCCAAGCCCTTCCCGACGTCGACTACGCGGCTTTCACGTCCAGCCTCGGGCTGCAGGGCATCAGCGTGGGGTCCCCCGACGAACTCGGGGACGCATGGGAGAAGGCACTCGCAGCGGACCGGCCGACCGTTCTGGATGTGCGCACAGACCCGGACATCCCGCCAATCCCGCCCCACGCCACCCTGGAACAGGCACTCAACAGCGCAAAAGCGGTCATGAAGGGCGACGACAGCGGCTGGGGCATCATCAAAGAAGGCGTCAAAGCCAAGGCCCAGGAGTTCCTCCCGCACAAGAAGGATTGACCGTCATGATCGATTCAAGCCTTCAGCTGGGACGTCTTGACGTCTCGGCCTACACGGTGCCGACCAGCGCGCCGGAGGGCGACGGAACCTTGGCGTGGGACGCCACCACCATCGTCCTGGTCCAGGCCGTGGCCGGCAGCTGGACCGGCATCGGCTGGACCTTCGCGCCGGGGGCCTGCGCGGCGCTGATCAAGGAGACCCTGGAACCGGCCGTTACCGGGCTCAACCCTTTCGACGTTCCTGCAGCGGCCGAAGCCATGGCCCGGGCGGTGCGCAACACTCCACGCCCCGGACTGGCCGGCTACGCGATCTCCGCCGTCGACTGCGCGCTCTGGGACCTCAAGGCACGGATCCTCGGCCTTCCCCTGCACCGGCTCCTCGGGGCGGCGCGGGCGGAGGTGGAGATTTACGGCAGCGGCGGGTTCACCACCTATTCAGAGGCCCAGCTCCGACGCCAGCTGGAGGGCTGGACCGGCCAGCAACAGATCCCGCGGGTCAAGATCAAAATCGGCGAGGACCGCGGCGCGAACACGGCCCGCGACCTCCTCCGGATCCGTCAGGCACGGGACACCATCGGGCCGCACGTCCAGCTGTTCGTCGACGCCAACGGCGCTTACACCGCCAAGCAAGCCGTTCGGGTTTTCGACGCCGCGGCAGAGCAGGATCTGACGTGGTTCGAAGAACCGGTATCCAGCGATCACCTTGAGGGGCTTCGCCAGGTCCGGCAGTCTGTCACGGCGGATGTCGCAGCCGGCGAATACGGTACGACCCTGTTCTATTTCCAGCAGATGTGCGGCGCCGGCGCCGTTGACTGCCTTCAAGTGGATGTGAGCCGCTGCGGGGGAATCACGGAGTGGTTCCGGGCCGCCGCGGTAGCCGCGGCCCACGGCCTGGAAGTCTCCGGGCACTGTGCACCGAACCTGACCGTGCCCGCGGCTGCAAGCACCCGCAATTTCCGTCACCTGGAGTGGTTCCACGACCACGTCCGGATCGAGGAGATGTTCTTCGACGGGACGCCCGATCCACAAGGAGGCAGCGTTCGGCCCAGCGACGACCGGCCCGGCAACGGACTCATTTTCCGGGCCCTGGACGCCGAACCATACCGAATCTAGGCCGTGGAGCAGAAGGAGCCAGCTTGAAACACTCAGCTTTTCAGGGACGCAGGCACGCCGGTACGGGCCTGGCGGACACCTGATGACACCAGCCCAGCCCGATGGCGGGGAAGTCTTCTTCCCGCCCCAGGTTCTGCGCGACTATGCCCTGCTGGCGGACGGTGAACGGGGCGCGGTGATCGGCCCGCGCGGTGACGTTGTCTGGCTGTGTGCCCCGCAATGGGATGACCCCGCCGTGTTCTCGTCCCTGGTGGGCGGCGCCGGGGCATTTTCCGTGACACCCCTGAACCCGCGCTATGTGTGGGGAGGGCACTACGACGACGGCACACTGATCTGGAACAGTCGCTGGGTCACCACGGACGGCATCGTCGAATGCCGCGAGGCCCTCGCGATGCCGGGGGACCCCGCCCTGGCGGTGCTGATGCGTCATATCCGGGTTGTATCGGGCACCGCGCCGGTCCGGGTCCTCCTGCACCCCCGGCCGGGCTTCGGCCGGTGCCGGGTGGACCTTTCCAACGGCGGGGACGGTGTGTGGTCCGGTGAGGGCGGCGGACTGCACCTTCGCGTCAGCGGGATGGGCCGGGCAAACGCGAACGATGGCGTGCTGCAACAGGATGTGCAGCTTAGGCCCGGAGAGGAACACCACGTCGTGATGGAGCTTTCCGCCAGGCCGCTACCGACCCGGCCGCCCGTCCCTGCGGATCTCTGGACGGCCACCGGGCGCGCCTGGGCCACAACGGTACCTGCAATGAACGGGACTGTTGCCCCTGCCGACGCCCGCCGGGCTTACGCGGTCATGCGCGGGATGACCGGCGCAACCGGTGCCATGGCCGCAGCCGCCACCATGGGCCTGCCGGAGCGTGACGAGGCAAAACGCAACTACGACTACCGCTACGCCTGGATCCGGGATCAATGCATTGCCGGCCAGGCCGCCGGTGCCGGCGGAGCCACCGGCCTCCTCGACAGCTCGGTGCACTTCGTCAGCGAACGGTTGCTGGCGGACGGAACCAGCCTCAAACCCGCTTACACCGTCCGCGGCGGCAGGGTCCCGGACGAGCACACACTCGACCTTCCGGGTTACCCGGGCGGGACGGACAAGGTCGGCAACTGGGTAAACGGGCAATTCCAGCTGGACAGTCTCGGCGAAGCCCTGCTGCTTTTCGCCACCGCCGCCCGCCATGACCACCTCGACAACAGGCACTGGCACGCAGTGGAGCAGGCGGTGGCGGCCATAGAGGAGAAGTGGGCCGAGCCGGATGCCGGCATCTGGGAACTCGAGAACGAACGGTGGACCCATTCACGGCTGATGTGCGTCGCCGGCCTCAAAGCCGTCTCCCGGTATGCCCCCGCCACCCAGGTCTCTGCCTGGGGACCACTGGCAGACAGGATTCTGGCACATACAGCCGACACCTGCACGCACCCCAGCGGCAGATGGCAACGATCGGCCGACGACGAGAGGATCGACGCGGCACTGCTTCTTCCCGCCATCCGCGGAGCCGTCCCCACCGGCGACGGCCGCTCCCTCGCCACGGCAGCGGCCGTGAGGAAAGAACTCCTCGATGATGGATACGTTTACAGGTTCAGGCACGGGCCAGGCCCCCTGGCGGACGCCGAAGGCGCCTTCCTCCTGTGCGGCTTCTTCTTGGCCCTGACCGAACATGAGCAGGGCAACACCACAGACGCATTCAGACTCTTTGAACGCAACCGGGCCGCCTGCGGTTCCCCGGGACTGTTCACCGAAGAATACGACGTCGAACAGCGCCAGCTGCGCGGCAACTTCCCCCAGGCGTTCGTCCACGCCGCCATGCTCGAAACAGCTCACCGCCTCGCCCGGCCGGCGGCACCATGACGACAGTTAACACACCCTCTTGCAGGAGGACACCGCCACTGGGGAGTGTCCGTTTAACGGTGGATTCACCGTTGGCATTTAGTTGATTCTTCCGTCGAAGCTGATGGCGAAGGCATTCAGGGCCGGCTTCCACCGTGAGGCCCATCGTGCCCTGCCTTTGCCGGTCGGGTCCAGTGCCCGGGTCGCCAGGTACAGGCATTTCAGGGCCGCCTGCTCGGTGGGGAAATGGCCCTTGGCCCGGACCGCGCGCCGGTAGCGGGCATTGAGGGATTCGATGGCGTTGGTGCTGCAGATGACCCGCCGGATTTCGACGTCGTAGTCCAGGAACGGCACGAACTCGCTCCAGGCGTTCTCCCACAGCCGGGTCACCGCCGGGTACTGCCGGCCCCACTTGGTCGAAAACTCTACGAACCTTTCCTTGGCCGCGGCCTCGGACGGTGCCGTGTAGACCGGGCGCAGATCACGGGACATCTCGTCCCAGTACTGCCGGGCCGCATACCGGAAGGTGTTCCGGATCAGATGCACGATGCAGGTCTGGACGACGGCGAGTTCCCACACGGTGTTGATGGCCTCCGGCAGGCCTTTGAGTCCGTCGCAGACCGTGATGCAGACGTCCTCCACGCCGCGGTTCTTGATCTCGGTCAGCACCGAGAGCCAGAACTTTGCGCCTTCGCCGCCGTCCCCGGCCCATAGCCCGAGGATGTCGCGTTCACCGTTGACGCTGACACCGATAGCGACATAGACCGGCCGGTTCGTGACCTGCCCGTCACGAATCTTGACGTGGATAGCGTCGATGAACACCACCGGGTAGACGCGGTCCAGCGGCCTGTTCTGCCACTCGGTCATCTCGCCGATGACCTTCTCGGTGATCCTCGAGATCGTGTCCTTCGAGACCCTGGCGCCGAACACCTCGGCGAAGTGGGCTGCGATTTCTCCGGTCGTGAGCCCTTTCGCGCTCAGCGACAACACGATCTCGTCGACTCCCGTCAGCCGGCGCTGGCGTTTCTTCACGGTCTGCGGATCGAACGTCGCACCGGTGTCCCGCGGCACGTCGATCTCCACCGGCCCGATCTCCGTCATGACGGTCTTGGTGCGGGTGCCGTTGCGGGAGTTCCCGCTCCCGCGCCCGGACACGTCGTGTTTTTCGTATCCGAGGTGTTCGTCCATCTCCGCTTCCAGAGCGGTCTCCAGGACGTTTTTCGTCAGCCGGTTCAACAGCCCGTCCGGGCCGACGAGATCGATACCCTGCTCTTTGGCCTGGGCCAGGAGCTGCTGCGCTAACTCTTGCTGATCCAATTCAGTCGCCATGGGATCCATGGTTCCGCTCATGATCAGTCCTCCCCGCCAGGCATCGCCCGGTGTGTCTGGCCAACCCTGAATCCACCGATATTCAGACACTCCCCGCCACTGACCATACGGAGGCCGAGATATTTCGACGAAAACTGAGACCAGCCGCAAGTCACCTTGCGGAAAATTGGCTGGCGGGGAGCAGTTGTTCGTTGTGAACCGGTGTGTGTGACATATAGGGGCAGGGCGCTTCGATCGTGGAACGGCTGTCGTTCGTGTCCGGCCCTTTGCTGCCCGGCGGCCTACTGGCCAAGCAGGGAGACGGCGTGGGCGATGACGAGTGCGAGCAGCACGAATCCTCCGAAGGCCTCCAGTCCCATCAGGGATTTTGCCCGGGCCGAAAGGGGCATCGTGTCTGTGGGGCTGAATGCCATCGAGTTGGAAAGGGAGAAGTAGACGTAGTCGACAAATGAAGCCGTCCAGTCCGTCTTCACGGAGGACCGGGCGGCAACTTCCTGCACTGCGTCGTGGTCTTCGTCCTGGGGGAACCGGAAGTCTGCCCGGGGCAGCTCATGGCGCGTGGCGTGGCGCCGGGTGACCGGACCGCCCCGGTCCAGTTCCCAGTAGACCAAGGCGAACGCGATGACGTTTGTCACCCATACCTGAAGGGCCGCGAGCAGCAGCGTTGGCCCGTTGCTGTTTCCGGAGTTCGTGAGGAGAATGACCAGTTGGACGAGTGCTGCCTCGTTGGCCACGACAAGCAACAACGCCTGGCCGACGGAAAGATGCCTTGACCAGCGGGTTTCGCGGACCAACCTGCGTGGATTCAGGATAATGAGCGGAATCAGCAGGGCCAGGCCGACGACAACAACGGAGTAGCGTACCGCCGGAAGGAACGTCGTGGGCAGCGTGGCGTATAGCGCCAGTGCGATGAGAAGGCCGATGACGGCAGGCCAACGGTGTTCCGCCCGGGCCTGCCGTTCATTGTGGGTGGTCATGGTCAGGAGTGTAGGTCCTGGGCCGGGACGGGAGCCGCAGAGTCGACTTTTGGTCCGCCCGGCGTGGCGCCGTTCGGTTCGAACGGTACACGCATGCTCGACCCTAGGCGGTACGGTTCAGGCCAAGAGGGGGCATGGTCCTGCCGGCACTTCACCACTGGGCCAAGCAATGTGATCTGCGACACAAGGGTGCGCGACCTGAATCACAACAAATTCAGATAATTTCCTTGCGCATTCAGGAGTAGCCTGTTATACGTCACCAGCAATGGTGCTGGTGTTGACCAAGGAGTCGTGCCATGAGTGTCGAATCAAGCTCCGCGGCGGGGACCGTCCCGGCGGGAGGTGGTCGCAGGGCTGAAAATCCCGTACCAGCCCAAGACGCAGTTGTTTCTCCACAGGGGAGCACCAGCCCACCCTTTGCCGATCCGGCAGCTTTGGGTCTGGGCGCTTTCGCAATGACCACGTTTGTCCTCAGTGTCATCAATGCCGGCCTGATCCCCAAAGCAGTCGAACCCGTTGTCCTGGGACTGGCACTGTTCTACGGCGGCATGGCGCAGTTCGCCGCCGGAATCTGGGAATTTGCCAACCGCAACGTTTTCGGCGCGACGGCGTTCTGCTCGTACGGAGCCTTCTGGCTGTCCTTCTGGTTCCTGAGCCAGTTCAGCGCGGGCAGTCTTCCGGCAGCGGACGCCGGCAAAGCTGTCGGCCTCTATCTTCTGGGCTGGGCAATCTTTACCGCCTATATGACCGTTTCAGCTTGGCGCGTCAGCATGGGTGTCTTTGCCGTTTTTGTCTTCTTGACCCTGACCTTCATTGCGCTGTTTCTCGGCGCCTTCTTCGGGGCAGCCGGGCTGTCGATGCTGGGCGGCTGGCTGGGCATCGTGACGGCGCTGATTGCCTGGTACTGCTCCCTCGCGGTGGTCGCGAACTCCACCTACAAGCGGACTGTGCTTCCGGTGGGACGACGGTGACAGGCCATGGCAGCAGACCCAACAGAATCGGATGAGACCCTCGCAAACCTGTTGCACGAGCAGCGGCGCTTTCCTCCGGACGCCGGCTTTGCGGCGCAGGCCAACGCTACATCGTCGGACTATGACGAAGCTGCCGGCGACAGGCTGGCGTTTTGGGCGCGGCAGGCGGAGCGGCTGGACTGGTCCCAAAAATGGAGTGAGGTCCTGGACTGGTCGAATCCGCCATTTGCCAAATGGTTCGTCGGGGGCAGGCTCAATGCCGCGTACAACTGCCTTGACCGGCATGTAGCTGCCGGCCGCGGGGACAAGGTCGCCTACTACTTTGAAGGAGAAGCCGGGGACACCCGTGCCATCACCTATGCCCAGCTCACCCACATGGTCTGCCAGGCGGCGAACACGCTGACCGATCTGGGCGTCAAGCCGGGAGACCGGGTTGCCATTTACATGCCGATGATCCCGGAAACCGTCGTGGCTATGCTGGCCTGCGCACGAATTGGAGCACCGCACACCGTCGTGTTCGGCGGGTTTTCCGCGGACGCGCTCCGGACGCGGATCCACGACTGCGACGCGCGGATCGTCATAACGACCGACGGCGCCTACCGCCGCGGCAAGGCCAATGGGTTGAAGCCCGCCGTCGACGAGGCCCTGCTGGACTGTCCGGACGTTCGCAACGTCCTGGTGGTCCGCCGCACAGCCCAGGAGGTCGACTGGACACCGGGCCGTGATATTTGGTGGCATGACTCGGTTGAGCTGGCTTCCGCCGATCACGACGCCGAGGCCTTCGACGCTGACCATCCCCTGTACGTGATGTACACCTCCGGCACCACGGGCAAGCCCAAGGGCATCCTGCACACCACTGGGGGCTACCTCACGGCGTGCGCCTACACCCACTGGGCGGTGTTCGACCTAAAGGCCGAGACCGATATTTTCTGGACAGCCGCGGACATCGGCTGGGTCACCGGGCACAGCTACATCGTGTACGGTCCCTTGGCCAACGGTGCCACCTCCGTGCTGTACGAGGGCACGCCGGATACCCCGCACCAGGGCCGCTGGTGGGAAATCATCGACAAGTACAAAGTCTCGATTCTCTACTGCGCCCCGACCGCCATCCGTACCTTCATGAAATGGGGCGCCCAGATACCGGCCAAGTACAGTCTCAGGAGTTTGCGCGTGATCGGAACCGTGGGCGAACCGATCAACCCGGCGGCCTACATCTGGTACCGCGAGAACATCGGGCACAACCACACGCCCGTGGTGGACACCTGGTGGCAGACCGAGACCGGAGCCATCATGATCAGTCCGCTCCCGGGAGTCACAGCGGGTAAACCGGGCGCCGCCATGAGGACGTTGCCCGGGGTCGTGGCCGACGTCGTCAATGACGCGGGCGCACCGGTTGCCAACGGCTCCGGCGGCTATCTGGTCCTCAGGGAACCCTGGCCATCCATGTTGCGCACCATCTGGGGTGACAACGACCGGTACGTGGAGACGTATTGGTCACGGTTCCCGGGGCTCTACTTTGCCGGGGACGGCGCGAAGAAGGACGAGGACGGGGATATTTGGCTTCTCGGCCGGGTGGACGACGTGATGAACGTGGCAGGACACCGGCTCTCGACGACGGAGATCGAATCGGCGCTCGTCGCCCATCCGAAGGTGGCCGAAGCCGCCGTCGTCGGCGCCCTCGACGACACCACCGGGCAGGCCATCGTCGCCTTCGTCATCCTGCGCAGCGATGCGGGCGACGGCGGACCGGAGGTCGTGCAGGAGCTGCGCGACCATGTAGCCAAGGAAATCGGCAAAATCGCCCGGCCCCGGCAGATCATGGTGGTCACCGAGCTGCCTAAAACCCGGTCCGGGAAGATCATGCGACGGCTCCTCAAAGACGTGGCGCAGGACAGGCCGATCGGGGATGTCACCACCCTGGCCGACTCCTCAGTGATGGATCTGATCAAAGCCGGCATGCCAGGCGGCGCCGCCGGCCCGCACTAATTGCCAGGTCGAGGCGTTCAGCCGGGGCCTTCAACGGGAGAGATGACATGGATGACTTCCTCGCTTACCTGGATACTTCGGAGGTCCGCTCCGGCAAACTTGAGGAACTGGTAGTGGCCGGAGGCGACGGAATTCCTTCACATGTCGGTCGGGATCGGTCCCAGGACGATGGTGTGGGCGGTGTGGTCGCGTTTGGTGGCCAGGTAGCGGGCATTTGCGGAGGAGAGGTGGACCCGGGTGGGCACGCGTTCGGCCACAGCGACGCCGTTGGCCTCGAGCTGGAGGGCCTTGTCGGGGTTGTTGCTCAGCAGCCGGATCCGGTGCGCTCCGACGGCGAGCAGCATCTGGGCCGCTGCACGATAGTCCCGCTCGTCCTCACCGTGGCCGAGGGCGACGTTCGCGGCGTAGGTGTCGAGCCCGCGGTCCTGAAGGGAGTAGGCGTCGAGCTTCTCGTAGAGTCCGATGCCCCGGCCTTCCTGCCTCAGATACAGCAGGAAGCCGCCCTCACCGGCGATCCGCTCGGCCGCCTCGCGGAGCTGTGGGCCGCAGTCGCACCTCTGCGATCCCAGGACGTCCCCGGTGAGGCATTCGCTGTGAGGGCGCACCAAGGGGGCGGCAGCCGCGGCGAGGGCGCCGTGCCAATCACCGAGCCCCAGCAGCAGGTGCTCCTTGCGGTCCACCAGATCCCGGAAAGTGAACGCATCTGCGGTCGTGGCGAAGCCGTCGGTGAACCTGAGAGGGATACGCACCCGGGTACGCACCAGGGCCCCAGGGGGAACCGAGCGCTCCCGTCCGGCGGATCCAAACGAGGCTGAGTCGGCGGACGCCGTGCCGACACCGTCCATTCCAGCCCCCGGTCCTGTTGCAGTGAGTCGTTCCGTGGACATTGAGCCCCTCCTTCTGGGATTTGGAATCGCGGCGTCTGGTTTTTGGCGATGACCTTTCCGTCGTGAATTCGATTGCGCTCCTGGTCCGCGCACATCGTCGCGAGGTGGCGCGGCCTCAGGCCTGGACCGACGTCCGCAGGCCCTCACGCTCCCCGGAGCGCTGCGGGTTGAGGCGTGCGTAGTGCCGGCCCTATCGTCGGCGGACCTCGATTTGACCGTCGTTGAGCCGCGTTTCGTATGCGGGCTGCGGGTGGCTGGCTGGCCCGCGCACGACGCTCCCGTCGTTGAGGCGAAAGGTGCTTCCGTGCCAGGGGCAGGTGACACAGCCGTCGGCGATTTTCCCTTCATCCAGTGGGCCGCCCATGTGGCTGCACATGCTGTCCAGGGCGTGAATCTGGGTGCCTGCGCGGTGCAGCAGCAGGGAGACGCCGGCAATGTCCACCTTGCGCTGGTCGCCGTCGGGCAAGTCATTCTCACTGAGCGCAGGTGTCCACTTCGTAGGGCCGTTCCTGTCTGCGGTCTTGTTGACGTTCACGGCGCTGGCATAGGTGAGATGTCCGCCGAGGAAACCGCCGAACATCAGGATCCCGAACCCAGCCATGCCCAGTGACTTTCCGACACCGCGGTGTCCGCGCGCGCGGGCCACAGCGGAGATTGTGTAGAGGCAGAGGGCTGTGCTGTTTGCGACCGCGTGAACTAGCCCTGTTCTCCTTGCCTTCCCCTGGGTGTCCGACCAGTCGTTGAGCCCGGCTGCCGCAGTGGGAACAGCAGCGGCAATGCCCGCGCACACCAGGATGTCGGCGGCGGGGGCGGAATCCACGCCCCCTATCGTGTCAAGGAGCATTGCCATGGTCCACGCTCCGATGGGCAGATCCGTGAGGACCGGATGCAGCGGATGGCCCAGGGCGGTGCCGCTGACGATGTTTCGAACAGTGCGCGCCCGCACTGCCCGCCCGACCGCGGCGGCAACGGCTGAAGCCACCCCGTCAAGCCGCTCGGAATGTTCTATGGCGGCGACCACGGAATTCAGCGGGTTCACGGCAGCTCCTCTGTCTCGTCAGTTCTTGAATCTGGAGTGTTCAGGACTGTGTCTACAACCGGTCTTCACTGAAGCGGCGGAAGTCCGGGTGGCGAATGGTCAAAGCTTTCCACCGAAACGGCCGTCGTGACAAGGTGTCCGAGCCGCCGGGGCGTGAATGAGCGGCGTACGTGAGCCGCGTGGATACGTCTTCGATCCTCACGAAGCGCCGACGTCATGGCCCGCCCCAGCCGGACGCCCGCCTGGCGGAGTCAGATGCCCGAACTCAGGTCCAGAGTCGGGTCCCGAGGCGAGGAAGGAGTCACTGGAGACCGCAACTCTCATGCCGGTGCTGAGAGTTTCTCCCAGTAGCCGCGGAGCTCGGCGTCGTCAGAGCGGCCAGGGTATTGTTCTGGGCGGTGAGGTCTTGGTCGTTGGTGGATACGCGCGCATATCCGATCAGCAGTCCGGTCATGGTCGTGCCCGTACCGTTTATCCCCAGCCACCGGGCATTTTCTCGGGCGGGTCCTATGCCGACCTCAGGATTTGCCGGTGTTCGCGGGCGGGACCTTGGTCTGGGGGCCTGACAGGTGCGGGACACCCTCGCGGGGGACGTTTCCCCGCGGGCTTGTAGACCCTATCGCCACCTACATCGAAGCCGCAGGTGCGGCGTTGCCGCGCCGCACTGTCGATACCGCTGTTTTACCTCCCGCACCGGTGCGCTTCCGGCCTTTTGAGCAACGTGCTTACGCGTCGAAGTGCGTCCGGACTCTCGGGTCCTGGGATAGTGAAGCGACGACCGAGGCGGCGATGTCCAGGAGTTTGACGTTTCGCGTGTTGGAAGCGTTTTTCAGGATCTTGATGGCGGTCTCCTGGCTGCAGCGGTTCTGCGCCATGATGGCGCCGGTCGCCAGGTCGATAATGGTCCGGGATTCGATGGCTGCAGTGGGGGGATTGGTTTACGCGCCCAAAGACTTTCAGGCTGTTCTCAGGCCGAGGGGGGAGATTAGTATCTGGACGCTGTAGATCTGGCCCTCTGGCGTCGTTGCAGGCCCCGGCCGCACGTCCAACCTCAACCCACGTGCGGCCGGCTCTCAAAATCGTAGACCTGACCCCGCCGTCGGCCCATCAGCGTCTCGCTCCATGGTGAGCCGCGGTCAAACCCGCCGCCGACGGCCGGTCGCCGACGCTTCCTCTTCCCGCCGTGCAGCCCAATGTTTTTGTGCAGCCCGAGGCAAGCCAGTGGCATTCTGTGGTGTGTCGTGCCTCCACGGCGGCGGCGTCACCACGCTGAGGCTCCGTCCGGATTCATCGAGGATATGGCCAAGTCGCGTGTACGCCCGGACCACAGCCTGACGTGAGATGACTATGCTGCCGGGCGCGCGCTCGGCCAGTTCCCGTTCAAACGCCGGCGCCTCCAAGTAGTCGCGGACCCACAGCGTGACCTCCAGGTTCTGTGCGCCGAGAACCTGGGCGCTCAGCCGGCAATTTGTTTGGGCGGCGAAGTAACGGCCGGCATCGTCAACGTATTGCGCCGGGACATTGAGCATCAACGTCACCTCCCGGAGGCCCCGGTTCGCTGCGGAGGACGCGTCGCACCTCAGCGTGATGTAACCGGAAGCGAGAAACCGTTCCACCCGGCGTCGGGCGGTTTGCGATGAGACGCCGCAGGTAGCGCCCGCAACCAAGTCGTCGTACATGTTCCGGACCTAACCAACGAGCACCGCTGGGCCGCCTACACGGCGCCCGCGCTGGAGGCGGGTGTGGGATCCGGCCTGTCTGTACCACTGGT
Source organism: Arthrobacter sp. 01L42 (assembly GCF_056400005.1). Classification (NCBI taxonomy): domain Bacteria; kingdom Bacillati; phylum Actinomycetota; class Actinomycetes; order Micrococcales; family Micrococcaceae; genus Arthrobacter; species Arthrobacter sp. 01L42. The sequence continues at coordinate 144,925 of NZ_JBFTSL010000017.1, read as the reverse complement.
CCTTGAGGGAGAAGCAGAAGCGGGCCTGAACCTGTATTCCACCCGGTCCCATGGCTTCACCGATGAGGATATCGACACGGTCGAAGCGTACTCATACCACGCGTCCAAAGCACTCCGCCTCGCGGTCCGGATCAGCCAACTGGCCGAGGCGAAAACAAACCCCACCGCTGCCATAGAATCCCGGACGATCATCGACCTGGCAACCGGCGCCATCATGGCGCAAAACCGCTGCAGTCAGGACACGGCCATAAAAATCCTAAAAATTGCTTCCAGCACCAGATACGTCAAACTCCGGGACATCGCCGCATCAGTGGTCGCCTCTCTTTCACAAGACCCGACAGTCCGGCCGTACTGCGACGCCTGCCTGCTGGGCCTGCACGGTAGCGACGTGGGCAGATCCACTTCACCCTATTCACCGACGAAACGGAGTAACGTTGAAGTGAGTCCGGGCGGCTGGATCCCCCAATACAGTCGTCCGGTAACTCATGTTCCCAGAGTCATCGAACCTGGAAATTCCGGGCGGTCCGCCGCTGGGCCAACCACTGCAGTCACGCTCCAGCGGGGGGCCATCCGGCGCGACACCCTCGAACGATCACGAAAGCCGCGTCGCCAGGAACACCGAAGTTCCGGGCCGGCTTTTTAGCGGCGTGCGTATTGGGAAGCCTTCGCGCAAGGCTGTGCCGAGGCACCACAGAAAGTGGCCTAGCGTCGTTTTGATCAGGAACCGGTATCGAAAAATCCGAACCTCAATCGTGCAGTGGAGATCCGACGACTTCGAAACCCTGGCTGCTCATCGATCCCGACAGCAGCGGCATCGCTTCGGCAATGCTGCTCCGGACCGAGTCTAGTTCCAGGGAGGCCCTGTGGGCGCTCTCGGATATCCACAACTCGGCAACGAACACCGTGTCGGGTTGGTCGTCGTTTACCCCTACTTCGTAGAGGAGGCAACCCAGTTCCGCAAGCCCGTCGGCTCGCCTGGTGAGGAGTTCTATGAGGCCATCGCGCGCGCCCGGCTTGGTGCCGAGAGTCGCCAAACGTGCGTGTGTCATGAGTCCATACTCATCGAAGGCTGCAGATATGGCCTGCTGCGCCCCTCCCGCAGCGCCCGGAATGCGTCGGATCGAGGCTTAGCCCAGCAGGGGGACGGCATGGGCGATCACGAGGGCCAGGAGAACGAAGCCTCCGGCGGCTTCGAGTCCCATCATCATTTTGGTCCGCGGCGACGGGGGCATGGTGTCGGTGGGGCTGAAGGCCATGGAGTTGGACAGGGAGAAGTAGGTGTAATCCACGAAAGAAGCGACCCAGCGGACCGTGTCGCAACTTCCGTGACGGCGTCGTGGTCTTCGTCTTGGGGGAACCGGAAGTCCGCGGCCGGGAGGTTGCCCCGGTGGGTATTGCGCCGTGCGACCGGTCCGCCGCGGTCCATTTCCCAGAAACCAAGGCGAACGCAATGATGTTCGTTACCCAGATCTGCAGTGCTGCCAGAAGGAGCGTGCGCCGCCCGTCGCCGCTGCCGGAGTCGGTCAGAAGAATGATGAGCTGCACCAGGGCGACGCCGTTGGCGGCGACGAGGAGGAGTGCCTGGCTCGTCGCTAATCGTTTGGACCAGCGTGTCTCTTTGTGCAGGCGGCGGGGGTTGAGGATCAGCGGGGGATCAGCATCAGGAGTCCGATTCCCACCACCGTGTAGCGGATGGCCGGCAGGAAGGCGCTGGGAAGGGCGGCATAGAGGCCCAGCGCGATGAGCAGCCCGATTACGGCCGGCCAGCGGTGTTCGGCGCTGTCCTTCAGATTTGCGATCTCAGACATTCACCGAGTCTAGGCAAAGCTGCGGTCCATCCCGGTCCGGGCGCGCACTGAGCCGACAGCAGATGGCCGCCTGGCGCGAGGGAACGTCGGGTCAGGCGGCCCAACTCGGTTGCGAGAAGCCCACCCAAGACACTCCCGCCGAACTCAGATGGTGGTTTCCGCCGCGCTCCAACCTGTGACGGCCTCTGCTGGCGCGGCCAGCTAGAGGTTCCAATGGTGTCCGACGCAGGCTCGGTCCAAATCGGGCACTGACTGTGTCTGCGACATTTCTTGGTTGTTGTCCACGATGGACGAGTTCTTGTTCGGGTTGCTCGCCAGCGCCGGAATCTGCGATGCCGTCGCGGGTCTTGATGGACCGCGGTCGGGTTTCGTTGGCCGCTACCCACGGATCCGTTTATCCACCGCCTCTGCTGCTTACAGGGAGGGGATGTTACGGTGAGTTTTCCGTTCGGGGACGGCATGAACTTCAGCATTCACCCGAACCGGCCCGACATCCGGCACTGAAGAACAGGACGCGCAAATGATTGACTTTCTGAGCTCGGCCGACGGCACGAAAATCGCCTTCGAACGGACAGGTGAAGGACCACCTCTGATCATTATCGGCGGTGCATTGAACAGCCGGCGTTCGGCCGACGGGCTGGTGCCTTGGCTGGCCCCGCACTTCACCGTGTACGCCTATGACCGTCGGGGGAGAGGCGAGAGCTCCGACACCCTTCCCTACAGTCCCGGCCGTGAACTAGAGGATTTGGAAGCGCTGATAGCCGCGGCGGGCGGTTCGGCCTACGCTTACGGCCATTCCTCGGGTGCCATCCTGATTCTTGAAGCAGCGGCTGCCGGAGCGGGCATCTCCAAATTGGCGGCCTACGAGCCGCCATATCTGACCGGGCATGCCCCCGAAGAACCTTGGGAAAATTTCAGGGACCGGGTCCAGGAGGCACTGAACGGGGGAGACCGGGAAGCCGCCGTGGAACTGTTCATCCGCCATACCGGCTCTGACTTCGACGAAGGAATCAAAACCATGCCGTGGTGGCCCGCGCTCCTCAGCGTTGCCCAGACCCTGCCGTATGACCTCACCCTCACGGCCGACGGCAGCGTCCCGGAGAGGCTGTCGAATATTCAGGTTCCCACGCTCGGGATCTACGGTGGTGCGAGCCCTTCCTGGGCCGGGAATGCCATCAATGCCGTCGCCGCAGCCGTTCCTGGCATGAAAAAAGAAAAGCTGGAAGGCCAGGACCACGCAGTCGCCAGCGATGCTGTCGCACCGGTCCTGATCAAGTTCTTCAACGGCGCCCCAGCCTAGGCTGCCATCGACCCCAATACGGCGGGAACTTGGAAAACGACGTTGAGGCTAACCCACTCGGCCGATGGTGAGAACCCCGAGCCTATGTAGAGCCTATGTTCCCGCCGGGCGCGCGACGATACTGGACATCGTCCCTCGTGGCGACGTGATCTCATCCCGGACGGGAAGCCGTTCGCGGTCTGGGACATCCGCGCCGCCTTGAGTTCGTGCTGAGCCCTGGCGTTGAATGCGTGGGGATGGCCCCGGAAAAGAATTTCCCACCAGATGTCCTTTTGGCGGCTCCCCGGTCGTCGTGCTGATGTAACTAACGAAAGAAGGAGACGTCGTGGAGTACATGCTTTTCATCTGTAGCGATCCCACAGCGCCGGAATATGTGGCCGCCGAGGACAACATTGTCGAATGGGGGGCCGAGATGGAGGCGCGGGGCGTCGCCCGTCACGGTGACAGGTTGCGTCCTGTCGAGGACGCAACCACGGTAGTGGTGCGCGGGGGCGAAGTGGTGGTCTCGGATGGGCCGTTCGCGGAGACGAAGGAATGGATCGCGGGCTATGACATCATCGCTTGTGCCGATCTTGATGAGGCTATCGAGGTGGCGTCCAAGCACCCCATGGCCCGGTTCGGCAAGATCGAGATCAGGCCCGTGTGGCCGCTCGGGGAATAGTGATTCGCCCCGAGGCCGGCATTGATGATCAGGGTAGGGAAGACGCGCCGGAGCTGACGGACGTGCGGGCCGTCGTGGAGGCCGCGTCCGTCGGTGAGGCAGCACGAATCACCGCAACCCTCATCCGCGTGACGGGCGACTGGGGCCTGGCCGAGGATTGTGTCCAGGATGCGTTCGCCAGGGCCCTCGTCGACTGGTCGGAGCACGGCGTTCCCAGGAATCCCGGGGCGTGGCTGACTACCGTGGCCAAGAACAAGGCAATCGACCGCATGCGGAGCGCCGCCAGCGAAAGGCGGGCGGTCCGTGAACTCGCCATTCTCACCGAGCTCGAAGGGCTCGAAGACAAGGCCGGCATAGGGACGGCGGCAGAGGATGACACGCTGCGGCTGATTCACACCTGCTGCCACCCGGCCCTCCCGCTTGAGGCCCGGGTGGCCCTGACCTTGCGCACAGTCGCGGGACTCGCGACCGGGGAGATCGCCCGCGCGTTCCTGGTCTCCGAAGCAACCATGGCCAAACGGCTCGTTCGGGCCCGGGCGAAGATACGCGATGCCGGGATCCCATACCGGGTGCCGCCGCCGCAGCTGATATCCGAACGCACCGCCGGAATCCTGGCCGTGCTGTATCTGATGTTCAACGAAGGGTACTCGGCCACCGGGGGCAACTTACTGATCCGCGAACCACTCGCCCGGGAAGCGATTCGCCTGACCCGGCTGCTGGTTGTGTTGCTCGACGGGTCCCCGCAGGAACCTGAGGCCCTGGGCCTCCTTGCGCTCATGCTGTTCCACCATGCCCGGCGGGGGACGCGGACGGACGCCGCAGGGGACTTGGTGACCCTTGAGGAGCAGAACCGCGGATTGTGGGACAAGGTTGCGGTCGCGGAGGCTGTGGCGCTGCTGGCGGCCGCGGAGCAAATGGGCGTTTCACGCCGTTCCCGAGCAGGTAGCTACCGTGTGCAGGCCGCCATTGCTGCCTGCCATATGATCGCCCCGGACTCTGGCAGCACGGACTTCGCCCGGGTGGCACAGCTGTATGACCGCCTGGCGCACATTGCACCGTCACCGGTCATCGAGCTCAACCGTGCCGTTGCCGTCGCGATGTCTCAGGGACCGGAAGCAGGACTTGACCTCATCGACGAGCTGGACCGGACACGGTCCCTCGAGGGGTACTACCTCCTGCCCGCGGCGAAGGCTGATCTCCTGCGCCGCCTTGGCAGAAAGTCAGAGGCCAGCTTCGAGTATGAGCGGGCCCGTGACCTCGCTCCCTCCGAGGCCGAGCGCCGCTACCTCTCCAAACGCCTGGCCGAGACAAGCGCCGGGTCCCCATCCCCACCCGATCCCCGCACCGCCGCGAAGGAGTACAAATGAAACACCTCATGCTGATCCCCAACGACGTTGACACCTGGAACGCACTCTCCCCGTCCGAAATCGAGGCGATCATGCAGGCACATACCTCGTTGCAGCAGGAACTCAGGGCATCCGGTGAGTTCGTGGAGGCACATCAGCTCGGTGAAGAGGCGAAGTTCGTAAGACGTGACGGCAGCACCTGCACCGTGACCGACGGTCCGTACCTTGAGACCAAGGAAATCGTGGCCGGCTACTACATCGTCGACTGTGTGGGCATGGCCCGCGCCGTGGAAATCGCCGGAAAATTCGGAGAGGCCAAGTTTTGGCCGATCGAAATACGCCGGATCGACCCCTGACCCGCACGGCCTTGAATAGTTGTGTGATCAGAGTTGCGCCGTACCGCCTCGTCACAACCGGGCAGAGGAAGCTGGAACAGGCTCACCCCAAGATCCAAGCGTCATTTGACGAAAATTAGGAGAGGTAAATGCGCGTACCAATGAAATTGGAACTGGTGCCGCTGCCGGTAGCAGACGTCGAGCGGAGTAAGACCTTCTACACGGACACCGTCGGCTTCACTTTGGATCATGACGTGCAGCCCGGGAACGGCATGCGGATCGTGCAGCTCACGCCACCCGGTTCAGCATGCTCCATAGTCATCGGCGCCGGAATGGCCAACAGCAGCCCAGACGACGGCACGGTCAAGGGCCTGCACCTAGTGGTCGAAAACATCGCTGCGGCGCGCGACCAACTCATCAAGCACGGGGCCGCCGTGACCGAAATAGAGGACATGGGAGGCGTCAAGTTCGCGTACTTCAGCGATCCCGACGGCAACTCGTGGGCGCTACAAGAAATCGGAAAGGGGTGACCCCGCCCGGGGTGCTCACCGACGCCGGCGGCCTCACACCAACCCTGGCGGACACCCTACCCACTCCGTCGAATCGGGCAGCGAATCGTGCGCCCACGGTACCTGCGCACGCTCCGCTGACCATGGGCCCCATCCGCATAGGTCGCGCCGCGACTCCTAGTCACTGAGATCGAAGTCGAGATCAAGTTCCTCCGGTGTCCTCAGCTGTCGTTGGGCGAAGTCGATCGCTAGCTGCAGGGCATCGCTCCGCGCGTTTTTCCATGGTCCGCTCAGACCGGCTCCATCTTTAAGGGAGGTGGAGCCGGTCTCTGGGGTGCGCTTCGTCATTCTGAGGGTGAAATGACGTTGTGGCGTGCCCCTGACTGGGCTGCTGTGCCACAACGCAACAGTAGGTTCTGAAGCTGCGCTTTTTCTTGCACTGTGGGAGCCCCGGATCGGGGAACGGCAATGTGGAGGTTCGGTGACGCGGGCGGTTACCGGGCGTTGAAGACGTCCGGGCCGAAGCTGTTCAGGCCCGGTGCCCCCGCGTATCCGAGCCGGGGTACTGAAAAGATGTCCTCGATGCTGGCGAGCAGGCTGTAGTGGTTGTACATCGTGTCCGACGTCGTCCCGCCCTTGGTGAACGGGGAGATCACCAGTGCGCCGACGCGGCCGCCCGCGGTGCCTCCGGTGACTCCCGACGGGCCGGAGGTCTTGGCTTCGGTTTCGTCGAAGGTGATGACCAGCACCCCGTCCTGTTTGTAGGCGGGGGAGTCCAGGATGGCGGGGATCTGCTGCTGCAGCCAGCTGTCGGCGCTTTCGAGGCCGCCCGGGCTGCCGTCGACGCAGGGGCTGTCGTGTCCGTCGTTGCACAGGTTGGGTGTGATGTAGGAAAGGTTCGGTGTCGTGTCCGTGGACTTCAGGTCATCAGCGAAGTGGGTGTAGTCCACCACGTTGTTCGGGCAGTCCGGAGACGATGTGATTTCGTCAAAATACACGAACGGGTTGTGGCGCGTTGCGTATTGGTCGCCCTCCTTCGCCTTGTGATGGTCGTCCGTGGAGCCGGGCTCGGGATGCTGGCAGGGCGTGCCCATGTCCTCCATGTAGCCTTTCCAGGTCTTGCCGGCGGAACTGAGCTGGCCTGCAAGGGTGGGAACCGAAGCGGGGTACACACAGCCGGTACCCTGCACCTGGCCCGCCTCGGATGTCCCGGTTTGTTGGAACTCGGCATATACAGGGCAATCGGCGCGCGTCATGGCGTTCGAGCCCTGCCCGGAAATCTGGGCCAGGTAGTCGGGGAGGGAGTTGTGGTCTGTCCCGTAGTACTGGGAGAGCAGCACGCCCTGTGCGCGCAGGGTCTTCGATAAGTAGGTGGCCGCCGACTCGGGGCCCCAGACGTCGTTGTAGTCGTGGTTCTCCAGGTTGATCACGAAGACGTGGCCGGGTTTCCCCGAGGCCTGTGTGGGTTGTGGGGAGGGGGTTGTCGTAGGAGTGCCGGGGGCGGCCGTTGTCTTGCCCTGGCCCGGCGATGGCCCGCCTCCTGGCGGGGTGGGCTCACAAGCCGTGGCCGCCACGGCGAGGATTGCAGCAAGAATCAGCGCCGCCGGTCGTGCCGCGCGGCTCCGGCCCAAGAATTTTGCGACATTCTGGCTCATCGGTTCCGGCTTTCTCTCTGGCCCGGCTCCCAATGGGCCAGGTGTCAAGTGGCGTCTACCGTTCCACACCAGAATCAACATTGTGTCTGTAGCCCCTGAGTAAGCCCTGTGAAGCCTCTCGGGCTCGGGACTCCACGGCTGGGCCCCCGCACGTTTTCCAGAGACAGGACGGCTATTTCTGGCCCCACTTGGTGACCCGCCGGGCACTTGCGACGGTTACCTGTGACCGCCTTCAGCGTTGGATTCACCAGTGGATGGATGCGGCGGAAGGCCGGTCCGGATGGAATCGAAGGCGGCTTAAGTACCTTGACTGGTACGTAACCGACTTGGTACAAAAGGGTCATGGAAGCCGCTCTAAAGGCCCTCGCGGATGATAGCCGACGGAGAATGCTGGAGGCCCTTGCTGACGGCCCGGCAACCGCGGGTGAACTGGCAGCGCTCCTGCCGATTGCACGCCCGGGTGTCTCGCGGCACCTGCGGGTGCTGCGAGAAGCGGGTCTGGTCGAGGTGCACCAAGAAGCGCAACGGCGGGTTTACTCCCTCCGCCCACAGCCGCTCACTGAGATCTACGACTGGCTGGATCGATACGTGGCCCTGTGGGAACAGCGGCTGGATGTCCTGCACACCGAAATAGCACGCGGCAAGCGTGAGCGAAGGAGCACCCCGTGACCAACAACACCCCTGGAAGCGTGCGCACGCTGGGCACCCTGCGAGCGGTGGAGGGCAACGGCATCGTGCGACTTGAGGTCCGGTTCGACACCGATAGGGAGGACGTGTGGTCGGCGCTCACCGATTCCGGCCGTCTCGCCCGCTGGCTCGGCGAGGTAGAAGGCGATCTTCGCGAGGGCGGTGACTTCAGGGCCCGCTACTTTGCCAGCGGGTGGGAAGGCAGTTGTCGTGTGGAAGTGTGCCAGCCCCCACAGTGGCTCCGGATTCTGACCACGGCCCCAGACGAACCGGACGGCGTGATCGAGGCGACGCTTAGCGCTGACGGCGATCAAACCATCCTGGTTATTGAGGACCGCGGCTTGCCTCTGGAGCAGATCGCCGCCTACGGGGCAGGAGACCAGATCCACGTCGAAGATCTCGCCGCCTACCTCGCCGGACGTGACCGCTGCGACGCACGGGTGCGGTGGCAAGAACTCCACCCCGCATACCAGGAGCTGGCCGCAAGGCTCACCTAGCACGACGGCAGATCTGCCGGTCGCAACCCCCAGCGGGTTCCAACGTTGAAACTCCTTCGTCCGCGGCGCCCTGACTGAGACCCCAAGTCGATGAGGCACCGAAGACGGGCCCGCGACAAGACTTCCCAGTCATCGCAGGGTGGGGCAAGTTTCAACCGCCCTCGAGGGGCCAGAAATACGTGACACAACCATCAGAACCGTGACAGGAGCCGAGCCATGGACTGGACTGTCCCGGCCAGCGCAGCGCTGATTCCGGCCAAGGCCAGTAGTGCGCTCATGGCGATGATCTGAGCCAGGAAGAATGGCAGCGCCACTCCAAGTGTGGCGGCGTACGTCAGAGTAAAACTCAACGTTGGAGGTTCGCTCATGCAACCGTGACCTCCAGCCAGATTCTATTTGCCTCGTTCTCGTCAACACTAGCTGCGGGGCTCTCCCATGCGTCGATGCAGCGCGGGCACTCTGATCCGGTGGGCCTCGGGCCCTTGCCGCGCGGCGGGTGCGGAGGTAGGTTTTGCAAGCCGTGGCCGTCCGCCCGCAGTGGGGCGCGCCGCGCGGCGGTGGTTGACCCGGGTGTGGCGTGGGAACCCGCCCGGGCCGACCACCTAAACGTGTGGGCTGACGGCTCCGGTCCGGCCGGTGGGATGCGGGACAGTGGAGGGTCGGCTCTCAGGCTGTTCTCAGCGCGAAGAGGGACATTGAAAATAGCCCCGAAATGCCGACCCCTGCTCCGCCTTCGACCCAAAGACTCCGGCCGCACGCTCTCCTCAACCGGCGTGCGGCCGGGCATCACGTCGCCCCCTGCAGAGTCAAAAAGCACCTGGAATGGATAGGACTCGGGACTGCCTTCCGTTTCGCATGCAACAACTAGGCCCGTTGATGCCCCGCTGCCAGCGTGAGTGCGGATCGCAGAAGTAAATGTCGATACCGGCGTCCACTTTCACGGTTTTCCAGTCCTGCATTTCGATGCCCTGGTCCCAGGTGAGGGAATGCCTCAGCGCCTCGGGGAGCGTCTTGATCTTGGCTGCCAGGGCGTCACGCATTTGTTCTGCTTTGTATCTATCCGGCAGGTGAACGAGCATCGTGTAGTTGGTGGTTCTCTCCACGAGGGTCCCGATCGCGGACTGGTTGCCCTTGCCGATGATGAGGTCACCCTTCCAATGCCCTGGCACCGCACGGTCCTGAACCTCCGCGGGACGCTCGGAGATATTGACCATCCCCGGGATCCGGTTCTTCCGCTGACCGGCCTTCCTGCAGGGCTGCCGGAGCGCACGTCCGGTGCGTAAACACGCGGCCAGATCACGGTTGAGTGCTCCGCGGGACTGAACGTAGAGGGACTGGTAAATGGTCTCAGGTGACACCCGCATCTCCGGTTCATCGGGAAACTCAACCCGCAGGCGTCCTGCGATCTGCTCCGGCGAGTACTTCTTTTTCAGGTCCTCTTCCACCTTCGCACGCAACACCGTGTTCGTGTGCAGTTTCGMCGGTTTCGGCCGCGMAGCCCGCTCATACGCCARCGCGTGRGCCGMYGTYGCCCGGYAGGGCAACCCGGCCACCGAATTGCGCCGWAGCTCCCTGGACACCGTCGAGGCMGAYCKGTCGATCACGRCCCCGATCCGGCGCAGCGAGTGYCCCTGGGCGCGCAKCACCGCGATCTCTTCACGCTGGGCGAAGGTCAGGCACCTRCCCTTCAGATCCCGGCCSCGGCGTGGCCTGACACCCCCGGCYTCGRCCAGGACCCGGCGMCCRGTCCGCCTGCTYGTATYGATCGGCRCAACRGCGTCMGTGATGAAATCRCCGGCCTGCATCCCGGCCCAAAACAGCTGCAGAAGATCCGGTCTTACATAAATTGAATACCTCGCCACGACAACACCCATCCGCTAAGTGTTGCAATCACCGCAAGAACCCAAGGATCCCTTACCGGGCCAGACTGAGACTGTCTCCACTCTTCAGGATGGAGGTCGTGGTTTCGACCCGAGCGGGCATCGTAGGTCGGTTGTCAGCCAAGCTCGGCTCGGCGGCGAGGCTCGGCTCCGTACTCTGACCACCGGCCTGCGTAGAGACGGCCGCGGCCGAGTCCTGCATGCTCGAGAGCGAGAAGGTTGTGGCAGGCCGTGACGCCTGAGCCACAGTAGGAGATGACGGCAGTCGCGTCTTCGATCCCAACCTTCGCAAACGCTCGTCGGACCTCGGCGATCGGGCGCAGGTGTCCATCGGGGGCGAGGTTCCCACGGCACGGGACGTTCACTGCGCCGGGGATGTGTCCGGCTTGGGGATCGGTGGGCAGCTGGACGCTTCCGTCGAAGCGGTCGGCATTGCGGGCGTCGAGGATGATCCCGGCAGCCCCTGCGGTGATGTCCTGAAGCTGGGCGAGACGGGCCTCGGGCCACGGAGACGGCGTGAAGGTCGCGGGCGCCGGCTCCACGGGCGTCGTCTCCAGCGGTCCCGTCCATGCGGCAATCCCGCCGTCGAGCAACGCCGCCCGGTGCCCGAGCGCACGCAGCATCCACACGAGCCGCGCGGCGATGACTCCCCCCGCGTCGTCGTAGGCGATGACGGTCGTGTCGTCGCCGATTCCCAAGGAGGACATTCCATGTGCGAACACTTCAGAGTCGGGAAGCGGGTTCAGCCCGTGTGGTCCCGAATTGCCCGACAGCCATGCGGCCAGGTCCACGAACACCGCATCTGGAAGATGCCCGCCGTCGTACGCTGCACGGCCCGACCCGCCGTCGAGGTACCAGCGAACATCAGCGGTGACAACGTTACGTCGGTTCGCCTCGAGCCACGCGGCATCAATAAAGGGTGGAAGATCTTCTTGGGTTATCCGGCTGTCGTCCATACAGTGCAGGCTAGAGGATGTGTCCATAATTTGAGCAAAAATGTTCTATGATGTGGACATTCTGCAGAGGATGCGCCGCACCACGGCAGGCGCCCGTAAGCCGGTCGATCACCGTGCCCAGGAAACGTGCCGCACGTCTTGGCCGCCGCCAACAACCGCCACGGCGGAAGACCCCGCAAAGTGGACGACGCTGCCGCTGCCAGGGCCAAGGAACTCAAGGGCAAAGGAATCAGCGCCCGCGACATCGGCAAGATGCTCGGAGCATCCCGCGCCACGGTCTACCGATACCTTATATAGGCAACGCGGAGAGCGATCCCGACAACGCGGCGATGACATCCAAGCGGTCCGCCCAGCCCTCGTCCGCGAATGTCCGGCACGTCCCGCCGGTGGGTGCCGGTCTGGCCGTCCTGGCGGGCACCCATCAGACTGGCATATTCAGGAGGTAGGGCCGGTCCCGGACGTTCTTGTCGACGACCCCGCTTCGATTGCGGCCAATTCGTCAGAGGCGCTCATGAGGGCCCTCCTCTATGAAGATCTTGCCAACAGACTAGTCCCAATGCGGGGCAATGGAACCGGTGCTCAAGTACTCCCTGGCGCCACCGAAATGGAGCTCAGTGCCAAGGCGCAGGTAGGCCCGATCCTATTCCAACGGGCTCGATCCAACGCCCAGGCAAGTGCGACTGTTCCTGCCTGGGGGCATTTGCTGGTTCTAGGGTTTAGCCGCCGCTCTCCTCGGGTCCTTCGGTGTCGATGTGTTCTTTGCGGACCTTCTCCTTGATGGTCACGTCTTCGGTGACCGTTTCCGTGCCGATGTGGACCCGTTCGACCGGGACAGTCTCCTTGGTGACGATGATTCGTTCCTCGTGGAGGATGATCTCGTTCTCATCGTCCGCACGGTCCGCTACGTCGTTGCGGTTTTCCTCCGTAATCGGTTCTCGCTCGATCCGTACTTCTTCGCGCTGCACTGGAACGGTCCTGGTTTCGTATTCCGAGGTGACGTATTTGCGCAGGCGTGCCCCGCCCGCGGCCGGCTGTTCGGCGCCGCCCCCTGCCGGGCGCGGCTGGGGCCGGGTTGTGGTGTCTTCAGTGGTGGGCGCGGTGGCGTCGTATCCGGGGTGCCGGTGGCGGCAGGGGGAGTACTGCGGTCTGTTGCGGTGGTGTCTTGTGTGGCGGGGGCCAAGGTCTCGTCGGTGGTGGCGTTGTACCCGGTGGTGGTCGGTGTCCCGGTGCGTTGCGTTCCGGGGTCGGGGGTGGAATCTGCCGCATCTGCCGTCGCCTCGGTGTAAGTGCGTCCGGTGTCGAGCTGATAGTGCTGGTAGAGCCGGCCTTCCTCGGCAGGCTCCAGTGGCCGATCGGCGTCGATCCTCGGCGCGTCCTTGACCTGGTTTTTGCTGTAGGGGACCACGATGTCATTTCCCTCTGTTCGGGCTCCTTCCAGGGGTACGAAGGATTCGGACATTCCGAATAGGCCCGTCCTGGCGGTTACCCAGCTCGGCTGTCCGTCATTGTTGTCCACGAAGGCCTGGCCGATGGAGCCGATCTATTCTCCGTCCTCTGAAAGAACATTTGCGCCTTGGTTGAGCAGGGGCAGCAATGGGCCGGTGGACCTTATGCCCTGCTTCTGCGGCCGGCAACGGCGCCATAGATCAAGAGCACAATAACGGCCCCGAGGATGGAGAGGAGCCAGGTCCGCAAATCGAAGAAGTCAGCGAGGCCTCCGCCGAAGATCAACGAACCTATCCAGCCTCCGAGGATGGCGCCCACGACGCCAATTACGAGTGTGATCACCCAGCCGCCTCCCTGCCGGCCGGGAAGGACCGCCTTGGCGATAGCTCCTGCGATAAGGCCGAGAATGAGGAATGCAAGAATTCCCATGACTGTCCGTCCTTTCGGTTGCCGGTCGTGGAATGCGGCCGATATCAAGATCTAATCAGCATGCTTAGTAGCACGCAATACCTCGTGGGCGGTGGCGCGTCAGTGCTCAATATCCGCCGCTAGTGGCCTCACAGATCAGACTGGATCGTTGGGACTCCGCCGGGGCGACCCTTTCATGCCAGACGGTCCCGCGCGGTGGCGGACAAGGCCAAACCGTAGCTGAGCGTCGATCGGCTGGCGGATCGTATTCAGCTCGTGTCGACGGCCTGAAGTCTGGCGTGGGGGGCTGATTGGGCAACCAACCTGAATTGGGGACATCGGCGCCGCTGTTGGCTTGCTCCTCGCCGTCGGAGGCGGATGCATTTGCCCTGTTGGAGAATAAATCCAGTGTCTATCCTGTGTGTAAAGACCGCTGTGACAGACGGTCCACAGGCCGCCGGCACGTCCCGGGAAGTCCTCCCGCTCCGGGGGCCCGTCTCAATGAGGAGGCGTCGATGTCCAGTCCCGATGTGCCAACGCGCGGGCCGGCCAGACCCGGTCCATATGTCGTCACCGGAATCCTGTTGGCCATCGCCATTGTGATTCCGTTGTATGTGCCCGCGTATTCTGTCGGTGAGCCGCGTTTGGCCGGTATGCCGTTCTTCTACTGGTACCAGATGATGTGGATTCCGATCACCTCGGCCCTGGTGGGGATCTCCTACTGGCTGGTCGGCAAGGAGGATCGCCGCCGGCGCGAATCCGTGCGCGGCGTGACCGGTGATGAGGAGGAGCGATGAGCGGGGCAGCCGTGCCGCTGGCCGCTCCGGACCGGCCCATTAGCTGGGTTCCACTGACCATTGTGATCATTCTCTTCGTCCTGGTGGCGGTCTTGGGGTTCGTGGCTGCGCGGTGGCGGCGGGGAGAGGGGACAGGGCTGCACAGCCTTGACGAGTGGGGCCTTGGGGGCCGCGGGTTTGGAACCTGGGTGACCTGGTTCCTGCTCGGCGGCGACCTGTATACTGCCTACACTTTCGTGGCCGTTCCGGCTGCAATGTGGGCCACTGGCGCCGTCAGCGGATTCTTCGCGGTGCCGTACACAATCGTTCTGTACCCGATCGTGTTCCTTTTGATGAGCCGGTTGTGGTCCGTCTCGCACCGGCATGGGTTTGTCACGCCGGCCGACTTCGTCGGCGGCCGCTATGGCAGCAGGGCGCTGACCCTTGCCGTCGCCGTCACCGGCATCGTCGCGACGATGCCCTACATTGCGCTTCAGCTAGTCGGAATCAAGGCCGTGCTCACGGTGCTGGGCCTGGGCAGTGCGGAGAACGTACTGCTGACCGACCTGCCGCTGATCATCGCGTTCGTGGTCCTGGCCGCGTATACGTACACCTCGGGCCTGCGGGCTCCGGCCCTGATCGCCGTTGTGAAGGATCTGCTGATCTATCTGGCGGTGATCGTCGCGGTAATTTACCTGCCGATCAAGTTCGGCGGCTGGGGTCCCATCTTCGACTCTGCCGAGGCGAAACTCGCTGCGGTCAACCCTGCCACCGGTAAACCCACTGGAGTCTTCATTCCGGGCGCGAACAGTTACTCGGCCTACTGGACGCTGGCTCTGGGCTCGGCCTTGGCGCTTTTCATGTACCCGCACTCGATCACGGGCGTCCTGGCGACCAAGAGCAGGAATACGATCCGGAAGAATGCCGCGGTGCTGCCGCTGTACTCGTTGATGCTGGGGTTCTTGGCTCTGCTGGGCTACGTGGCCATCTTCGCCGGAACCAATCCCGTTGACGTGAACGGCGCTGTCAACCCGCAGTTGGTGGTCCCGCAGCTGTTCCTGGATCAATTCCCGGCCTGGTTTGCCGGAATCGCCCTGGCCGCCATCGCCATCGGGGCTCTGGTCCCGGCCGCGATCATGTCGATAGCCGCGGCGAACCTGTTCACCCGCAACATTTACCGCGATCTGATTAAGCCCGACGCCACTCCCCGGCAGGAAGCAAAGGTGTCCAAGATTGCGTCGCTTGTGGTGAAATTCGGTGCATTGATTTTCGTCATTGCCATGGACCAGTCGGCAGCAATTAACATGCAGCTCCTCGGCGGCATCTGGATCCTGCAGACCTTCCCGACGATCGTGGCCGGGCTCTACACCCGCTGGTTCCACCGATGGGCGCTTTTCGGCGGCTGGGCAGCCGGAATCATCTATGGCACCATCGCGGCGTACAACGTGGTCAACCCGGTCACGAAGGCCTACTTCGGGGGCTCGATCGCGGCCATCCCCGGAACCGACATACAGGTCTACATCGCCGTTGTGGCGTTTGCGATAAACCTTGTGGTTGCCACCGGCCTATCTCTGCTCTTCCACGCAATGAAGCTCCCTGGTGGGAATGACATCACCCGCAGCTCGGACTACGGCGCCGACGAGAACGATCCAAAGATCGCCCAGATCGAGCGCGAGCAGCCGCTCGCTGAACCCGGCGCCCCCACGTTCTAGGTCACTGGGGACCCGAGACCGCACAGGAGCCCGAGGGACGAAAGGTATATGACCATGAACGCCGGACAGCACGGCAAGGGCACAACCGGGGAGAGTTCCTTGGCCGCGTACCTGCACAGTCACTTGATAGCCGCGGCGGCGGGGGAGCGACTCTTCGAACAGGCGGCCAAGACGTGGAAGGACTCGCCACGCGGCAGTACCATCGCGCGGCTCGCGACGGAAATCAGTGCCGACAAGGCAACCCTGGAGGGCATCACCGAGGGGCTCGGTCTAGGCATCCCGGCCTACAAAAAGCCCTTCGCCTGGACAGGGGCGCACCTCGCGTCCCTAGGCCCGCTCAATCCGCTCCACGCCAGGATCGGCGCAGCCGAACAATTGGAACTCGAAGCGCTGATCAGTGCCGTCACGGGCAAGTCGCTGCTCTGGAGGACCTTGGGTCTCCTGTCCCGCACGGACCCGCACGTTGGACAGGAGCAGGTGGCGAGTCTGCTGGACCGGGCAACGGCACAGCTCCGCGAACTCGAGGGTCTCCTCTTGGAAACCGCGGCGGAACGGTTCACCGACGCCGGTCAGTGAGACCCGGACGTTCGTCGACGATCCTTCGACCTGCGGACCACAGCGCTGCAACGTTAGCAACGTGGCGGGGCACCCCTACCCGGGTTCCATCGCAGTGAGTCCGTTGGGGTCATCCTTCCGGACGCCGCCGTGTGGTCCCTTTCGATGGCCTCAGCGTGCTGCGATGAGGGCCTGGGGTGCGGCTTGTTTCATCCGGGTTTGCAGCCAGCGCAGCTGGGTGGCCGTTTCGGCGTCGCATTTCTCCACGACGGCGAGTAACTCTATATCGCGCAGCGCGGACCCGGCCTGTTTGACCATCGTCCAGGTGACGTCGACGAGGCTGGCCAGCAGGTAGAGGTCCTGCAGGTCGCGCAGGAGACCGACGGGACCGTTCCGGGTTGTGGCCAGGCCCTGGGCGTGGAGCCGTTCGGGCTCGTTGTCGGAGCTGTTTTCGCCGTAGCGCTGCACGACGGGCCCGAGGAGTTCCCCGTGCCGGTCGCACTGGGCTGCCAGGGTGCGGCAGAGGAAGTGAACATCTGGCTCGGCCCCGTGGCCCTCGGCCACTTGGCGGAAGGAATCGGCGAGCGTGTTCTCGGCCTGACGGAGCATGCCCAGGTAGATGTTCAGGTTCACGGCCGGCCACCCTCCGTGGTGTTTCTGAGCGCGTCGGGGAACTGGGGTGCAGGTTCGATGTCCGTTGTTTCCGTGGCTTGGGCCCCGTCGCCGCCGGCCGTGGCCGGGACCGGCGCGGTGCCAGGCGCCGCGGCGGGCCGGGACGCTGTGGTGGTCGGGGCCGGCGCCGGTCCGGTGGCATCGCCGATCTTCTCCACGGTCACCGCCGCGTTTTTGAACATCGGCTGCTTGGATACGGGGTCCCATTCGGTCAGGGTCAGTTCATTCGCGGCCGTCGGGTGGGTCCCGGGGCGGCCGCCGGTGTCCCAGTAGCCGTAGTGGAACGGGGCGAACACGGTGCCGGGCGCGATGCCGCTGACTCGTGCGGGGACCTCGATCCGGCCCCGGCGGGAGGTGACCCGGACCAGGTCGCCTTCGGAAATGCCGAGCCGGTCCGCGTCCTCCCGGGCCAGTTCTACCCAGGCCCGCGGTGCCGCGTCGGCCAGGGGCCGGGAGCGGCCCGTTTTGGTGCGAGTGTGGAAATGGTACGCGGTGCGCCCGGTCGTATACCGGAGCGGGTAGTCTGCGTCGGGTTCCTCGTGCGGCGGGTGGAACGGGGCGGTCTTGAACAGGGCCCGCCCACCGGCGCCCTGGGCGCGGAAGGCCTGGGCTCCCACCGTTGCGCCGGTGAGCAAGTCATGGCCGTAACTTTCGCAATAGTCGGGGTCTGTGGGGAAAACGCCGTCTCCGTACAGGCGGTCCGTTCCGTCGGGGTGGTCCTCGTTGCAGGGCCAGGGGATGCCGCTGCCGCCGCGCAGCCTGTCGTAAGTGATTCCGGTGTAGTCGCACGGGCGTCCGCGGGAGCAGTTTTTCCACGCCTCGAACGCGTCCTCTGGCCCGGCCCAGTCCAGCAGCGGCCCGCCATTTAACGTCGTGAAATCCATCCTGCGCGCGTAGTCGAGGAAAATGTCCAGGTCGCTGCGCGCCCCATCTGGAGGCTCAACCGCCTTGTCGGAGATGTGCACAATGCGGTTGACGTTGGTGAACGTCCCGGTCTTCTCGCCCCACCCGGCTGCCGGAAGCACCACGTCCGCGTACTGTGCTGTTTCGGTGAGGTAGAGGTCCTGGACGACGAGGAAGAGATCGGGTTTGGCGAGGATGTTCCGGATCCGGGGCAGTTCGGGCATGGACACTGCCGGGTTCGTCGCCGAGACCCACAGAAAGTCGATCGAGCCCTGTTCGGCATAGCGGAAGATCTGCATGGCATGCGTCGGCGGCGCCCAGTGCGGGATGGTCATCGGATCCACGTTCCAGAGCCGGGCCAGTTCCTGGATGTGATCGGGACTTTCCCAATTGCGGAATCCAGGCAGGTCCCCGTCCGCGCCGCATTCCCTATTGTTCTGAGCCGTGGGCTGGCCGTTCATCTGGAGGACCCCGCACCCTGGGCGGCCGAGCATCCCGCGCAGCAGGTGCAGGTTGTTGACCTGGCACGACGCCGCCGTCGCCTGCGAGGACTGGTAGAAGCCCTGCAGCACCGTGGAGACAATCCGATCGGACGTGCCGAAGATCCTGGCTGCGTCCCTGATGTCCGACGCCGGGACACCGCAGACGGCGGCAGCCGCCTCGGCCGTCCACGGCTCGACCACCTTCCGGAGAGCGTCCTGGCCCAAGGTGTGGTCGCGGACATAGCCGGCATCATCCCAGCCCTGGGCCAGCACCTCACGGACCAGGGCGTGCATGAGCGCAAGGTTCGTGCCGGGCCGGATGGCCAGATGGACATCGGCGTGGCGGGCGACCTCCGTGTCGCGCGGATCCACGCAGACGATCCGGGGCCGGTCCGTGCCCGCGATCCGGTCCAGGACTCTGGACCAAAGCACCGTTTGTGTCTCGGCCATGTTGTGGCCATAGAGAAAGAGCGCGTCGCAGCTGTCGATATCGGTATAGGATCCGGGCTGGCCGTCGGCGCCGAACGACTCCTTCATGGCCGCCGCCGCGGTAGCAGTGCACAGCCGGGTGTTTCCGTCCATGTGCGGGGTGCCGATGCCGGCCTTCCCGATCACGGCCAGCGCGTAGTACTCCTCCAGGAACAGCTGCCCGCTGGTGTAGAAGCCATGGCTGAGCGGACCTCGCTCCGCCAGCAGGTCCCTGCTCCGGTCCACAATCCGACGCATCGCCGTGTCCCAGTCGCATTCGACCAGTTGCCCATTCTCGCGGACCAGCGGACTCGTCAGGCGGTCCTTGTGCGACACACCCTGGCGGCTGGCAAAGAGCCCCTTCGGTCCCAGCCTGCCATGGTTGACCAGATCCTGCGCCCGGCCGCGGATCCCGACCATCGCGCCGTCCTTGACGGCGATGTCGCAGGCACATCCGTTGCTGCAGAGGACGCAGGCGGACTGCACCCACCGGTCAACATCGTCCTCAGCGATGCCGTCGTCCAGGACCTGGTCCACCCGGACCGGCCATAAACTGTCCCGCGAGTACGGGGTCCGGGTTCCCCAAATATTGGCTATCCGGTCGACCATGTCACTCCTCCTCTACCTTCAGGCGGGAACATTGTTGGTTCGCGTCCGGGCGCGGAAGCCGCGGACCGTCCTCTGTGCCCTGCCGGTCGCGACAGGAAATGCCTCAGCTCCGGCCCGTCCCCTTGGCCGGATCCTCACCAGCCTCGGACGGTTCCAGAATTATCAGCATGCTTGCAAATAGTCCAGAGTCGCCCTGCGGGGGAAGGCTGAACGACCAGCACCTATTCTCCCGAAAATGCCGGCCAACCCGGATCCTCCGCAGGAAGGGGAAAACGCGGAGCATCCGGACACTCGCGGGGAACGGGTCGTCACGACGAATAGAGGCCCGCCGGGTCAGCCCCGCGGCGCCGTAATATCGGGATAGAACGATCCTCCCCGGGCACACGGAAGAAACAGCGGCCGCTGTGTTTGGGTCCCCCGGGGTGTCAGGGAGTGGGGCTGCCCCCGTTGACGTTAAGGGTCTCACCCACGACGAAACTGGATTCCGCGGAAGCCAGGAACACATAGGCCGGTGCCAGTTCCGCGGGCTGGCCCGCGCGGCCCAGCGGGGTGTCCTTGCCGAACTCGGGCAAGGCCTCCTTCGGCTGGCCGCTGCTGACCTGCAGCGGTGTCCAGATCGGCCCGGGTGCCACGGCGTTGACCCGGATGCCCTTGGGCGCCAACTGCTGGGCGAGCCCCTTCGTGAAGTTGTTGATGCTGGCTTTGGTAGTGGCGTAGTCCAGGAGCGTCGGCGAGGGGTCGTAGGCCTGGATGGATGTGGTGTTGATGATGGTCGATCCCGGCGGCAAATGCGGGACCGCCGCCTTGGTGAGCCAGAACATGGCGTACACGTTGGTCTTGATGGTGTGGTCGAACTGCTCGTCGCTGATATCGCCGATGTCTTCCCGGGCGATCTGCTTGCCTGCATTGTTCACCACGATGTCAATGCCGCCGAGTTCACGCAGCGCTGTCTCCACCAGGGACCGGCACATGGCTGCGTCCTTCAGGTCCCCCGGTACCCGGACCGCCTTGCGGCCGGCGTTTTCGATCAGCCCGGCAATCCGGGCGGCGTCCTCTTCCTCCTCGGGCAAGTACGACAGCACGACGTCGGCGCCCTCGCGGGCGAAGGCGATGGCCGTTGCTCCGCCGATGCCCGAGTCCGCTCCGGTGACGATCGCTTTTCGGCCTTCGAGGCGCCCCGTGCCGCGGTAGCTCTCTTCTCCGAGGTCGGCTTTGGGGACGAGTTCGGCGTCCAGTCCGGGCTCGGGCTGGTGCTGTTTGGGAGGTTCGATGTGATCGTAGGCTGTGACAGGGTTTCGGAAGGTGTACTGGTCCGTCATGATGCTCCTCTACCTGGTGATGCGGGGGTCAAAGCTGTGCGGCTACGGTGTTCGGGCGTGTAAAAGGTGTGGTGGGCAGCGCCCGCGGCGTTGAGCGCATCTAGCGTCTTTGGATCCGGCGCAGCTGCCGGGCTCCGGGGCGAAACGCTGAACGGGGGGAGCGGGCCCGGCGCTGCGCAGGGCGGTCCGGAAAGGCTACTGGGGATCCTCACGATCAGCATCAGGCGCGTCGATTTCGCCATCGATTTCGCGGGCGCTGCAGCCGGAGAGTGAGCCCTTGGCCGGCTCATCCTCCTCGCGGCGGTCCCTGTCTGCATCTGGATTCTCAGTCATGAGGCCCAACCTAGCGTCGAGGGGCCGGCCTGTCGAACAGAAAGCAGGGCAGACCAGGTGCTGGTAAGGCAGGTCGTTCGGTCCGTTGAGGGCGTGGCTCGGCCTATGCTGAGGTCGCGCGTGGGCGACATGGCCTTCCGCAGCCGCCATTTCAATCCGAGGCGGCGAACTCTCCCGGGCATTGTTATCCCGGGCGGGCTAATGACCGCCGGTCGATCATTTCCAGCTATGTGTGCCGGCTACGTCGATGTGGCGGCATCCGGGCGCGTGCCTCGGGACGTCGATGGAACATGGTCAGGCCGTCGCGGGGTAGCTGGCCAGGATGTAGTCTGTTGCGGCCTGTCCTGTAATCCGTCGATGGCTGTTGCGCAGATCGATGCCGCGGCGTTGCATGGCTGACCGGAAGGTAATGTCCTCCACGGGGGTGATGTTGTGGAGCCGGCACCAGCTTGTGTACAGGCCGTAAAGACAATCCGGCCCCAACGGCCGGTGCGTTTCATCCGGGACGGTGGCTTCAAGGAGGAATCGTTCGAAGTGCGAGGTGGCCATCAGGGGGCTCTTCTCCGCGGGTGCATCCTTATGCCACCGTTCGGCTACAGCGGCTCTCTTTGCCGCCGTGCACCCGGCGGCAAAGGGTCCCCAACCCCGAAGGGTTGACTAGGACTGTTCCGAATTTACAAAGTTCCGGCGGCCCTGTCCAGAGCACGGGCAGTCCCCTCTGACGAAAAATCTGCACAACGGCTTGGTGACACGCGGTACGAATTTTAGGCGAGTGGTCAGCGACCTATTGGCCGCTGTCGCCCATGGGGGAGTGGCTCGGCCAGGCAGCACGGGCAAAACACTGGGATGCGGCAGGATCAATACGTTAGGAATCGCCTCGCGGGGTCGTTCGTTCCTCCTTCGTGCCGGTGTCGAAAGGGGGGCCAGCGGCCGGCGGCTCGCCTGCCGCGAGACGGTCAGACTCTCGAGCCCCGACAACGGATTGTGCTCCACCGGATCCGGCTTCGGCAGGTGAAGGTCCGGGCGGGATGGCCCCGGTTGCCGCTGGGGGGCCGGTGACGGTCCGCTGTCCCTCGGTCATGGCGGGGTCGCTAAAGACCTGCTCGACGGGCGCCTGGCCTGTCTTGGCCCGTTCCGGATGCGAGTGATCGCCTTCCGCCTGGGTGCCCGCCTCCGCGACATCGACCGCCTCTCCGACATCTGCACCGCTGCGGGAGTCATCGGCCTGGGCGTCGGCACCCGACGATACGGGCCGGTCCTGCGATGCAGGTTCGTGGCCGCTTTGCGGATTCTCGGTCGCCGGCATTTCGCTGCTCGTACCTGTTGCGGCCTCGCGAAGGGGACCCACAGTACCGTCCGCACCGTAGTCACCCTCGGCGTACTGACCGATTTCCGACCCGGCCGAACGTCCCGGAACTGCACCAGCGTCGCCATAGTCGGCCCGTACGTAGCGTCCGGATTCTTTGGCCTTCTCTCCCAATGGTTCGGGCAGGCCACCCTCCCTGCCGGCCGCACCATAATCACCTTCGATGTATTGACCTTCCTCGTCCTCCGCGCGGCGGCCTCGCTGCACGCCGGCCTTGCCATAACTGCCTTCGACGTACCGGCCCCGTAGCTCCCGTTCTTCTGGTTTCTTCCCCGTGGGCGCCTGGCCCGCGGGTGATTCAGAGTCGCTGCGGTCTGTCATGATCCTGCCCTCCCGAGACGAATACATGCGTCTACTCCGGCGCAATTCAAGTCTAGCCAGAGCCACTGCACCCCAACAGGTAGTCATCATCTGACCATCCGGCGGAGGCAAACTCGCTGTGAGGCACCGTTTTGAGGGCTGCTTGTCGAAGGAGCGGAAGACTTGCCGCTTGGCGCCATCCGGCCGCTCCTATGCAACGGCTGTCATTGTGGCTTCTCTTTTAGGGCTTTGCGTCGGAGTGTTCCGGGGATAAGGACCATCAGGAGCAGTAGCACAGCCAGCAGGCCAATGGCGGCTATTACGCCGGCCGTCCGGCCCGCAGTGACATCGAAGACGAGGGATGTGGTGCCCAGGCTCAGCAGCATGACGCCGGCCAATGACACCTTCACGATGGTATCGGCGCTGGCCACGAGAGTGGCTTTCAGTCCTTGCCGGAAAAGCCGGCGGTGCAAACTCACCGGCAACAGGATCGATGCCGTGGTGAGGGCGGCCACGATGACGTTGATGAGATACAGCCCGATCTGGTAGCCGTCCAGTGACGCGAAACGTGCCTGGAACGGCAGCGTCAGGAGGAAACCGGCGAGGATCTGGACCCCTGTCTGAAGTACCCGCATTTCCTGCAGCAAATCCACCCAATTGCGGTCCATCCGCTCAGTGAGCGATTCGTCCCTGCCGTCATCCTGCGGCGCCACCGGGTCTGTCATAACTCCTCCTCGCGAGACTGAAATTCCCTGTCCAGCGGCCGCGGTGTGCGCCGTCGGCTTGGCCCCCTTCCGTCTCGATCACGCGGGGCTTTCGGGCTCCGGACGACCAGGACCGCAACGATTTCCTCGGCGCTGCACCCGCCTGCGGCCGCTGGCTCCCGGATGAAGGCTCGGGTATGAGGTCGTTGCTGCCGTCATCCTGCCGCAGCCCCGGGGAAGGAGCTTTGGACGCCCGGCTCGAAGCTGGCACTCGAACATGGATCCATGGCTGGCGTTGCATCGTCGACTGCCGGCTCCGTCGCCATGCCCAACGCGGCGCGGATGCGCCTGGCAGCTTCCCGATACCCGTCACCAAGACCCGCTGTCCTGGCAGCGTGGATCGAGCCGATGCCGTCAAACTGATGTTCGATCCGTTCGCCCCGTTCCGCGAAATCAGATGCCACGGCTTCCAATTTCTCGAGCCGTGCACCCTGCTCCCGCACCACGGAGAGGAGAAAGGACCGGTCCCTGGCGTTGCTTTCCACGGTCCCGTCCGCGGCGAGCCGCGCTTCGATGCCGGGCAGTTCGTCAGAGGCGCTCATCGGGCCCTCCTCCATGAAGGTCTCGCCAACAGAGTAGCCCCCATGGACAGCAAAGACACCAGTGCTCAAGGTCCTGCCTGGGCCTCGGAACCGGCCAATGCCGGGAACCGGCGCTAAGAGCCGAGAATGACAGGCCGGCGGTCATTCCTGTCCGGATTCGCCCAGGACCGGGCTGTACGGGGTGAATCCTTCCCGGAGCCGGACGGAGTCCGTGCCGATGATGTCGATGTCGGCCCAGAGCACCAGGAACGAGCCGCGATGCCGCCACCGGAGCAGGTGGGCCACGGGCCAAGGCCGGGCGAGACCGGTTCGTTCGTAGCCCAGGAACGAGGAGGCGCTGTGCGGGCTGACGACCAGGCCCAATAAGCTGGCGCCGGCGAGCAATTGGCCCGGTGGTCCGTCGATAGTGAACCGGGCATCAGCCACCCGCCCCAGGCGGAGTCCGCCGGGGTCGTGCACGGGTGTGCCGAGGAGATCACCGAGGATCATGGCGGCCTCCGGGGATGCGGGCAATGATCTTGTCGCGGATCCAGCGTTCGACCCAGTCCGCGTCCAGGGGCTCGCCGCGGACGCCCAGCCGGATGACGACCCCGACGTAGGCGACGTCACGCCAGGGGATGCGGATGAGCCGTGATGACGGGGGCCGGCCGCCGAAAATCCGCGTTCCAAGGACGGGGCCGGTGAGCAGCGCGGTGAGTGTCGGGGCCGGGGTTCCGGCCGGTATGGGTGTGTCCGGGGGAGGGGCGCTGATTTCGATGTCATCGACCGTGGTGACGGGGACGCCGTCGACATCGAGTACCTGCCGGTCCAGCAGGTGAAGTTGCGCGTCGAGGGTCCGCCCGGCGGCCCGGACGTATCTGGGCAGGGGTGCGGTGGTCATGATCCGGCTCCCGTGACGATCATCAGTGGTATGGCGGCGAGGGACGCGGCGAGGATGATGACCAGATAGATCATGGCCAGCACATTCACCGTGCGGGCGTTGACGTGTTTACCCATGTACTGGGGGTCGTTGGCCACGATCAGGATGGGCAGGTAGGTCAGCGGCAGCGCGATGGCCGAGAACACGACCGAGTACTCCGTGACCAGGACGGGATCGACCCCGGTGGCCAGGACCGCCGCGCCGATCAGGAGACAGATGATCATGGACAAATGGAAGCGGGCGGCCTGGGCCGGGCGGCGGAACTTGCCCCAGGACCACCCAAAGAACTGCGCCAGGGTATACCCGCTGGACAAGGTGGTCTCCAGGGCCGCTCCGAAGGTCGCCGCGACGATCCCGACGAGGGCGAAGGCGAGACCGACTTTCCCGGCTGCCTCGGCGACGGGCAGGATGACCTGGGACAGTGAGGTGACGGCGATCCCGGCCGGGAGCAGAACCACCGCGGCGCAGGCGGCAATGGACACCGAGAGCAGGCCGCCGAGCGGGAACCCGACGAGTACGTTGATTCTGGACTGGGCCAGGTCTTTGATGGTCCAGCCTTCCTCCAAGGCCCCGGAGGAGAAGAAGAACACCTCATAGGGCGTCATGGCCGCCCCGAACAGTGCCACCGCGTAATACCAGTACGAGGCGGCTGTTTCCTGCTCCGGAACGGACGGGGCCAGGACCTGGGCGCCAAGGGCACCCCAGTCCGGCTTCAGCAGAAACAGTGCCACGGCGAAAACAATGAGCGTCAGGCCCAGCAGCCCGGTGACGTTTTCCATGATGGAAAACCTCACCCGCCAGATGACCAGCCATACCGCAACCACGGCCACGGGAACCCACAGCAGGTACTGAACGCTGCTGGCCAGCTGCAGCGCCAGGGCGATGCCTCCGATTTCCGCCGTGACCGTCATCAGGTTGATCAGGAACGACGCTGACAGGTTGGCCAGACCGGCCCGGGGCCCCAACCGTTCCCGGATCACTTCGAACGTCGCCCGGCCCGACGCGGCGGCTACCCGCCCGGACATGTTCGCGAACACACAGATACCGACCACGCCCACGACGACGACCCAGACCAACGAGAGCCCAAACCGTGAGCCGACGACGGAGTTCGTGACCAGATCGCCGATGTCCACGAACCCGCCGATCGCGGTCAGGACCCCCAGGGCCACCCCGAGCAGGCGCTTCATTGTCCCCCCAGCTGATTCTTGAGTGTGGCCATCCTGCCGGCGGCGTTCTCCAGCAGCTTGTCGCCGTCCTGGAGTGTGGGGCTGCCGTCGGTGCTGGCAATGGCGTCCTGCGCCGTGGTCACCCCTGCGATGCTTTCATCCAGGACGGTCAGGGCCTCCCGGCGCGTCTCACGGTCGTCCTGGACGGTGGGGGAGAGCTGGAGGACGGTGGTCCGGGTGGTTTCGAGGTCTTTCAGGACGTCGTCGAGCGTCGTGGACGTTGCCGCCATGGTCAGCTTGCCCCCGGCGTCGAGCGCCAGCGCGAGCCGGGCGGTGGCAACCGCGGAGGAACTGTCCTTCAGCGCTGTGGACACACTGTCCCGCGTGCCGCCAGACGCGCCGCTGCAGCCGCTGAGGAGTGCCGACCCCGCAATCCAGAGGCAGAGCCCGCTCCGTGGCCAGATCGCCATTTCACCTCCGCCTCAAGGGAGTCCAAGCCCGCAACGGTGCAAGACCGCGGCAGGACCGCGCCATTGAGCTAGGTATAGCACTCCCGGCCTGAGAAAAGCTGAGGCACAACCCGGAACGGCGTAGCTCACGCACAACTGAGACCAGGACGTGCCGTCCCACATCTGCCGCGGAGAACCGCACCCTCAGCCGCAGTGGCACCCCTGCGATTTCCCCACTCCGGCGTGGCGCAGCCACGACTGCCGGCCGATCCCGTCATCGCGAGCCCCGCACTGAACCAGCCGTGGCTGATCCGGAGCCGACACCCAGACGGTTCTAGCTGGCATGAAAACAGGATCTGCCAGGACGGGTCGGCACGCCCGCAGCCGAGGCAAGTATCTTTATCCGAGTCCTCGTGGCGCCTAAAATTGACGGTATCGCCGCAGGCGTAGTGTCTGCGTCCAGCCACGGAGGTCCGTCATGGGATTGGGAGACAAGATCGATAACACCGCCGAGAAGCTCGCCGGCAAGGGTAAGGAAGCGGCCGGGAAAGCCACCGACGACCGGTCTCTGGAAGCCGAAGGCAAGAGCGACCAGGCGAAGGCCGACCTCAAACAGGCCGGCGAGAAAGTCAAAGACGCATTCAAGAAGGATTGACACGCGGATCAGTCGGAGCCGGTAACGGTAACAGGGGACGGCCGCAGTGCGGCCGTCCCTTACTGCGCTGTCATGACCCAGCCGAAGGATCCAATGAGGTTAAAGCTGCCCGTTCCCATGCGTCAACCTTTGCAGCGAGGGCGGACCGGCTGAGGCCGTACCCGGAATCAAGAACCGCCAGTGTTGGACCAGCCGGCACCGGTTTTGAGCGGTGTGGTTTCCGGACCCGGTCGGCGGTAGGTGGCATTGGCCGGTATGAGGATGCCTGGCGTATGGCGTGCGCGGCCCGGGGAATCATCGGCGTTGGACGAGCGGATCACCGGACCCACGCCTTGTCCCGACAAGGCAACCCGGGCCCATCGAGGGCGGCGGCGATAACTAGTCCTTGTCGAGTTCGTTGAGGAGGGACTTCGCTGCCTTGGCGATGTCGTCGTGGTTGTTCTGGGCGGCCCGGCTCTCGATGGCAAGAATCGCGCAACGGTGCAGCCGCCGGAAATCTCCGAAGGGGAAGCTGTAGCGTCCCTTGGTGTCGTGGGTTTTCTCGGTGTCTTCGCCCAGATGCCAGGTTCCGTATTCCGTGTAGCCGTGCTTGGCGATGAACGCGTTTTCCTTCTCTGTGTCGGGGGGCGTGTTCGCTCCAGTCGTCACGGGAATCCCGGGCGATCCTGGCGTCCTTGATCAGCTGCCGGGCGTGGCGCAGTGCCGTGTCATTGATTTTGATGGTCATCGGTGCTTCCCTCCGTAGTAGGGTCCGGGTCGAGACCGGCCAAGGGCTGCGGCAGCCCTAGACGGCAGAGAGGCTCTGAGGAGACGTCGTCTCTTTCCAAAGCTGGCGCGGCCGGCCGTCGGGGTTCCGTGCGTCCGTTGCAGGGCTCCGTACACTCTGGCCCTGTCTCGTCTACCGTTTTTGGTGCTGTCCTTCCTGCCTCAGGTCGGGAGACTGCACCGTCGGCGCCCCCGGCTCTGTTCAGATCCCGGCAGGGGGCTCCACGGTCCCGTCCTGCCGACCGTACGAGGAGTGGCGGCGTCCGGGGTGAATCAGGACCCGGGGATGCTGTGGGTCTGCGGCGTGGAGGGTGGTTCGGGGCGGGTTTTCAGTCGTAGTCGGTGTCCGTGTCATCGTCGGTGAGGCGGCGGAAGTCCTGGGAGAGGTACAGGGCCATCGCTGCCGGGTTGTTGTCCTCCACGGTGACCTTCACCGTGGTGCGGCCCAGGGTGTGCAGGAGGTGCATGCAATGTCGGATGAGTCCTTCGGCCAGGCCTTTGCGGCGGTGGTCCGGGTGTGTGAAAAGTTCATCGATGACTGCTTCGCCGTCGCGTTCGGTAACGATGAGGGCGGCCGTGATTTGACCGTCGGGTCCGAACGCCACGAGGGACGCAGCCTCGGTGGTGCGGCCGCTGCCCTCCTCGGTGGATGGTCCGATCCACACCGGGTCGCCGGCCCGCTGTCCGGGACGGCCGGCGTAGGCGTGCCGGTGCAGATCGGCCAGTTCGAGTAGATCATCGGGTTCCAGGGGCCGGACCCGGATGCGGGCCGGCGCGGTGTTCTGGTGTCCGGTCGCGGCAACCAGGGTGATCGAAGCGTTCATGACGGCGATGCCTTCCCCGGTGCGCGGGCGGCACCGTTGAACACAGTGTCCGGCATCGTCCGCGCGCGCGGAAGACACAGGACCGCAACGATATCCGGCGGAACCGACACCGGCCGGGCCACAGCGGATGAACCGTCCTAAAGCGCCCATGATCACCGCTTCCGGGGACGATCGGACGCCACGGGACGGGACTCCGGCGGGGGCTTCCCGTAGTGGACTCGACCGGTCTCGCGGTCCGACGCGGCCCCTTTCCGTGCCCCCGTTTCTGTCGGAGGCGGCCAGCGGCCGCCTGAACATGGCGGCGGAAACGCGCGGCCATGACGCGCCGTTAGTTAGGAGTAGTATTACTACTATTCCTACTACTTTTGAAGGGTTGGCGCCGTGACGTTGAGTGTGAAGGACCGTGTGTACGCTGCCGCGGAGCAGATCAGCGCCGAGCGCCGGCCCACGGTGTCGACGGTGCGGGCCGCGGCGGGGGTGAGCAACGCCGACGCGACCCGTTATTTGAAGGAGTGGTCGGAGGAGAAGCGGGCCGCGGGCGGGCAGGTCGCCGTGGCGCCGGCGGTGCTGCTGGAGCAGGCCGCACGCCTGGCCGGGGCTTGCTGGGCCGAGGCGACCGTGCTGGCCGATGAGCGCCATGCCGCGGTCGAGAAAGCCTGGTTGCAGGAGAAGAAGGACGTGACCGTGGAGGTCGCCGAACTGGTCGCGGACCTGGACCGGGTGAGCGCCGAGAAGGACGCGGCGGTCGCGGAGCTCACGGCCAGGATCGCCGCGTTGGAGGCCGACGTTGCTGCGGCGGGGGAGCAGTTGGAGCAGGCCCGGGCCGCGGCGCAGGAGGCTGTCAGGGAAGCGTCGGCAGACCGGGCCCGGCTGGCGGCGGCAGAGGCGCGCGCCGACACGCTGCAGACGGCGCATGATGCGCTGCTGGCCCGCATCATGCCCGGGACAGGGCCGGTGGCACAGCAGGCTCCCGGCGGGAACGACTAGGCCCTTCCCGCCGTCCGCATCCTGCCCCCTGACCGGGGACGTCACGGAAGCGATGGCAGCTGGGGTGTCCGGCTCCGTTTTTCCCCGCCAGGGCTGGAAGGACCCGCAAGAGGCTATTGGCGCAAGAGGTTATTGGTCTGTGCGGATCGCGAGGAGTTTGTGGTCCTCCGGGATCTGTGTCGTGAGGGCTTTGCGGGCTTCTTCACAGGTGTTGCCTTCGGCGCTGATGCGTTCGTTGCTGCCGTCAGGGGCCTGGATCGTGCCTGTAA
The DNA here is from genome assembly GCF_056400005.1 of Arthrobacter sp. 01L42. Lineage (NCBI taxonomy): Bacteria > Bacillati > Actinomycetota > Actinomycetes > Micrococcales > Micrococcaceae > Arthrobacter > Arthrobacter sp. 01L42. Next base: position 114,602 of record NZ_JBFTSL010000017.1, on the reverse strand, counting down.
TCTCCACCTGAACACCCTATGCGCACCCGTTCCTACACGGCCTCCAGCGCGTCGATCTCGGCGGCGTCCAGCAGCGCTGCTGACTCTGCCCCGGTGGCCCGGGCCAGATCATCCAGGGACTTGAAATGGTCCCGGGCGAGGGTGATGGCCAGCAGCTCCAGATAATCGCCCCCGTTGCGCTGTGCCAGGCCGCCGAGATAGTCGCGCATGCGCACTTCCAGGGCGCCGGGGCCTTCGGATTCTTCCGCGGCGAGCCGCGTCAGTGTCAGGGCCGCGAGGTCCGGGTCGTCGTAGATGAGTCCCATGGACCTACGCTACGCACCCGACGGGTGCGGTCAAGGGCCGGTGCTAGCGCCAGCGGCAGGAGTCCAGCGCGCCCACCAAGGGAGCGGGGCCGTCTTTGAGGCGGTCAACGGGGCGGGATCCGTTACGGTCCCTGGAGGGTGTGACCATCCAGAGGGTGAAGTTGTGCGGGATCTGCAGTTCCATCGCCCGGTCAAAGAGCTTAACGACGGTCGGGTGGAGCTGTCCGCCGGGGAGGAACTGGAATCCGGGGCAGTAGGTGCCGTCGTCGATGATCGCGGACGAGCCGGCGCAGCACCGGTCCGGGGTCTTCCATCAGTTCGGAGAGCCGGCGGTGCACCTGCCCGAGGGCCGGGAGCGTGAATTCTGCCCGGATCGCCGCCCATGTCTGATCGCTGATCGGTTGGGGGTTCCCTGCCGCCGAGGCCCTAATCGCTGATGCCTTCGAGCAGCCACCGGGTCGAGAGCGGGTTGCGGCGCAGCTCAAAGGTCCGCAACGCCGAGCTCGAACTGAGACGGACCTGCACCCTCCAGAACTCGATGCTGACCAGGTCGCCGCTGCCGACGGCAGCCGTGCTCTGCGTGTCCCACCAGGCGTCCCGGTCGAACCAGTGCACCGGCTCGGCCGCGACGGCCCAGATGCGGCCCTCGTGCCGGACGGCGAGCGGCGTGCCGGCCGGGGTGAAGCGGACGTCGACGTCAACGTCCAGGGTTGTTTCATTCGCTACTGCTGTCACGTTCTACGCGTTTTCCCAAGTTCCTGCTCATCATGTCTTCCCGGCGGGTGACCGCCGAACTCCACACCCAGGTCCGGTAGGTCACCGGACCGTCCTTCCACGTCACTTCGGCGGCTTTGGCCGTCCAGGCATAGACCTCGCCGTCGACCAGCTCGGCGCAGTTCGGAAACCGGATCCACGCCTTCACCGGGATCCCGGGGAAGCCGTTCCTGGCGGGGAAGTGCTCGAAATCGAGCTCTTCCACCGTCAGCCCGATCGGGCCGGCCCGCCTCGCATACCGCGCCTGCAACCGGGCCGCCTGTTCCGGGTTCATATCCTCAGTTTAGAACTGACATTCGATAACAAATTTCCAGCCTAGTAATTTTATTCGAATAGATGTGCAGGTTTGAGCATGGGGGAGGGGTCCGACAATCAAACGGTTTGCACCCAGTGGGGACAGCCTGAGCTGTGCGGAGGGCTCCACCTGCCCCCAATGGGCACAACCGGGAAGAGGGTCCTTGCTGCGAGCCGTGAGGAAAGCCTCCGCGCGAATCCAAGGACTCAAGCGCGGAGGCTCCCGGTTCTCCAAGCTGGGGGGACTGGAGAACCTCGGTAATTCTACTGGCCGGCGGCCTGCTGGGAAACGCTGCCTTTCGGGTCACCGCCGGGGAGGGCGGCCCCTGGTCCTTCCGGCCTGCCACCCGGGAACGGTGTCGTCCAGGAGCTTGGCCTTCGCAGGGTCGAGGTCGCCGCGGCGGTGTTTGTACCGCTGGGTGTGGATCCAGACGCCGAGGGTGTGTTCCCGCTCAGAATCGCAGCCCTTGTGGCGGGGCCAATCGTTGCCCTCGTGTCGGAAGTCCTCGAGCTGGGCCAGGCGGTGGTGCCAACGGGCCTCGTCCTCGGCTTCCCTGCGGTTCCCCAGCCACCCGGGCACCCGGGCCAGACCGTCACGGTAGGCCGGGACCAGGGTCCCTTGGGCCGCTTCGCGTCGGCGCCCGGACAGCCAGCGCGCCATCGACCTTTCGCCCCGTTGCCCGGAGCGGTCACGCGGGAGCCGGCCTTCGGCCTTGACCCAGGCGATGAGCTCGTCCATGCGGCCGAGATCCGTGGGGGAGGGGTGCGGAACGGGCGCGGAGCCGGCTGCGGACTGGTGTTCGGCCTCGAGGTGGGGGTCCTGGTGGCGCGCGATGACCAGGTGGTATCCGACCGTGGCGGGCTCGGCGCCGACGAGGGCAGCGATGCGTTGCCGGCTCAGCCCGAGCCGGTACATCAGCACCCATTCCGCGTCAGGAGCGCGCCGCAACCGCCTGTCCATGATGGACATCCTGCCACGACCCCTCCACAAGTCGGGCGGCCACCGCGGATTCCACAGACAGCGCTTTCGGGCGTCCGCTGGCGCGGCCGGCTGTKGGGTCCAGTGCCTCCGTCGCAGGGCTCCGGAGACCCTGGCCCGTATCCACGTCTTCGACGTTTTTTGGTTGCTGTCCTCCGGATTCTAGGCGTCCGCTCCACCCCGTCTARCCCCGGCTCCGCAAGCTCCACCGGGGCCTGCGGTGCAGGAAATGTCCCTCCGGCGCTCCTGCGTCGCTGATTTCCTTGAGGGAATTTCCTGCCCCTTGCCCTGCGGGTAGACAGGGCTCCGTCGGCCGCCGAGCAAGCRAGCTTGCCAGCAACCAAAAAACAAACGGGGGGAGAAGGGGAMGCTGGCCGGTCACCTGAGCCGCCCCACCCACCGGAATCCTCTGCACAAGGAGCAACACCATGAACGCAATAACCACCAAGACGGTGACCACCCAGGACACCGGGGAAACCATCGACGGCGCGACGGTGCTGGGCGATTACCACGTGAACGGCGGCTACGACTGGATGGAACTCATCGGCGAACACGGCTGGGCCGTGATCCCCAGCTGGGGCTGTGACGGCTGGGACCTCGGCAGCTGGCCCTACGTCATGGTCGCCGCAACCCGGACCGCTGACAGCATCGGGAACCTCTTCGGCGTCGCCACCTACTGCGAGGGAGACGTGACCTGCACCTACTACCGGACCAAGGCCCGGCAATGGGACGCAATCACCGAACAGGCATTCTTCCACTGGACGAACGGCCAGGCCCACGGCCCGGACGACCTGCCCGAAGCCGCCGCAGAACTCCCCAGCCGCTACCGCATGCCGTACATGGCCAACGTCGCCTAAAACGTGCTGAAACCTTGCCGGGCGGAACCACCGCCCGGCAAGGTCCACCCTCCCCACCAAGGGACCAGGACCGGCCGACAGGGTTCGGGCGGTCCGCCGCCGGTGGTTGGCTGCCGTCGGTGGTCACCGGCGGCGGACCGCCATTTCCGGCAAGAACCGAAGGCGGAACAGCACGTGTACCGGCATGCCCAAGGGGCGGGGCCGGCATGGGCGGATCCCGGGGAGACGAAGCCAGAGGCATGCTCGCAGGGCTCGCACCCGTTCGGGCGTCCGCTGGCGCGCCTTGCCCTGCGGGTAGACAGGGCTCCGTCGGCCGCCGAGCAAGCGAGCTTGCCAGCAACCAAAAAACAACGGGGGGAGAGGGGAAGCTGGCCGGTCACCTGAGCCGCCCCACCCACCGGAATCCTCTGCAAAAGGAGCAACACCATGATTGAAAAACTCAACCTCACCGGTCCCGCTGACCTGCTGGCCACCATCCCCCACCTGCTGGGCATCACGCCCTCGGAATCGTTCGTGGTCCTCACCGCCCAAGCCGGTGCCCTCGGCGCAACGCTGCGGGTGGACGCACCCGAACACGTCGAGGCGCTGAACTACGCGCAGACGCTGACCAGCCACGCCGCCAACGATGAAAAGGCAACGGCCTCCTACGTCGTTGTCTACACCGACGAGGATCAGGACAGCTACCCCTACGCCGCGCACGTCGCCGCGCTGGTCAGCGAGCTGGCCGCCGCCCGGATGCCCGTGCGGAACGTCTGGCTCGTGACCTCCACTCACTGGACGGAGTTCGGCACGGACGAGGAGCACCCGCTGGAGCAGATCACCGACAGCCACGCCAACGCGGCGTTTACCTTCTTCGGCAGCGCCAAGGACATCGACGTCTACAACCCCGCCCTGCTGGGCACCTGGGCCATGCCGGTACAAGCACCCGAGGGCACCGAAGCGGACATTGAGGAAGCATGCGCCGCGTGGGCGGCCGTGCTGGACAGCACCGGGACCCCGAACAGCGAAACCGCCCGGGACCTCGCGGGAGCGTTCCAGCACAAAATGGTCCGGGACTTCCTGTTCCGCGAGACCATCACCACCCAGAACGGCAACTTCGCCGACGTCATCCTCGGGACCTTCACCGGCCGACCGGACTGGAACCGGGTGGACCGGGCCCAGGCCATCGCGTTCGAGCTGATGAAGGCAGTCCCGGCAGGCCAGCGCGCACCGATGCTGACCCTGATGGGCTGGCTGGAATGGCTCAAAGGCAACGGCACCCAGGCAGGCCGCTACCTCAAGCACGCGGACACGGACGCACCCGGATTCCGGCTGGCCGGGCTGCTGCAGGAACTGATCAACCGCGGTTCAGTCGCAGACGTCGCCCGCGACCCGGAAACCTCCTACCAGCGCCACAACAACTAAACGGACAGGGCCGGGCCGGGATCACCCAATGATCCCGGCCCGGCCTTTTTGCCGGTGGCGGGGCGGCCTCCCCCGCTTCGCTCCGCCGGCCGCCTGACGCTCGCGCGGGCGCAGCCCGGAACTCCAGCTAGCGTGTAGAAACCACGGCTACAGTGAACCCACGACCACTGCACCGACCAGGAAGCGTGAGCATGGGAACCGAATACATCCTGACCGACGACGACAAACCGGACGCCGACCCCAGCCTGGCTGAAGACATCATCGAAATTCGTCTGCTCACCGCCGGCGAACCGACCGGGCCCGCGAATATCGGCTGGGCCCAGGAACACCACAACCTCTAACCACCAGGCAGCGAGACGCTGCCCACCCAAATTTCCTTTGCAGAGGGGAAAACCCGGAAAGGCCGGCACCCAGGTGCCGGCCTTTCCTCATGCCCGGGTGTGTTCCAACGCCCGGCGCCACAACACGAATGCCGCCAGGGCATTCAGGACGGCGATGAAGACATCGCCCGCCGCCGGCCGGGCGATCACGAGATCGAGGACCACCAGCGCCAGCGCTCCTGCTGCGGCAAGTGTGAACACCACGGCCAGGACCCGGAGGACCCGCGGAGAATCCAGCCCAGCACCGTGCCCCGCAAGGCCCGGGCGGTTATCACGCGGAGCCGGCTCAGTCATGCACTCACCCTACGCAGGAAAGGCATGCTCGCAGGGCTCGCACCCCTTTGGGGCGTCCGCCCTTGCCCTGCGGGTAGACAGGGCTCCGTCGGCCGCCGAGCAAGCGAGCTTGCCAGCAACCAAAAAACAACGGGGGGAGAGGGGAAGCTGGCCGGTCACCTGAGCCGCCCCACCCACCGGAATCCTCTGCAAAAGGAGCAACACCATGAACACCACACCCACCCTCGAAATGCTCGACCCGGCCACCCTGACCGTGGACATCAACGTCCGCAAGGACGCCGCCCTGACCGCTGACTTCATCGCCAGCATCAAGGAACACGGCGTGATGGAACCCGTCATCGCCCACCGCAAGGACGACGGAGGCGTGCATGTCCTGATGGGACAGCGCCGCACCCGCGCCGCCGTCGAAGCCGGACGCACCAGCATCCCGGTCATGATCATCGGATCCCCCGAGGAAGCCGAACGCATCGTGACGCAGGTCGTGGAGAACATCCAGCGCGCCGAACTGACCGAAGCGGACGAAGCCGACGCCTACCACCAGCTGTCCCTGATCGGCGTTTCAGCCGCCGCGATCGCCAAGAAGACCGGGCGCACCAAGACCACCGTGGAAGGGGCACTGAAAGCCAAAGCCTCGAACGCCGGAGCCGCCGCCCTCGGCAAGGGATACACCATCGACGAAGCGCTCATCATGGCCGAATTTGAAGGGAACCAGGACGCGACCGAGGAACTCGAATCCGTGATCGCGGACGAACCCGATCAGCTCCTCCACGTCGCCCAGCTGCTGCGCGACCGCCGCGACCGCGCCGCCGCCCTCGCCGCACTCATCGCCGAGCTCGAGGCCGGCGGCAAGACCGTCGTCGAGGACGCCGGGCACTACGCCAACGAGGAGAACCTGTACGTCTCGGCCGCGAAGCGGGCCGACGGGGAACCGGCCACCGACGAGGACGCCAACGCCTACCTGATCAGCACCGACTACCGGGGCCAGCACAACGCCACGCCCGTCATCACCGGCTGGCAGGAACTGGGCTTCACCCCGAAGTACGAACGCTACGACGGCGGCACGCAGGCCCAGAAAGGCCCGATGACCGAGGAACAGAAAGCCGAACGGAAGTCCCTGATAGCGAACAACCGCGAGATGGAGAGCGCAACGACGGTCAGGCGTGAGTTCGTGAAGGCCCTGCTTTCCCGCAAGACCGCGCCGAAGGGCTGGCAGTACTTCACCGTCCACGCCATCACCCACGATCCGGAAACCGCCAGTGGCTACGACGGCAAGGTTGCCACCGACATGATCGGGGCCAAGACCGGGGAGGACACCGACCGGTGGGGCTGGAACCCGTTGCGGGACCACACCGCCAAAACCACCGCCCGGCCCGAGTTCTCCCTGATCGCCTTGATCTGCGCCGGGTACGAAAAGACCATCCAGAAAGACTCATGGCGGTCCGCCGAGAAGCGGCACTTCCACTACTTGAACCAGCTCACCACCTGGGGATACACGGCAAGCGCCGTGGAGCAGATCATCCTCGACAGGCACACCACCGACACCGAGTAACGGACAGTGAGCCGGGCGGCTGTACCCCAGAGGCAACCGCCCGGCCACTCACCCTGTAGGGGCCGGGAACCTTCCGGACGTCGGGCGGTCCGCCGCTCAGGGGCGAACCACAGCAGCCACTCACCAGCGACGGACCGCCGCACAACGCGACACATGCCCAGAAACCATTTACCCGCGTGGCCAGGAACAACGACGTTCCCCAGCCTCGTGGCAGCAACACCGACAATTCAGCTACGCTGAACCATAGATTTCCTTTGCAGAGGGAAAACCAGGAAGGGCCGACACCGTGTGGTGTCGGCCCTTCCTGCATACTGCAAACAGGCAATGTCTTCGGGTGGACAATGGCGGCGATCCGCAGCCAAAACCCGTAACGGTGGGGGAGTGGTTTAAATGGCAGACGTTTCACGCAAGCATCACACGGTGCCGCAGTTCTATTTGAAAGGCTTTGCCACAGGATCTCGCCAGATAGGCACTGTGCAGCTTCCGGGGACCAAGAGGTTTGTGCAATCCACTAGCAAGGCCTCAGCGCACACCGACTTCTATGCCGTTCCAGGGCACGAGGAAGGACCTGATGCTTTCGAGAAAGGCCTGTCGCGAATGGAAGGGGAGGCGGCACGCGTAATTCGCAGGATTACCGAAGAGCACGTATGGCCGCTCTCACCAGAGGACAGGGAGTTGCTTGCAGCCTTTCTGACCGTACAGTTCCTGCGAGGCCCAGAACAGCGCCGGCACATGGAAGAGACGAGCGCTCTCGTTACCCGAATGGAAATTGGGTACGGGGGGAAAGCCAACGTGGCCGCATGGGTCAAGCGGAAACATGGGCTTTCAGTCTCAGAGGAGCAAGCGGCGCGAATCTGGGACGGGGCAACGCAACCTGGGGGACCTCCCATCCGCCTAGCGCCCATCGGTCACATCAATCAGATGCTGCAGCTGACACCCAAGCTTGTCCGCTACTTCCTGTTTCGCCCGTGGATGCTTTATCGATTCTCAGCTCGTTCGCTCCTGACGTGTGATACGCCCGTTAGCCTCATTTCCCACGTGAACAGGCAAATGGGTCATGCTGACGCAATGGAAGAAGGCGTTGGTCTCATGACCGCCTGGGGCATCACTTTCCCACTCACCCGCAAAATTGGTCTACTCCTAGGCAACCCTGAGGAGTTTTTTGGAAACGTGGATGCTGAAGAGGTCGCCACAGGTCGCTTTGATATGACCCAAGCTCCGTCTACTGCAGCGGCCAACCTGTTCAACGACGCCGCCATCGACAACGCCCGTCAATGGATCTTCCATCACCCCGACGATGCACACCTTGTTCCATATGATCTGCCCCACCCCAGGGACAAGGAGATCGAAGTAATGGGAGGGCCTGAAGAGTTCACCGGAGAGCCACTGTTTGTATCAGAGCAGCATGAGTAAAGAACTCGATCATAGTATGACGACGCTCGCCCCGCCATCCGTGCTCAGCCAAATCCTGGAAGGGCTGGCGAGTATGTTTGCCAACGAGCTTTGTCCTCACCGATCTGGCTGAGAATATGCCGCCAGGCCGTCTCCACTTCATCACTCTCTAAGAGTCGGCCCGGTTCACCCCACCCGATCCCTGTGCTCCATTTCCCTAGCTCCAGCGCAACGCAGTCCGAAGGAGCAAGCTTGAGGGTTTCTGGACGAGTCATAACCCAGGGCAGGGTTTCCGCAGACGTCAGTACCAGTTCCGCGCCCACATAGTCACTCAGCGATTCGACAACGCCCGGCAGCGTCTCGTGCTGCAACCTTGCGGGAATGTAGATGCTGCACTCGGTGCCATCTTCGTTCCATACGACGTGCCCGATCTTGGCAACGGTCTTACGCAACTTTCCCTGCTCCGCTACCCAACGGGCATGAAGCACAGTGAAGACCCGGCATGCACTAGAAAACGACTCATCCATGCATCCAACCTAGCCGGGCGACGGCTAGCCGACTTCCTAGCGCCCCTGGTAAATCCCGATTCCCACCCATTCCGAGGAATATCAGGCCCTCAATAGCGGCCTTATTAGCCGGTTTTTCCGGCTTGGGGGGTAATCCAAAGTTCCCGCATATAACGCCGTCGAGGCGTATAACGCAAAAACCGATAGATTGGAGGGGCTGTGGCCCCAAGTGAGACAGAACCCGAGAACGAACAGCTGGAGACGGGTGCAGCCGGGCTGCCGTTACTCCCCGTCGGCAGCCGCAAGTGGTGCCAGGTGGAGCTTTCCGAAGCGATCACGAAAGACCGTTTGACCCCTGCCGAACGCAGCTTGGTCCGTGAGTACTTCTGGACACTCGGCTTCAAGACCATCAAGAAGCAACTCCGCACGGGAGAGTTGGCCCAGGCGTCCGCCGCCATGGGCCGGCCCGTCGAATGGAAGTTCGACGACCAGAGGCTTCTACGTGAATCGGAAGAGTTGCGGGACGAGCTGGCCGCCGAAGTCCTGCTTAGAGCGGACGGGATCTTCTTCGAGAACGTGAAGAACTGGAACCCCGACAAAGGGGCTGCATTGCCCACCTACTTCATAGGTGCGTGCAAGCAAGCATTCAAGGGCGCCTACCTTGCATGGGCAAATGCCCGCGACCGCCGTTGGTTCACCGCCTACGAAACGGCCGCTGCTCCGTGGCTGGACCCTAATTACGCCCGGTCTTTCACGGATCAGGTCGAGATTTCCGAGACAGTCGCCCAGGTCTTTGCTCTGGCCCTGCCCAACCAAAAGCCTGTCCTCGGGCTCCTCTACCAGGGGTATTCGCAGGTGGACGCAGCCAGGGCACTGGGGCTGACGCCAAAGACGGTTGAGCGCCGAATGTATCAACTGCGAAAGAAGGTGCTGCTGGCTGTCGGTGCCGGCAAGATCACTCCCCCTGCGGGCTTTACTTCTGTGCCTTCCCCCGACCAATTCAGCGGGACGGTGATGGTGTGAGTATGAGTAAGCACCGCGACCCATCATGGCTAGGCGTAGTTGATCGTGCCTTGGACGACCAGCAGAGAACAGCAAGGCTCCAGGCACTAATCATCACCGTCGCCTGCTGCGTCTTATTGGTCGCTGCCCCTCTGGCCGCGGTCCTCGCCCTGGTAGGGGGACACACCTTGCTTTCAATGGGCCTCGGCTCGATTCCTCTGGTGGTGTGGGCTGGGAGAAAAGCGCGGAAGCTGTTTCGAAAGAGCCTCCCTAGCTAACCCGCCAGAGCTGTCCAGGCAGAGAGCCCTGGCGGGCAAGGACTGGGGCAGGCGAACGCGACCTGTGCACCGATCCGTGCCACCCGTAGCGCGTGCGGCGGCGCAGCCGGCCTATGCTGCACTCGTGGGCTAGGGCCTGGGCGTGTCCGCAGCCTTAACGGGCGGACTGGAGCAGAATTCGCAGCCTAGAGCAGGGTCACACGGCTCATTCTTTTCATGCCAAGCCTGCCGGCAAGCCGGCCAGTAGTGAGGCCCTTTCTACACTCAAAACGACGGCTTGTGCGCCACGAAGTGCCTGGAGCCATTTCGTGGCGAAAGCCATTGAAGCAGAGACAGCCCGCGGTGAAGCCGAACACAACGACGGTGCGATGTACCCGTCCTGGGGTGAGAATCTGCCCGGAGGCCGGCGGCTCAAGGACGGCTGAATGAACACGGCCAGCTCAGCCCTAACAATCGGTGTAGTACCCATGCCTGGCCGAGAGGTGTGTCCGCACTCGCTTAAAAGCCGTAGAGGTATCGGCGAGCATTGAAGGCGTCCCGGCCGCCCTCAAGCAGCTCCTCCACCATCATTCGTACTGGGGGATGGTCAATAGACCCCAATCCATCTGGCACGATGTTGCCTGCAACTCCCGCTGGACCGTCTTCTGCCGCCAGGGAAACGATCTGGTCGGCATCCCCGAGGACGGGAATATTTGCGTTGTGACTAGAGAAAATTGCTTGACGGCTGCCTTTAGTTTCACGCAACTTGGGCACAATGTCCTCGTAGATGAATCGGTTGTCGAGGTCGTCTTCAGGCTGGTCGATGATCAGCGGTCCGTCACCTCTGTGCATCAGCAGCAGGAGCAGAGCAGTCGCCTTTTGACCGGTCGAAAGATGGTCCAGGCTTCGCCAAGTCGGAGCTGTCTTCAGCCCGACATTGAGCTCCAAGTCTGTGCTTATGGGTAGGTCCACCTCTTCGATGAGCATCAAAGTATCCTCCGAAGCTCCAGCTAGGGTTGCTGCCTGTGCGGGAGAAATGGACGGATATTCCTTTTTGATGGCGTCTGCACCTTGTCTGACCAGTCCCGCAAAAGCTCGGGGGGAGAACAGGTCAGCGTCCGAAATAGCGGCACGTACGAGGTCTAAACGCCCACGTACTTCCTTCTCTAGAATTGCCACAAGGGGTGTCCTGTCCTCCCCGTCGAGCACGCTCGCTTGGACAGTCCCCTTCAGTCTTCGTCCGACCTTCTTCGCTTCCTGTTTGAGCTCGCGAAGCCTTTCCGCGCGGTGGTTCTCCGCGTCGACGAGCAGCCGCTCTCGATCGTTCAGCAGGACTACCAGAGCAGCATCTTCGTCATCTCGCTTCTTCTGCAGTGGTGTGAGCTCATTCAACTCTCGACGGAGCTTTAGGTACTCACTCCCATCGATGCCTCCTGGTTGGAGCTCGCGTAGCACCTTTGCGAGTTCCTCCCGTGTGGGGTTCGCCGCCGACTCCCATTCGGTCCTAACTTCCGCGATGGCCGCGTCGGCCTGCTCCTTTGCCGACTTGAGCACACCAAGGGCCGTCTCGACTGCCAGATTGTATTTAGTGATGGCAGTTTCTACGCGAGCAAGGAGGGGCTTATTGGGCAAATCAACTGTCGAATCATCGCTCAGAAAACCCGTTTCAATGGTTGAAAGAGCTTCTTGGGCAGTTGAATCGAGGAGTCCTGCGCTGCGTTCGAGCAGGGCTTCTTCCTGCTGTGTTTGTTCTTGAACCTTCAGTTTGTCCGCTACGCCGGCTTCGTCAAACCTGGCCAGTCTTTCTTTGATGATCGGCATCCGGGCAAGTTTTGTATCAAGGCCAGCTATGTCTTCTTGGACACGGACGATGTCCGCACGAGACCTCGATAGTTCCGGCAGGTTGTTGGAGGATGCAGGGCTGGGACCCGATGGGCCAGGGAGGTACTGAGCCAAGAGTTGCGTCAATTTCTGCGGGTCCCTCGCCAATTCGGCAAGCTCCCGCTGTCCGTAGACTTCTGTTCCACCGATCAAATCCTCCGGAGTGGAGCTCAGAAGCTTCCCGGTGCTGTCGCGAACGACTGGGGCGCTACCGACAATGCGTTCGATGGTATACGCGGATGGTGAGGGTTTCCGGACTTCGATCTGTGCGTGAATCTTCGTCCCGGGTCCAAGGACATTCTTAACCATCGCTGAATGTTCTTCCTTGGACAACTTTGCAAGCGGGGCAATATCCAACACATATCGAATGCTCTCGAGAACAGTGGACTTACCTGATCCTCGGCCCCCAATGAGTACATTGAGCGACTCATTGAATCGAATTTTCACACCGTCCAGGAACCCGCCCTGCCAAGACACGCCAACGATTCGAGCGTGTACGTTCGCTGACGGGTCCACACGAGATACGCGGGTTTCGGGTGTCCTGAAAGCCAGGTCGAGTCCCGTGATCGTCAGGCTGGAGAGCTTGATCCAGCTGGTGCTTCCTGATTTTTGAACATCCCCTGGTTTGCTGATGTCCGCCGCATTTAGGATGGCGACTGGGTTGTCACGCTTGTAGTCGGGCGTCTTGTTCGCCAGAATGCCAGCCTGTCCTTGGTTTGGTTGGACTCCTCCTAGCGCAACGGCGTGGAGCAAAGGGTCGGTCCATGCACGAATGGCTGATTGGCCGCTTAGTTTGTCGAACAGCCCTCCTCCTGTCGTCACATGCGGAGCGACAACGACTGCCTCCCACCTTTGAGCCGCAGATAAAAGTTCTATTGTGTCGAGGTTTCCGGGTCGTGACTCGCGGCAATCTTCGGGAATCCCGCACTCCCCGATGCGCCTATTGATGCTGGCGGCAGTTACGGATGGATCGAATAGAACTAGGAGATGCACTCCGTCTTTCGCGGTCGCTTCGAAGCCTGGGAAAACCGTGATGCCAGCCTCAATCGCGGCGGCGCGAAGCTCAGAACTGGAGTCCACACACCAGTGGTCTGTAATCGCTATGACGCTGACCGAAGCATCCTGAAGCGCGGCAATGATGGCCTTGTTGTAGGACTCTTCGTCCGGGTGCTCTAGCGATTCTTTGTTGTTGACCGCCAAATAGGAAAACGGGTTGACCTGCAACGCACATCGATGCCAAGTAGACCCTTCCAATAGCTCTCCGAACACCGAATCCATTGCTGACCCCCATTTTGTGTATTTGCCTAAGTAGACCCAGGTCAAGTTACCGCACGGGACTGACATTCCGTGGAACCACATTGGTAGCCCACGTCCCCTGTGCGCCCAGTGCTGCCTTTGAGGTCCAAAACGACCGTTAGAGCAAAGCCATAGGAGGAACAAGCCTCGTTCCCTCGAGATAAGAGTGAGGACCCCTTTCTGGTTCTGATGCCGGCTCGTGGTTGTGTCCATCAGAGTCTGGCCAATAGATGCCACCGGACTATGCGTAAAGTAGCCGCTCGAAATCGCTGGTCGCGCCCTTGATGCCGCATAGGGGTGTGGATACTCTGAGGAATGCTCGTTTATCGCGTAATTGCTTACGATCCCGCTGCCTTGCCTGGCCAACCCGGTCACCCTGAGTACATGCACCCGCAGAATGGCGCAGGACGCTTGGATAACCCGGATCTCTATGACGTCTGGTACGTAGCACTACAGCCCGAAGCGGCCGTAGGTGAAACCTTCTACAGTGTTTCCACGTGGTCTAGTTCCATGTTCGAGGTGCCATTTTTGTCGAATGGACGAAGGGTCCTCGGTGTCTATCGCATTAGTGACAGCCTGCCCTTCTTGGATCTGGATGATGCCCGAAACCTTTTGGACAACGGCCTGCGGCCTAGTCAGGTGGTTGGGCGCCAACGATCGGTCAGCCAAGAATGGGCGCGCCGGATCTTCGGGGAACGGAGTCACACAGGTAGGAGAAAGTATGCGGGGGTGCGCTGGTGGTCATTGCAACGTCCGCATTGGACGATTTTTGGTCTCTGGGTGGGCCACCGTGAATCCGTGCCCCTCGAATTCGTTCGCTACGACTCTCTAACCATGGATCACCCCGCAGTCCTCGACGCCCTGGACACTCTTGGCAAGGTCGCTGACTATGAGGCAGCGCCGTAACGAGCCTTGGCATACCTTCATGGTCGCGACGGTTCTTTTTACAAAGCATTCCAAGCACAGACACGTCCAAAACGAAGGTGCGCGCCGTGGGGCTGACCGTGGACTATCCCGTAATCGCCTGAACCAAGTCATTGACGGGCCTCGAGCTGTCGAGGCGAAGTATTGGACAGGAAAGCATTGCCAGCCATTGTTCATGGCGGTTGCGATTCCGGCCAGCGAAGTCGGGGTTGTCATATCCCTGCGCCCAGGACATGAACTCCTGATGGACCGCTTCGTCGAAGCCGCCGGTCTTGGCTAGCTCCAGCACCCTGGTCCTCTCCCTTGCCCGCAGCCTAGTCATCCTCGTTTCAGGATCGAGGGTCAAGAACACGACTGCGTCGAACTTCGCCAGAAGGTCCTCGCCCCAGCCCATGATGGAACCAGAAAGCACCCACGTGCTCCGGGGAACGAAGACTTCCCTCATCAACGAGAGGCGCTCGACTGGTGTCCGCTGCTCTCTGTACGGTGGCGATGTCGGCCGCCAAAAGTAATCGTCGGCGTCTGCGTGGGGTATTGCCCATTTGTCGGCGATTGCCCGACCGAGCGTCGTCGTTCCGGATCCACTGGCGCCCATGACGAACAAACGGCAAGGATCGAGAGTCTTCAGCACGATCGCAGACTATCGCCTTCACCGGGCAAGCTGAGTGCTTTGCAAGGCCCTGCCGTTTGAAAGAGGTCTAGGTATCCGCAACGAAACGGCACCGAGCCCACTCAAAAACGACCGTTTCTGACCTGCCCATGGCAGGCCTCCGAAAACGACCCGAATGCCCCAACAGCAGTGGTCAGAACTCGTTTCCGGAAAGAAAGCCAGTCAAAACGTGAGCTGCAGGGTTTTTGACGGGTGGGCAATGTGTGTCGGCCACAGTTAGCCGCAGGTGCCTCCCGCGCCTAGCACGACAGCCGTGTGCCGCCGGGGTCATTTACGCCGGGTATGGTGCGTTTGCCGAAGGTGCCGGCGATGGAGAGTTTGCTTGAGTATTGGATGGATCCGTAGCGGAAGAGGTGGACGGCGAGGCGGAGGATGAGGAATCCGATGATGAAGAGTTCGGCGATGACGATGGTTGCTTCGACGGGGGAGAGGGTTCCGAAGCCGTTGCGGAGCAGGGCGGTCACGGGGGCGGAGAGCGGGAAGTAGGTGAAGATCTGCACGATGGGCGCGTTAGGGTCGGAGATGATGAGGGTCATGGCGTAGAAGGGGACGAAGATCAGCGCCATCAGGGGCCCGAAGATCGTGCCGGCGTCTTTGGCGGTGGGCATGACCGCGCCGATCGCGACCAGGACACCGGTGAAGACGGTGAAGCCGCCCAGCAGCAGCAGCGCCCCGATGATCATCGTGCCGGGGTCGAAGCTCAGGGTCGACAGGTCGAGGTCGGGCATGGCGAGTTTGTCGCGGAAGAAGGCGTAGCCGACGGCGATGGGGGTGAGGAAGACCAGGATCTGGACCAGGCCGACCATGAACAGGGCGATGATTTTGCCGATGATCAGGGTGGTCGGGTTCAGGGTGGTGAGGATCATTTCGGTGACCCGGTTTTCTTTCTCTTCCAGGGTGCTGTTGAGCATCTGGTTGGAGAGCAGAATGATCGAGACGTAGAAGATCAGCAGGAACATCAGCGGCGGGACGGCGGAGCCGAGCCCGCCGGCGGGCTGACCTTCTTTGAAGGTCTGGGATTCGGTTTTGACGTCGCCGCTGGCCGCGGCCATCAGTTGGGGGGAGCCGATCGTGGCCTGGGCTGAGGCGGTGAGGAGCTGTTTGGCGACGGCGTCGTATTTGCCGTTGTCGAAGATCCCCTGGTCCTGCCCGTAGACCTTGACCGGCTGGGTGGCCAGATCGGCGGGGTAGGCGAAGTAGGCGTCGGTTGCGCCGTCTTTGACGTCCTGCAGCGCTTTGTCCGGATCGCTGGCTTCCCGGCCGCCCATGGCTGTGGCGATCGCCGGGGTGATGAGTCCGGAGGCGTCGGTGTAGGTGAAGGACACGGCCGCGGTCTTCTGGGCGTCGGCGCTGGCGGCCGTGGAGGAGTTGCTGAGGTAGATGAGCGCGAACACGATCGCCATCACCACCGGGATGGCCAGGGTCGCGATCCAGAAACGGCGTTTTTTCACGGTGCGGGTGAATTCGAACCCGACGACAGTGC
The DNA here is from genome assembly GCF_056400005.1 of Arthrobacter sp. 01L42. NCBI lineage: Bacteria > Bacillati > Actinomycetota > Actinomycetes > Micrococcales > Micrococcaceae > Arthrobacter > Arthrobacter sp. 01L42. The sequence continues at coordinate 98,355 of NZ_JBFTSL010000017.1, read as the reverse complement.
CGAGGTTATGACCGGCGAAGGCGCGCTTCGGCGTCGGCGGCGGGGTGGCCGGTGCCGGGGCGGGGGAGGGAAGCTGCGTGGAGGTTTTCTGTGTCATGGGGTTTTTATGCCTCCGCCATGTCGTGGGTTTCGCCGTAGACCTTGATGAAGACCTCGTCCAGGGACGTCCTCGCGGTCGTGAACGCCCTGACCGCGACGCCATGGCCGATGAGCTCGCGCAGGACGGCGGCTTCGTCCGCGCCCGGGCGGGGGGAGAGCTCGGCATGCCCGCTGCCGGCACTGACGATGTCATACAGTGCCGAGGAGGGCAGGGTCCCGGTGTAGGTGAGCCGGTAGACGGTCCCGCCGAATTGTTCCTGGACCTCGGAGACGGTGCCGTAGGCGCGGGAGGTGCCGTCCTTGAGCAGGATCACCCGGTCACAGAGCCGTTCGACTTCTTCCATCTGGTGGGTGACCATGATGACGGTCGCGCCGGCGAGTTTCTGGTCCTCGATGATGTCCATGAGCAGGCGCCGGTTGACCGGGTCGAAGCCCTTGGTCGGTTCGTCCAGGATCAGCAGTTCGGGGTCGTTCATGATGGTCACGCCGAGCTGGATTTTCTGCTGCTGCCCGCCGGAGAGCTTATCCAGCCGGGTGCTGGCCTTGTCGGCCAGGTCCACCCGCTCCAGGTAGTCCCGGGACCAGGCTTTGGCGTGGATTTTGTCCAGGCCTTTGAGGCGGCCGAAGTAGACCATGACGTCCAGGACGGACTCCTTCTTGTACAGGCCGCGTTCCTCGGGCAAATAGCCGAGGCGGGCCCCGTCCTGCGGGGCGAAGGGTTTGCCTCCGATATGCAGGGTCCCCGCGGTCGGCTGGTAGATCCCCAGCAGCGCCCGGAGGGTCGTGGTCTTCCCGGACCCGTTGCTGCCGAGGAACCCGAACGTTTCCCCGGCCCGGACATCGAAGGACAGGTCTTTGATGACCGTCGTGTCCCCGAAGTCCATCCGGAAGTCTTTGATGTGTACCAGCGGCTCCGCGGCCGCGTCCCCCAGCGTCATGGCAACACTCTAACCGGCGTGCCGTCACCAGTGAGGAACCGGCCCGGAGGCGGAAGCTGGCGGGGGCCATTAGCCTGCCGCCTGCGGTCCGGAAGCCGGTGGTCCACCGCAGCTCTCCGCTGACTGGGAACGGGCCGGCTAACGACTGGAGATGACAGCCCCACCACAGTATGGCTGTTAAAATTTCAAGCAAAAGTGCCTAGAATTCAAAGAATTAGGACTACTCATTCAGTTGAATGATTGCTAGAATGGACATAGCAGGTCAGCCAGACGAACGAAACTTATCGAGATACGAAACCAGGTGCTGAAATGACCCTCACCATCTACACCAAGCCCGCCGGATGCTTCGGCTGCACGAAGACTAGGCAGAAGTTCACCGAGGCAGGCATCGCCTTCACCGAGGTCGACGTGACCACCAACCAGGCCGCCTTCGAGTACATCACCGAAGAGCTCGGCTACTCCCAGGTGCCCGTCGTGGTCTACGACAAGGAGAGCAGCGAAGACCACTGGTCCGGGCTGAACCCGGCCAAGATCGCCCGGGTCATCGAGATCGAAGCCGCCGTGCGCCAAGGTGCCTTCACATGAGTCGCGGAGATAGCATCACCGTTATCGGCAACGTCACCGCCGACCCTGAGCTGCGGTCCACGGCATCCGGGACGGCCTTCGCCCGCTTCACCATCGCCTCCACCCCCAGGACCTTCGACGCCGGCACCGGCAGGTGGGTCGACGGGGACACGCTTTTCTTGTCCGCCACGGCATGGCGCGGCGTTGCCGAACATGCCGTCGCGTCCCTGACCAAGGGCAAGCGCGTGATCGCCACCGGTGCCCTGAAGCAGCGGTCCTACGACGACTGCGGGGGAACAGCGCACCGTCGTCGAGCTCGAGGTCGAGGACATCGGCCCGTCCTTGCGCCACACCACCGCGGAAGTTACGCGTACCGGTCCCGGCCCAGAGCAGGACGAGGAGCACCCGCCGGACAGGTTCAGCCTGTCTCCCCGGGACTATGGGGATGAGGATGCGTGGTTCGGTCTCGCAGCCAATCCCACCGGCAACATTGAAGTCCCGGCCCCCGAGACTGAGCCGGCCCTCTAGATGGCGCGCATCCCGGCCTTCGGAGAAGGGGTTCAGCCGGCCCGATGTCGTGCTGGCGTTAGCAGGTGTGTTCCTGCCGGTCTTCTGGCCGTCCGGATCGTTCTCTATACCGGCCCTCAGGAGCCACGCCGGAAGCAAGCATTCATGAGCCGGGCACTGCGTGAGGGAAGATCAACGGGATGAAGAAGATCGCGGCATTCACGCCGTATTTCACAGAGGACGAAGCCGGGCAGGTCCGTGCGGCGTTCCTGGCAGCCGGCCACCTGGAGGGCGACGCGAGCGTGTCGGACTTCATCGTGCGGGCCACGATGCGGGAGGTGAAGCGGCTGCAGCGCCGCCACAACGCCGGCCGGGCATGGGCCCCTGTCCCGGCCGGTGGACTGCGCCGCGGACAACGCACCAAGGATGAACTGCAACACCGGAACGAGGGAACCTGATGATGGCACGACGGACCGAGGACACCGACGCGCCGCCGACGCCGGCGGCTGGTCCTGCGCTGCCCAGAATGCTGACCCTGGATCAGGTGAAGGAGGTCCTGAACGTCAACACGCCTTTGGTGTATGCGCTGGTGCGCAGCGGGGAGCTGCGGGCCGCGCAGTTCGGCGGCCGGAACCTCTGGCGCGTCCGGGAAGATGACCTGCTGGCCTACATCGACGCAGCGTACGAGAAGACCGCGCACCGGATCGCGGCCGGGCAGATCCCCGAGGAAACCACCGCCGAGGACTGACCCGCCTGGGGTTCCCTGGACCCGGTGCTGGGGCAGAATGAAAGCATGTGCGGCAGATACGTGATGTCAAAGGCGACCGGTGATCTCCTGAGTCACTTCGAGGCCAAGGAGGTTGAGGGCAGCCCGCCCCCGCCGAGCTGGAATGTCGCGCCCACGCAGGACGTCCCGATCATCACCGAGAAGCTGGATGAGGACTCCGTGGAGCGTCGGCTGCTGATTGCCCGCTGGGGTCTCGTTCCGTCCTGGGCCAAGGACATCAAGATCGGTTCTAAGCTCATCAACGCCCGGAGTGAATCCATCCTGGACAAGCCCTCGTTCCGAAAGGCAGCCATCACGCGGCGCGCCCTGATTCCGGCCGAGGGATATTACGAGTGGGAGAAAACCGAGGATGGGAAGAAGATCCCGCACTACTTCTATTCCGAGAAGAATGACCTGCTGGCCTTTGCGGGACTCTACGAGTTCTGGCCCGACCCGTCCCTGCCGGAGGGTGACCCGCACCGGTGGTTGCTCAGCTGCACCGTGCTGACCACCACGGCCCACGATTCCCTCGGCCACGTCCACGACCGGGCCCCGGTCATCGTCCCGCCGGAGATGTACGGGGCCTGGCTCAACCCGGGCACCACCGGAAAGAACGATGTGCAGGAGCTGCTGGACGCCATGCCCGAACCGGTCCTGACGCCGCGGGTCGTGACGGACCGGGTGAACAGCGTCCGCAATAACGGACCCGAACTCCTCGATCCGCCCACCTGACCCCCGCCCGGCCTCCCCTTCGGGGCAGCAGGGAACACGTCGAGGCAAGACAACGCGGATTGGCCGCCACCCAAAGGTTGACGGCCAATCAGTGGGTGCGGTGCACCCGCTTGCGGGTGTTCTTGTGGTCCTTGGCTGAAGAAAGCCGGCCCTGACCTGGGGTGTGCCGGGCGCACCGTCTTAGACCATGGGGAAGGACCCCGCCGCTCCTTAGGACTGTGTGGACGCGGTGTCCAGGATGTCACCGTGCGGGGGAGTGGACGCCTGACCTGCGGTCTCTGACGCGGAGGCTTTCCGCCGGCGTGAGACGGCCCCTGGTTCGAGTCCAAGCTTCTTCAGCTCCTCGGTGCTCCACCCATCCTTGGTGGCCCGGACGTATGAGCGCTTGTCGTCGCGTTCAGCATCCGCGAGTTGTTCCTTGAGGTCAGCGACCCGCTGCCGGGCCTTGACCAGCTGCGTGACGGATTCGATGCGCGAGTCGAGCAGCGCGCGGGCCTGGTTTCGTGTCTTTTCAATGTCGAGGTTCGCCATGCCTCCACCCTAACCACCACATTCCGAATCCACGGGACGAACCGCCGCGCAGACAGCGATCCGGAATGACGCCGGAGCAAGCTATACATTTACACGGGTGTAAATGGCGTGTCGCTCACGGGCCTTTGGCGGTTTGCTTGGCACACTCGTTGGTGTGGTCCCCGGTTTTGGGGTCGCTGCGCTGGGCTTTTGAGGGGACGGGGGAGGGCTTTGTCTGAGCTGAATGAGTCCCGTCCGCGGCTGTCCAAGCGCCGTCGTGAGAATTCGCCGGCGGGGACGAAGAAGCGCCGGGAGGTGTGGGTGACCGCCGGGGAAGAGGCGGCGCTGGTTGCCCGGGCTGCCCGGGAGAAGGTGACTGTCCCGAACCTGCTGATCACCGCGGCCCTGTCCGAAACTGCTGAGACGCCCACGGAGCGCAAGGCGGCGATGGCGGAACTGATGGCCCTGCACACGCTCCTGGCGCGGGTGTCGAACAACGTGAACCAGATCGCCCGCCACGCGAACGCCGGGGATGAGTTCCCGCAGGACGCGAAGGCTGCGCTGGCGTATGTGCGCGAGGTCGCGATGCGGATTGACCGGACCATTGAGGGGCTGATGTAGCCGATGATTCCCAACATCACCCGCGGCTCCAGGATGTCCGGACTGCTGCTGTATCTGGCATCGACCGATGCGGACAAGACGAGGAACTCCCACACCGATCCGCACCTGGTGGCCGGGAACGCGGCGATCATGGCCTGGTACGACGACGGCGTCCTGAACCGCGATGACGCCGTGGCGATCGCGAAGCACCTGGACCAGCCCCGGAAGTCCTTTGGCGTCGAGATCGTGCAGAAGGATTTCCGCTGGGACGCGGCATCGAAGCAGCGTGTGGAGAACGGCCACAAACCGGCCGATGTGTGGCATTGCTCGCTGAGCCTCCGCGCCGAAGAAGGTCCGCTGACGGACCAGCAGTGGGGAGACATTGCCAATGACTTTGTCGACGCCATGGGCTTCACCGAAGCCAGCGGCAAGGCCCAGTGCCGCTGGGCGGCGATCAACCACGGCACGAGTGAGAACGGCAACCACCACATCCACATCGCCGTGTCCCTGGTCCGCGAAGACGGCACCAAAGCCTCCACCCACGGCGACTACAAACGAGCACAGCAAACTTGCCGCGCCCTGGAGACCAAGCACGGACTGGAAGAACTCTCCACGGTCCACGCCAGCCGCGGCTACGACCAGGCCGAAAAGGCCACCGCGATCCGGGACGAGCGCGAAATGCACCGCTCATCCCTGGCACGGAAAGTCCGGGCCAGCGCCAGCGCCTCCGGGTCCGAGGCGGAGTTCGTCCGCCGGGCCCGCGACACCGGACTGCTCGTGCGTCCGCGCTACGCCAAGAACACCACCGACGTCATTGTCGGGTACTCCGTGGCCGAACGTCCGGCCCGGGGAGAACGTCCCATCTGGTTCGGCGGCGGGACTCTCGCCTCCGACTTGAAACTCGGTGCACTTCGTGAGGAATGGCCCGACACCCCGCACCAGGCCACGGAAGCCGCTGCGGAGTGGAACGCAGCCGCCCGGAACAAGCGCGCGGTCTCCAGGAGCGGCCCCGAGCATGCGACACCGCCGGCGGAGGCGTGGGTGGAATACACCCGCAACGCGGCCGCCCTGGCCGACCAGCTGCGCACCATCCCGAGGGATGATCACGCAACTTGGGCGAAGGCTGCACGGGACGTCTCCGGGGCGTTCGCGGCATGGTCGTACCGGCTAGAACCAACCCCGGGTCCGCTGGCGGCCACCGCCGCCGAGCTGTCCCGCACCGCCCAGCTGCGTCTACCACGGCAGCACAGCAAACCTGTCGTGCTCCCATCGATTGCCGGTACGGCCATGTTGTTCATGGCCGCGTCGAGCAAGGACAAGACGGCCGCGCAAACGGCCCTCATGGTGCAACTGATTAACACCGCCTTCGCCGTGTATGAAATGCATGCCCAGTCCGGACGGAGCCGTGAGGCTCAGCGTATCCGGTCCGTGGTCGAGGAGCGGCTGGCCCCGTTCACCGGCACCATGCCCAGGGCGGTTCTGGTGGGTGCCGGGCAGCAGCCGGCCCCCGAGGCCGGGGTAACGCCGCGGGCGATCGATATCGCCCGGCGCGGCATGGTTCCCATCCGTCCCGGATCAGTGCTGCCCACAACGCCAACACCGGCAACACCGGCGACGCCGGCAAGGACCTACCAGCCCAGCCGGCGCGACGCCGGTCCGGGCCTTGACCGATAGACCACCACCCAAACTGCAAGGGGAACAGCATGAGTGAATCAGATGGAATGGATGACGTCCTGGACGGCGGTCTGCGGCAGTCGCTGATGATCGCCTCACGCGTTGCCGAGACACTGGCACGCCGACGGCAGGAGAGCCAGCGCCAGATCGAACACCAGGACACCCAGACAGCGCACGAAGCCCGGGCACGCCTCGCCGCCGAACGCAGTGCCGCCCACGCGGCACTGGCCCCTGTGGAAAAGGACCAGTGGTGGGACAAGGCGCGGCCCGGAGACATCGCCACGGCACACGCCGTCGCAGAAGGCTGGAAGGATACTGATCCGGCCGCCCTCGCCGCATCAGAACGGATCCGGACCGAAGTCCAGCGCCGCTACGGCATCGACACCCGCGACGTGGGCACGGGTGCCGCGTACCTGGAATCGGGAATCGAAACCATCAGCGCTGAACAGGCCCGCCGCGCCGCTGTGGCGGAGCACCGGAAGGGCATGGCACTCATCGCCGCGGCGCAGGCCGAAGAGCTCCGCGCCAAGGCCCGGACGCTGGCCCCGGAAATGGAGCGGCACCAGGTGCCTCTCGAATACCTGAACAACCCCGCCCTGTCGGCGGCGCTGCAGAGCGCACATGACGCCACGACGCCCGCGGCCATCGAGGCCGCCGACACTACGGTGAAGGAACGCCTGTACCTGATCGGCAAAGACGGCATCAACGGTCCCACCATCGAGAAGCTTCGCGAAGAAACCACGGCGAACTTCACCGGGGCCGGCGAGGACCACTTCAACGACGCCGGGTTCGTGGACGCCGCCAAGGAATGGCACGACGCGAAACTCCTTGCCGAGGGAGGATTCACGGGTTCCCGGGAGCAGCCGCTTGAACAACGCTACGAACGCACCGAAGCGGACCTCTTCGCACGCATCGCCGAGCTCGGCCGCGAGCTGGAGGGCAGGGTCGCCGCCGACGACAGCGAACGGCTGAAGGACCAGGGCGGGAAGGCCGAAACCAGCTCGGCCGCAGAATATGGTTCCGCGGACCATCACCAGGCGTTCGCCGTCACCCTCTCCGGCACCGCCAGCGAGGAACGTGTCAAGGGACGCCTTGCCGCTGCCCGCAGCGAGGGCACGCACCCCAGCGCCGCACTCGTCAGCGGCAAAGATCCGGCGAAGGCGCGGAAAACAATCAGGGGCGCAGCAATGGGGGCCCAGAAAACCCGGAACGGCCCCAGCCGCTAGTGGCTCCCTGCTGCCGCGCCAGCCCGGTACCGGTCAAGAGGATCGAACCCGACTCGTGCCGGGGGCGGGCGGCAAAACCTGTGGCCATACACGACGGAAGGAGTCGCCCGCATGGAACACCCGGAGGAACCGGAACGCCGGCCTGATCCTGAGCTGGCGTCAGACGAGGCTGTTATCCGCGAGGCCCTGCAGCTGCTCCACGAACTCGATGACACCCCTCCACAGCAGATGACGGCCTTGTTCTACCAGCACTGGTTCGAACAGCTGAGCATGACAACCCGTGACCTGCTCCGCGTCCTTGGCCACGACCCCGACGCCTGAGGTCAGACACGGTCACTCGGGCGGCCCTGCCGGTCAGCTGCGGGGGCGCCGTCCGCCCGCCCGGCGAGCCCGCAACGTTCCTAATAGTCCAGAGTTCTCTGGACTATTAGGAACCGACACGGGTCGAAACCGCCCCAGCGTCAATTGTCCAGAGAACTCTGGACAATTAGCTACAGCCTCGATCCGGCTCCCGTCGGGGGGAACAGTTAGGGTGGGGGCGTGCCCACAATTGAGCCTGACCTGCCCAGCAGCTACGCCGGAACCCTCGCATCCCTGAAGACACTGGTTGCTTCCGCCCAACTACGTGCACAGCAAGCGGCGAACAGCGCGATGGTCGAAATGTATTGGGCCATTGGAGCAACGATCCTGCAGCAACAGGCCCAGGAACCGTGGGGGGCTAAAGTGCTGCAGCGCCTCGCGGCAGATTTAAAGACGTCCTTCCCGAACATGCGCGGTTTTTCCCGATCAAACCTCTTCTACATGCGGTCGTTCGCCGCCGCCTGGGACTTGTCACAGGCAGAAGTCCGCAGCAGAGTCGGCGTGCTCCCATGGAGACACATCGTCGAGCTGCTCAAGCTCAAGGACCCCGAGCTCCGCGACTGGTACGCCGAATCAGCCGTAGAACACAATTGGAAGCTTGAAGTCCTTGAGCATCAAATCGCCACAGGACTCCACCGACGCCTCGGCGCCGCTCCAAACAACCTCGAGGAACGTCTGCCCGGCGACGGGGCTGAACTGGCCAGGCATGTCGCCAAAGACCCCTTAGTACTCGATTTTCTCGGTCTGACGTCAGAGGCTCAGGAACTGGCCATCGAACAGGCCATGACACAGCGCATGTCCCAAACGCTGGCAGAGTTCGGCCGGGGGTTTGCTTTCTATGGCCGCCAGTATCACCTCGATGTAGAAGGCGAGAACTTCTACATCGACCTCCTCCTGGTACACGTACCCACCAACAGATTTGTGGTCGTGGAGATTAAGGCAGGAAAATTCAGGCCGGAACACCTGGGACAGCTCAACTTCTATGTCGCGGCCGTGAACAACCTAGTCAGGTTCCCGGGCATGGCCCCAACGGTGGGAATCCTTGTTTGCAGTTCAAAACACGAACCCACGGTCAGGTACGCACTGGACGGCTCATCCCAGCCTGTCGCCGTCAGCTCGTACACCTATGACTCCCTTCCGCCGGAGGAGCGAGCCGCGCTGCCATCCCCGGAGGCGATCACTGCGGCGCTCGAGCAAGGAACAGTGGCCGATTCCGGCGGGATGTAACCGCCCGGGTGGCCGACCGTCGCTGGCAGGGGCGGAGGCCTGCGAATTCGTGGTTTTGGAAGACGAGGGGATCTCTGGTGTTACCTCTGTTAAGTCCGAGGACACGGGCCAGGACGAAGTCGTGATCGCCTACCGTGGTGACGTTCTCGATCTGGCATTCCATGGATGCAACCGAACCAGAGACCAGCGGGGCACCGAACTCCCCTTGGTCCAGAAGCGTCCGTCGAAGCGGTCTGCTTCTTTCTTGCCGACTTTGCGGCAGGACTGTGTCTGAGTTGTGATACCGAGCACCGTGGCTTTGTTCAGCTGTGGCCAGCTCGTGGATTCTTGGTGGACGAAGACGCCGACAAGGCAGGGGTCCGCGGAAATGAAGACGAATGATCCGACGATCATGGCGGCGCGTTCACCGGTGAGTTCGGGCTGGTGTCGGGGGGTGTGTTGGTCCCGGAGTGCCGCGCCTTCAAGACCGGTGCGGGTTTGGCCCGACCAGGCGCCGGGCGGCCTCGGCGATATGTTCGGCGTCGATGCCTGCCCAGGCGAGGAGCTCCTGCCCGGTTCCGGACCCGGGCATGCCGTGCACGGCCAGGTGCGTGATGGACAGGTCACTCGGCGGTGCCGTGAGCAGGGCATCCTTGACCGCTGATCCCAGGCCTCCCTCGGGGCGGTGGTCTTCGGCGATGATGACGCGGCCCTGTGTCTCGCCGGCGGCGGTGAGCAGTGTTTCTGCGTCTATGGGCTTGATGGAGTAGCAGTCGATGACGCGGGCCTGAATTCCGTCAGCGCCGAGGATGTCTGCTGCCCTGAGTGCTTCGTGAAGGGTGACCCCTGCCCCGACGAGGGTCACGTCGTCGTTGCCGGAGGACCGCAGGAGCTTGGAACCGCCGACAGGGAACTGCTCTGCAGCGCTGTACAGGACGGGGTAGGCGCCGCGGGTGGTCCGGAGATAGCTGATGCCGGAGGTTTCCGCCATGCGCTGGACCAGGGCGGCCGTGCTGGTGGCGTCGGCAGGGTAGAGGACGGTCGAACCATGCACGGCCCGGATCATCGCGAGGTCTTCCAGCGCCATCTGGGATGGACCATCGGCGCCGATCTCGACGCCGGAGTGCGAGCCGCACAGGCGAAGATCGGCGCCCGTGACGGACCCCATGCGGATGAAGTCGTAGGCGCGGGTGAGGAATGCCGCAAAAGTCGAGGCGAAGGCTTTATATCCCCGGCTGCTCAGCCCCGTTGCGGCGGCGATGAGCTGCTGCTCCGCGATGTACATCTCGAAGAACCGGTCGGGGAATGCCTTGGCGAATTCGTCCGCATGGGTGGAATTGCTGACCTCGCCGTCCAGGGCAACAACGGCGGGATCGATGCCGCCGAGTGCTGCCAAAGCGTCGCCGTAAGCCTTTCGCGTAGCGACCTCTTCGCCCACTGCGTAGCTGGGGAAGGTTGCGCCGGGAGCGTCGATGCGTGCCTTTGACCCTTCTTCCGGAAGAGGGCCGCGCAAGGTCAGTGTCCGTTGACCGCCGAGTTCTGCAATAGCCTTCTCGGCCATGTCGGGCGGTAAGGGTTTTCCGTGCCAATCCGGACTGTCTTCGATCTGTGGGAAGCCTTTGGCCTTGATGGTCTTGGCGAGGATGACCACGGGCTTGCCTTCAGGTGCTTTCGCCGCAGTGGAAAAAGCCGTGTCAATCATGTCGAGATCGTGGCCGTCAATGATCATGGCCTGGGCGCCGAAACCCTGGACCCGGCGGGCATAGGACTCCATGTCCCGGCCGAGTTCGGTCTCGCCCCGCTGTCCCAGCCGGTTTACGTCAACGACGGTGACCAGGTTGGTCAGGCCATAGTGGGAGGCCTTGTCCAGGGCTTCCCAAATCGAGCCTTCCGCCATTTCGCTGTCGCCACACAGCACCCACACCCGGTAGGGGAGCCGGTCCAGGTATTTCCCGGCGAGGGCCACGCCGACGCCGTCCGGAAGTCCCTGCCCCAGCGAGCCCGTCGCGAAATCTACCCACGGCAGTGCCGGCGTCGGATGTCCCTGCAGGCGCTGGCCGAACCGGCGGTAGCCGGTCATGAGCTCATCATCGGAGACGACGCCGACGGCCTTGAAGACCGAATACAGCAGGGGAGAGGCATGGCCTTTGGAGAAGATCAGGTGATCATTGGTGTCCAGGCCCGGGTTGTCCCAGTCATAGCGCAGATGACGGCTGACCAGGACAGCCAGCAAGTCTGCGGCCGACATGCTCGACGTCGGATGGCCGGATCCGGCGGACGTGCTGGACCGGATGGAATCCACCCGGAGCTGCGCAGCGAGTTCAGCGACCAGTGAGAGGTCCTCGCCGACATTTTCGTGGTTTGCCGCGGGCATGGCGGTGTCCTTCGTCGATGGAACTTGCCGGATCCCTGCAGGGTCTCGCCGGAGGAAGAGTAAGTCAAGACTCTCCGCCCAACACCTGCGGGCCCTGCCAGCCCGGATGCGCCCATGCACCCACGCAGAGCGATCCCCCGACAGGACCCCGCGCTGCCACCCCTCCCGCCATGCGGTCAGGCAGGGCCACCAGGAGAGCAGTCAACGGGCCACTGCGCCATCAAGCCCAAGACCGGCAAGCTCAACACCGGGGCACCCCGGTCGTGCGCTGCTGCCCGGAACACCGTCAAACCGTCAAACCCAACTTCTGTGCCGGCCTGATCGGCGATGGACTCCAACGTGACCGGCGCAGCGAAGCCACCGGCATCCGCCTCCACAAAGCCAGGAACGACCACAATAACCGGTGCAGCCTGGGACGCCTCACCTCCCTCTGGCCGCCTGCCTGCGATAAACTCCCCGTCAACCAACAAACATCCCCAGAGGCATCGTCGCGGCGCTGGAACGGACCGAACCCGACGCGGATGCCGAAGCCCGCAACGCCTGGGGCGCCTCTCCGCCAACCGGCGCTCCTCCGGGGCCGGACCCGCCCAGCAGGTCCTCCCGGCCAAGGAATACCCGGCCGATGGTGTACGTTGCAGTTCCGTCAGAGAAGAACACCAGAAAGAGACACACCTCAGTGGCAACTGATTACGACGAAGTACGTTCCGACGTCAAGGAATCCCAGGACAGGTCCCTGGAAGCGCTGCAGTCCGCCAGCGCACCCGATGCCCGCAGCGTCGTCCGCGAACTGGACGAAGCCGACGCACTGGATGAGGCCATGACCCCCGGCGGGGAGTTCGTTGCCGAGGAACTCATCGTCCAGGTCATTCCCCAGGCCAAAGACGAGTTCACCTGCTACTCCTGCTTCCTGGTCCGGCACCGGTCCCAGCTCGCGCGCGAACGGGACGGCCATCCGTACTGCATCGAGTGCGCGGGATAAGACATGCCGCCAGCTGCCCGGTCACGCAAGGGAGCGATGCTACAAATGAAAGTCCAACGCGCTCTCTCACACCGCATGCTCCGCGCCCTGCACGGACATCAGATTCAGGCACACAGGCCCAAGCTGTGAGCCAAGGGCACGGCCAACCCCAGTAGCCAGTGCTGCGCGTCAGGCTGCCAGGACTGGCGACAGGGCCGCGGACACCGCGGTGTTCTGCGTCAGGAGGCTGATCTGGTAGTCACGCTGGCGAGGGTCGACGTGCACCGGCAGATGATGCGACTTTGCACACGCACGAAGCTCTCCCATGGCGTCGGAGTCAGTCTGTGCGCGTGTCACATCGAGTTCCAGCGACAGTCCTGAGGCGAGCGAGCCGGCGCGCTGGACCACACCGTAGAGGCCATGGACGTTCTGAACCGTCACGTGACCCTGGACATTGACGTGGGCCTTGGCGCCATCGAGGTCCACACGGACCAGCACCCGCAGCTTCTCGTTCACACAGTTCTCCGCTCTAAAACGGGGCCACCACGCTGTGGCCCCCGACAACGATAGACGCAATGTGACCTGGATAACAAGAAATCAACCTGACGGGGCTCAACCGTGCGGACGGCTGACGGCCGCGGCGCGCACGGCCATTAAGGACCCCGGGGCAGCGCACGGGCGCTTTCGTCCAGGTTCCGGGCGGCGAGGACAGCTTGAGGTGCGGCCTGAGGTGCCCAACCAAGCCCGGCCAATGGCTCGGGCGAAGAACAGCCACAACTGCGCGGGTCATCACCACCCTCTTCGCCGCGGACGAGCCTGCCTTTGATCTTGCGGATCAGGCCGAGCTGCTGGGCGCCTTCACGCAGCAGGAGCCCGGGCACGGTCTGGTCCTCGCGGTTGCCTTTGCCGATCCAGTCCCGGACCCGGTCGAGTTCGGTCATTGCCTCATGGACCTCGGCCGGCGGCCGCCATCCTCGCAGCGGTGAGGGCTAGGCCTCGGGCCCGATGCGGCGGGCGAGCCAGCGGTAAGGAGCCATCGCCTCGGCGACTCCCTTTCCACCAGTGCCTGCCCGTCAAGGCCTGCCCCGGCCAGGTAGGAGCGGAACTCGCGGCGGATGCCCGGAGGCAGCCGATGCATCAGTTCTTGGAGCACTCACTGGCTGCCGGGATCCGGCCCGTTGACAGCAACGGACGGGAAGAGCAGTGCCAATTCGTGATTGATGGCAGCGATGTCCAGCTGCGCCGGCGCTGCGTTTCCGCCTCCTTCTGTCAGATTGGGATCCAAGACCGGCAACCGGTGGGGTGCAGGAGACGCCCGCTGGACCCTAATCTGACAATATTTGGTTGGCCGCCTGACGTCAGTCTGGGGTGTACTTGTACCTGAAGGGTTATTTGAGGCCGGTCATGCTGAGCAGAGGCGAATGCAGAATGCAGGTTCCTGTCTGGTTCTCTATGATGCTCCGTCGTGCATTAGCCACAGGACAGACCCGTCGGCAGGTACGTCATGCACGAGTCCACGGTCTGTCACCTTTCCCGCAATCTATAGCTCTAAGTTTTCACTCAACTACGAGCCTGGCTAGACATTGGAATGCCGGTGCGCGGGTATCAGAAGACGCCGTAATCATGCCCGAGCGACCCATCGACCAGTCCGTATTCGCAGCCAGAGCGTCAAGGCTCGGGAAAGCATAAAGACAAGGGCAAAGCCGAGCCAGAGGAAAAACATACCCGTCCGTCCGTTCAATCCTGATGATCCTAGCCAGAGCAGATACAGAAGATAGACGGCTAGCGAGCCGATCCCGGCCAGTCCTAGGTAACGGACGTCTCCCGACCCCATTAGGATTCCGTCGAGCACGAAAACGTAGCCCGCCAGGGGCTGTCCGAGCGCCATCGCCAGCAGGGCAGTGGCAAGCACTTGATGGACGTTCTGGTTCACTGTAAAGGCCCACCCAATCCATGGCGCGATCAGGGCCACGAGACCGCCAGTGGCCACTCCGAACACCGTTCCCCACGCAACGAGCCGTCGTGCTAGGGCCGAGATACCAGAAGGACTGCCGGCACCGGCCTCCAGGCCGATCAGTGACTGGGCAGCGACAGCTATGGCGTCCAAGGTGAATACGAAAAAGGTGAATATCGTCATCGCAAGCTGGTGCGCCGCCAAATTCACCACTCCTTGGCCGGTGGCTACCCAGACGGTCGCCAAAATCGAGAAGCGGAGCGTCACTGATCTAAGGAACAGCCATCCTCCAGAACGGCACAGTCGAAGCACCCCATGCCCCCGGGGACCAGCACTCAGAGGCAGTGAACGTGAGCGATTCGCGATGACGATGACGTAGGAGGCAGCCATGCCCCACTGCGCCACGCTCGTGCCGAGCGCCGACCCGGCAACGGATAAGTTGAAACCATAGACCAGTAGGCCATTGAGCCCAATGTTTCCCCCGAAACCCACAGCGGCGATAAGAAGCGGTGTCTTTGCATCCTGCAGCCCCCGGAGCACGCCTGCCCCTGCCAGGACAACCAGCATTGCCGGCAAGCCTGGAAGCGAATAGATCAGGTATTGGAACGCGTGGACCCTGAGCTCAGGGTCCACGCTGATGATTTTCAGACTTTGGTCCGCGAAAACCAACCAAACGGATGCCAGTGCTGCCCCCAGGCCTACAGCTAACCAGAGACTATCCCGCCCCAAGGCAAGCGCCTCTTTCAAGCTTCCGGAGCCGAATAGTCTGGCGACTGCAGGAGTGACCGAGTAAGAGAGGAACACGAGCAATCCGATGGTTGTCTGCAATGCAACTGAGGCAAGCCCCACTCCCGCCAACTCCCCGGTGCCAAGGTGACCTACGATCGCCAGATCACTAAGTAGGAACAGGGGTTCGGCCAGCAGGGCCGCCAATGCGGGCACCGCCAGGCGCAGGATCCGTTGGTTGAGGGTGGGAGGGGGAGTCGCCAACGCATCTTTTGTTGTCACGGGTTATTAAGCTCGCAACATGGTCATCAGCTGTCGGACCAGACGGCCCTTCAGATTTTTTAGATAGCTTCTTGATGCCTCTCGTGCGCCATTGGCATCTCCGTCGACAAGGAACGCTACAAGCGTTGAAATTTCACCTACTTCTGATTCGACGGTGTTAAGCGTCTGCGAGGTGGTCAGCCGGAAACGCTCGATGCGACTGTTAAGAATCTGCACGCTGGATGCCAGGTAAATATTTCCCGAGGCTGTGTTCAGGAACTCGTTGATGTCCCGGATCTCGCGGAGATATGAAACATACCTGTCCAGCGAGATGCGCGGATCGTGGTGAGTCAGCCCAGCTAACTTGGACTCCAGTAGGGCACGCTCGTTCTTGTTCATCTTGGTCGCCGCGCGGAACATATTGTCTGGCTCAATGAGAAGGATTGCATCCACCAGCTGCGTGAGCTCATCGATGCTAAGCAGGGGAGCGACCCTGTATCCCCTAAGCGCAGTTCTGCGGACCAAACCAAGGGGCTCAAGTCTGGTCAGGGCTTCCCGCACAGGTGTCTGGGACGTTTGGAACTCCTTGGCGAGTTTGTCAATGCTGATCACAGCGTCCGGAGGAAAATCAGGGTGCATGTAGCGGTCAAGTAGCTCGAGGTAGACGTTGTCGGCCAGGCTCGAATGCGCCATTAGGCGCGATGTTGTTTTCGTTTCCACACGGTTCATCGTCAACGTATGTCCTTAAGAAAGGTCGTTTGGAGTTCCTGGTCGGTTGTCAGGTGATGTGCGAAGCTGGAATATTGCTTCGACTTCCACAGCGGCGCCGTGCGCGGGCGTGACCATGCTGACGCCGGTCCGTGCGTGCGTCCCGTACTCGGGTCCAAATACGTCGACTAGGAGAAGCGATGCGCCATTGATCACTTCGCTGAGCTGTTCGAACTCGGGTGTGGTGGCGCCGTAGACCACGATCTTGAACGGGCGCCATAGCCTCAAGTCGCCAGTGCTCTGGTGTACGAGCGACAGGACGTTGAGCATGGCCACCCGGGCGCTGGCCTGTCCCTCCTCCACTCCCACTTCCTGGCCGAGCCGGCCACGGGCAACGGGGCCGTTTTCGTCGACGGACACTTGCCCGGACGTGAAGAGGAGATCCCCGGAACGCATGGTGGGTGCGAACCAGTCAGCCCTCATCTTCCGGACGGACAGGGAGAGCCCCAACTCGGTAAGGCGCGTGTAGGGGTCATATTCCTGGAGGGTTGCAGTAGACACGAGTATCCTTTGTTGGCTGTTAGTCGTTGACGGATGCGAAGAACTTTTTGGTGCGCTCTGTTGCAGGTCGGTTGAGTAGTTGGTCCGGCGTTCCGCGTTCGATGATGCGGCCTCCGTCCATCATGACGATCGTGTCGGCAACGTCCTGGGCGAACTTCATTTCATGGGTGACGATCAGCATGGTTGAACCTTTGAGCGCCAGTTCACGCATGACGGCCAGGACTTCGCCGACCAGTTCCGGGTCTAGGGCACTCGTTGGTTCGTCAAAGAGCAGGATCTTCGGTTCCATGGCCAGGGCGCGTGCGATCGCGACCCGCTGCTGCTGTCCTCCGGATAGTTCGCTGGGGTAGTTGTTTGTCTTGTCGGCGAGTCCGACCCGGCGAAGCAGCTCCTCGGCCCTCTGGCGGAACTCCTTCTTTCTGGTCTTTCCCACCAGCGTCGGAGCCAGCATCACGTTCTCGAGGGCCGTGTAGTTCGGGAAGAGATTGAAGCTTTGAAACACCATGCCGAAGTTGAGTGTTTGCTCCCGTGCTTTTGCTGCTGACACGGGGTGTCTACGGTCTCCGCTGACTCGAAAACCCATCATTTCTCCCTGGAAGAAGATGGCGCCGCCGTCAATAGTTTCCAGCATGTTGATGGTTCTCAAAAGGGTGCTTTTGCCGGAACCGGACGGCCCAACGATGCACGTCACGGTGCCCTTCTCGATGGAAAGGTTGATGTCCTGGAGGGCCCTGAAGTCGCCGAACTTCTTCTCGAGTCCAACGATTTCAAGAAAACCTACGTGGCTATTCGTCATCTCGGTTCTCCGACCTGTTGCAACCCGGTTTGTAGTTCGCTGTCGGGCGATTTCATGACGCGACGGTTGAATCCTCGGCCGAACCGCTTCTCCAGCTTGGATTGTCCGAACATGGCGATGCTTGTCAGCACCAGGTACCAGATAACCGCGACCGTGAGCAGCGGTATCGTTTGGAAGTTGCGCGCGTAAATCAACTGGACGGTAGTCAACAGTTCTGAGTACCCAATGACGGTCACGAGGGAAGTGGCCTTGAACATGGTGATGACTTCGTTTGCCATCGGGGGGATGATCACTCTGATTGCCTGTGGACCAAGAACCTTGGTGTAGGCGGCCCAAGGCGACATTCCCAGGGCTTTGCAGGCCTCAAACTGACCGCTGGGGATTGCCGTTATTCCACCGCGGAAGACTTCAGCGGAATATCCTCCCAGATATATCCCGAGCCCGACGATGGCTGCGGAAAATCGCGAAATAACGTCATTGGTAGGAATCCCGAAGAACGACGGCCCAAAGGGGATGCCGAACTCAAGCCGCGGTACCAGCGCTCCCAAAAAGAACACAAAGAGCAGCATTACCAAGGGGGGAGTTGCTCGGATGACCCACACGTAGAGGGCCGCAAAGGCGCGGAGGATGGGTAGCGGCGACATGCGGCACGCCGCTGTTAATATCCCAAGGCACAGGCCAAGCAAGGTGGTCAGGATCGTCAGGACGATAGTGTTCAGGAGGCCGGTCAGTATGCGCTCACTGAACATGTAGGACAGCACTACCTCCCAGTGCCAGTTTTCGTTGAAGACAAAGAACTGGATCAACACAAGTGCCACGTAAACGGCCACCGCGCTTGTTACCCACTTGGCTTTGCTGACTTGCCGCCTGATGGGTAGCTGGGCGCCACTGAGCAGTTCGGGTGTGCCAGCTGGTGGTGCCGCCGCGGCAGAGGCCAACTTACCCATTTTGGTATGGTCCGGTGTTGAGGGGGAACTCAGGCATTGCGAGATCGGTCAGGCCCCACTTCGCAAGGAGCTCATCGTAGACTCCGTCTGTGGCCAGCTTCTTCAAGGCAGCCTGGAGCGCGTCCCTGAATTCGTGATTTTCCTTGTTGATCCCAATCCCGTAGGGGCCCTCAAGGGCTGTGTAGACGACCTTGTAGAGATCCGGGTTCTGGCCGGCGTTATAGAGCATCGCTACGGAATCGCCCCAGACGGCGTCTTCCTGGCCACTCTTCACGCCGATGATGGCCGAGGCGAGATCCTGGTACCCCGAGGCTGTCAGCGCGGGTTTTCCTTCCGCGGCGCATGCGGCGGTGGCCTTCTCGAGGAGTCCTGCTTCCCGTGTGCCGCGCGCGTGCCCGACTCTGAGCCCGCATAATTGGTCAGGGGTTAGGGCTGTGGATTTACTCGAAGCCGGAACCAGGATTGCCGTTCCCTGGCGGATGTAGTCGATGAAATCGATTTGCGCCTGTCGTTCTTTGAAGTCTCCGATTGAGAGCACAACTTCGAAGCGCTGGGCGTTCAGTCCTGGGACGAGCGCATCGAACGGTGATTGCTGCAGCTCCATCTTCAGTCCCATGACTTGGGCTGCTGCTTCCAGTAGCTCCGGTGTGAGCCCGGTGATCTTGCCGTTAGCATCTACGAATTTCACCGGGGGAACATCCGGGTTGACTGCTGCCGTGAATGTGCCGTTTTTTCGGATGTTTTCAGGCACCATGGCGGCGATGGCGTCATCGGCTGCGACCGCAGTCTGAGTCGCCTTGACGTCATTGGCAGCCGAGGCTGCGTCGTCGGGGTTTGCACAGGAGGTGAGCCCCAGTCCGGCTGCCATCACAAGTGCTGCGAACGTGACTATTTTTTTCATGAAGCATCTACTTTCGTTGGACGAAGGGTTAGAAGTCAGAGAATCGGTCCGGGGAGAATCTGGAGGTGAGCAGCTCGTTCTTAGTACCGTCGACGATGAACTCGCGGATCAATCTGCCGATCAGCGGGCCCAGAGTCACACCGCTGTGGGTGATGGCTTCGAAATACCCGTCCATTTCTTGCACGGGTCCGATGCACGAATACGAGTCTGCAGGAATCGGACGGTTCGCCATGAACACGGACGCGATAGGGGCCTTTGCCAAGACCGGGAAAAGCCTTCCTGCATTTGCCTGGAGCTCTTGAATGATCTCGTTGCGGTCAGTTGCCGCGCCCTGAGCCATGGTTCCGTCCACGGCGTCGTCGTGTACCCGCACGTAGCCGTCGGCATCAGGACGAACTTCCGCCAGCCCGGTGAGCAGTACCTTCTTCAGCTCAAGTTCCGGGGCATACAGCCTGAGGGTGATGCCCTTCGTGGGCGCCAGCGGCAGGTGCCGCCCGAGAAGTGACGCAACCCGGTCCCCTCGAGGGCCCGCCGCGTTGACGACGATGTCACTCTTGAACGTCGTCCCGTCGGAGAGAGTGAGCAGGAAACCGGGATTCAGTTCATCAATGCGGATGACGGTGCATCCCTGTTGAAATACGGCCCCGTGTTGGGCTGCATTCAGAAGCAGGGCGGAGATGGCCTTGGTTGTCTCGATCCATCCCTCTTCCGCGTAATGGGCGACAAGCTCTTCGGGGTCTGTAACGGTTGCTCCCGGAGCGAAACGACCATACGCGTCCCTTGCCGTGAGACTCTCCACCCCATAGCCCCACTTCCTGAGTTCGGCAATGCGATCGGCCAGGCTCGGAGTGAACGAGTCCGCGGCAAGCGAACCCACCTGATGAAGCCATTCCGCCGGTAGCTCCTTCCTCAGGGCTTCGTATTCGCGGACGCCGGCGTGGTTGAGCCGGAAGTAGTCTTCGGGGCGCTTATTGCTCGCGTTGAGCCAAGCCATGCTGGCCGAGGTCGTTCCCGAACCCGGGGATGAACCGTCAACAATTCTCACGTCCAGGCTTTCCTCCGCCGCGAGCCTGTAGGCGATCGACGCCCCGACGATACCTGCCCCGATGATCGTTACGCGCTGCTGGACCAAGGGTCCTCCTCAGTTGGTGTGAACTTTGTATATGACGTAAGTCACAGTCTGAGGTGGCCCGATGGGGAAGTCAAGCGATTCTATAGGATTGATAATCAATGAGATGGCGAAGCCAGCCATCGAGAACCTTCGATGACGGACTCGAAGGCCCTGAAGATCGTGGAATTGGTCTCTAGATCAACCCGCGGGGTCCCCTAGGGCACTGCGGGCCGGGGGCCGCAATTTCAGCGCTCACCGAGTTCTGTCACCCAGACTGCCCCCTGGTTACCGCCCAAGCTCGATTGATGTCCGAGCGCGTGCCGAACCGGCTAACGGGCGATTCTCCGCCTCCCTCAAATCTTCGGTAAGACTCGTACGAGATGCGCTAATCCCTCACCTACTGACAACCGGGGTCCGAACGCCGAGAAGGGATATTCGGTCAGCCTGACTTCAGGGAAACGGTGGCGGGATTCGGCGCGCTGGTGAAGCCGGCGACGGGGGAAGCATCCGCGGTCTCGGGCGGACCGGACGCTCACGTCGCCGGCGCTGGCCGGTGCGCTAAGCGCGCTTTTCGGCCGGCCCCGAGTAACCCGCACCTGTCATAGGCCAGACGATTACTCGGGCCCCGGACGGGTGGATGCAAATACCTCTCAACGATCCGACAGGGGACACAATGAACAATGACCGTGTCACTCATGTGAACGACACCCTGCGGCGAACAACTCCTGACGGCCGAAGCGGCGACAGGGGAGGGGTGCGCATCTCGCGCGCCGCTGAGACGCTCGGCGGCCGATACACCATCCTCGTGGCTGCCCAGGTTGCGGCGAATCTTCTGGTCGTCGTCTACCTCTACCTGCAACACAACACTTCGGCCACGGTGGCCCTTGTTGTCACCTTGGTGGCAACATGCCGCTGGTAATGCACGCACCCGCCGGGCTTCCAGTCCCCCGTGGGCCAGACGATAATCAATAGCGTTCGCGGTCACCGCAGGGCTGTTCGGGGCCGGGATTGCATTGCTGGACATCACCGGGAACCACGATTGGTCGCTCTGAGTACCGTATGCGGCGGTAACGGCCCTCCGTTACTTGCCGCTGCTCCACGACGGCGCGGCAAGTGAGCCTCGAGAAGGTGCCGGTTCATCCCCGGCTGGAGTTGGACGAGTATCTGAGCCTGCCAGTACGGCTTACCATCGCGGCCGCCCTTGCGAAGGTGGACCAAGCCGAATTGGGTGGGGTCAGGGACACTATCGAAGTCGCTGATCCCGTGCTGAGCAAACAGGTTGGCGTACTGGAAAACGTCGGATACGTAGCAGTCGAGAAGGATTACGTCGGCAAACGCCCGAGCGCCTGGCGGAGCCTGACTGACGCCGGCCGTGAAGCACTGTCCCGGCACCTCACGGCCCTCCACGCAACATTCCATCAAGCTGAACTGGCCCAACGATAGTCCTGCTTCACGGTGGATCTAGAGGGCTGCTGCGGAAGGGTCGCGAGCCGTAGGTAAGCAAGGGACACCGCGGGAGTGCCGCCACTGTGGCGGGAGCGGCGGCTCTCCGGCCGAGCAATACCTTAGGAATTTGCTCGGCCTGCAGTTCTCACGCGCCATCAGCGGCTATGGGCGCGCTGGTCCATGCTCCATCGCTGATCAGCTCCTAGTCCGCGGAGAGCAGCGAAGCGGTGTGCCGGGCGCGGAGGATGGCACGAGTCGTTGCAGCTCGGCGGCGTGGCGCGGATTGATCCACGCCGCCGAACCAGTCAACGCCTCGAACTACATGCATATGCGCGGTGCAGGCTCCGCCACGACATCCCCGGTTTCATTCTCGCGGTCTGAGTGAAGCATGTGGGCGATCACCAGAGCCCCGGCGACCGGCGGTTGATCCAGCACGACCGACGTGGCGTGTGGATGGGAAGTCGCCAATAGTGAGCGCACTTCGGCAGCGAATTCCGGCTGGGAAGCGATGACCGAACCGCCGAGCACGATCTGCTCGGCCGCTGCCCCGCGCTTTGCGAGGGAATCCACGAGGTCACTCAGGGAACGGGCGGCTGCGTTGACCACCCATTTAGCAATGGTTGAACCGGCCGCGGAGGCTGTGAACACGGCGGGTGCGAGGAGCGCCCATTGTTCGGGTCGTTCAAGCATGAGTTTCATGCTGACCTCCCCGATCCTGGTTACCCCAGCTGCTGTTATCAGCGCGGTTTCCAATATGGGATCTCGGTGGCCGCAATCCGATGCGATAAGAGCCGCGCGGACCGCTTCTCGGACCAGGCCGGTAGCACCACCATCGTCGCCAACAAGCCAGCCCCATCCGCCGGCCGAGATCCCCTTCCCCTCAGGGGTGGTGCCGACGGCTATGGATCCTGTCCCGGAAATTACACCAATGGCCTCGGGGTAGCCGGCAGCGTATGAAAGCAAATGTGCATCATTGACAACCCGTACCGGGAAGGACGCCATCTCGGCGATGGCCCTTTGGAGGGCGTCGCATTGTTCCTGGGTGTCGCATCCATGAGCACCAACAGCGAGAGCCGCAATATCGCTACCGACGTGCAGGTCCACTAGGTCCAGAATGACGCGCGCTTTAGTGGGGAAGCTTTCGCCTCTCCAGGACTGCGTCGGGACCGCTATATCGGTTGAGAGGCTTCCGGAACCGGCGTCGGCGGCCCGAACTGCGGTTTTGGAGCCGCCGACGTCGACTCCTACAACTGTTGTGGTCACAATGTTCCGTCGATAACCTGCCGCACGCTGTCCACCTTTGTGTCGTATCGCGTGAAGGCACGGTCTTCAATGTTCCGCCCAAAAGCATCGGCCGTGTGCTGGACGAGGCGTTGCATCAGTGCCACCTCCAGGACGGAGCGCTGCACGGCGGTGAGCTGGGGAATGCGGATGATTGTCGCGGAGGCCGTCACATCCTCATCAGTAATCAGAAGGATCGGAACCTTCTTCTCCGAAAGCTGATCAGCGAGCAAGCCCTCTCTTTCGCGGCCGAACAGCACATGAGCAGTAGAGGGTCCGGCGCAGTCCATCGGACCGTGCAGGTAGGACCTGGTGTCCATGGCCATCGAGGGAACGAAGGGTCCCTCACGGAACAGCAAGGCTCCTTGTTCTGCGGATGTCAGGTTCGGAGCCGCGGCAACGACATCCACGGTTCCGCGCTCAGCAATTTCGGCCGCAAAGAGCCGAAGGACTTCATCATTTTCGGCCATGACCTTTTCGGTCAGTGGCCCGATGTCGTCCCATCCAGCGTCCGTCGTTCCGGTCGTGATCCACTCGGCCAGCAGGCCAAGGGCCGCGACGGTGGCCGTAAAGCCGATGGAGGACATGCGGCTGTCCAGCAGGTCACCAACACTGAGAACCACCCCGGCCTCGCTGGCAAGGGGTGAATCCGAGTTGTTGACGACAGCCATGCGGCGTTCCCGCGGCACGGTCAGCAGGGCTTGAATGGTTTCCCGGCTGCGGCCTCCCTGCGAGATTCCTACGTATACCTCAGCGAGGGAAGTGCCCTCGTCCGGGACGTCAGCGCAGGATGACCGGAAGGCAGCAATACCTGCTTCGCGCAGGAAGTAAACAGGGGTTGCGGCGGCTGCGTAACTTGCCCCGATCCCGGCAAAAAGCAGGCTCTTTCCCTTGATGGGTTCGGCTGCGCCTGCGGACAGCCACTCGCGGACTTTCTGCACGGACTCGGTGAGCCCTGCCGACTGTGCCGCGATGCCCTCGTCAAAATGGAGCCATGGTCGAGTGGTTGTCATTCGATCTTCCTTCTTCAGTGCGTGCATTAGTTAACCAGATAACCTTACTAATGCCTGGCGGTCAACCCTGCGGAGCATTTGGAAGGTAAGTTAATAAAGAAACCTAGGAGGTCCGATGGCTACTTCTCCTTTCGAGATTGAGCTCACCGAGACCGAACGCACTGTGCTTTCGGTTGTCTACGCAAAGGGGGAGTGCACGCGTCCCGACATCAGTGCTTCCCTGGACGTATCCAAACCGACGGTGAGTCTCGCGGTCAGCGCGCTGGAGAATGCTGGCCTGATAGCGCCGGTCCGCGCTCGGCAAGGCTCGCTTGGTCGCTCTGCAACCGTTTATGCGATCGCCGCATCTGCAGGATGGCTCCTGGGCCTTGACATCGGTTCCACCCGGGTCAAAGTCCTTTCGCGAGGCTTGGATGGCCGTGAGCTGAAGAGTGTTAGTGAGAGCCTCAGCGGTCCAGGGAGCCGCAATGAACAAATCCTGAACCTGGTCAGCAGCCTGGTCACCCGGATGATTGACGAGTTGGCTCCCGTGGCCGGCCCCTTACGCGCGGTGGGCGTCGCTGTGCCCCGTGTCATTTCGCAATATCTCAACGACGAATCGTCCAGCCGGACCGTCGGCAGGCCCGCGCTGGCCGACATCCTCGCAGCCCTCGATCTGGATGAGGGCGTCCCCGTGCTGCTCGAGAACAACGTGAACTGCGCAGCACTTGCGGAAATGGAACTGGGAAGCGCGCAGGAGGTCGATGATTTCGTCTTCCTTCAAGTAGGCGTCGGCATAGGTTCGGGCATTGTCGCGGACCGGCGGGTTGTTCGCGGGGCACGAGGGGGAGCGGGAGAAGTCTCCTCCCTTCCCACGGGATGGCCTGCGAAGCCCGAGAACTCTGACCGCTTCGCACTTGAGGACTATCTCGGTGCAAACCAGTTCCTTGACCGGTGGACCTCTACTTGGGACGTCCGGCAGGGCCCTGTACCCACTACGGTTGCCCAGCTCTTTGACTACGCCGGTGCGGGCGTTCCGAGGGCGGTTGAAGCCCTTGACCAGCATTCCCGCGACATCGGGCAATTGGCGCTCTCCCTTGCAGCAGTGCTCGATCCAGCGCTGATCCTCCTAGGCGGCGGGGTCGGACAGAATCCGTACCTCCTGGAAGGTGTCCGGGGTGTGGTTCAAAGCGTAAAGCCTGAGGTGCAAGTGACTGCCGGTTCATTGGGGGAGGACGCAACGGTCGAAGGCGCAGTCGCCCTCACCCTTGACCATGCCCTCTCCGGCCTCTTGGGATCCCGGTACAAGCGGCGCTTGGACGATCGGACGACCGTCATTTTTGCCACCCAGAACGCTGCTGCCACGGTTGCTGACGCGGACCGGTCACGCAGCGTGCGAGGACTCACGTCAGCCTAAGTCGTTCTGACGCGAACCAGCCGACAATCCTCCGCGGGCGGCCGGAGAGAATCAGTGCCGCCCTGGAGCTGATGCGGGGCCTCTAACTGGCCCGTGCATCATTACGCGAGCAAGCGGAGCCGCTGCGGGTGAATCGCTTTCAATTGATTCGCCATGACGGAATAATCCATCGGGAGCCCCTGCGGTTTCAGCAGCAGCAGGGAATTCTCATAGATGCGCCCCCATCTTCCTCCATTTGGGACAGAGGGTTGACGCCGGCAGCATTAGTAAGGTTATCTGGTTAACTAACACCGACAGGCAGTGACGGCCCTCACTTTGAGCGCTTCGACTTAGATGTCTTCCGGTCAACCCCAAAAGCCATGAACTGGAACCAGTTCAGTAAGCAAGGAGCTTTGATGAAGAAAGCACTCGGCGCAGTGGCGGCGCTAGCTGTCGCAGCTGGACTTCTCACAGGATGCGGCTCAAGCGAGTCATCTGATCCAAACAAGAAACAAGATCTCACTCTCTGGGTGTACTCGGACTTCACGCAGGGTGAAGCTGGTGCTGTCATGAACAAGATCGTTGATGATTTCAAGCAGGAACACGCCAACGTGGGCGCAGTGACGCTGGTGCCCAAAAATGATGCAGACCTCCTTTCGGGGCTGATGTCCGGGGTAGGACTTCCCGATGCGTTCAGTGCAAGCGCCCGCGATGGTAAGAAGTACCGCGATGCCGTTGGACTCCTCGATCTCAAGCCGGTCTTCGACGAGGACTACGCGAAGGGCTTCTACCCGAAGGCCTTGGAGACTGTCTCCCAGGACGATGGCGTCTGGGCGGTCCCGTTTATCAGCTACACACCCGTCATCTATCGCAACCTCACCGTGCTCAAGAACGCCGGCGTTGACCCTGCCGAGGGTATCCCCACTCAGCAGGCGTTCCTCGATCAGCTTGCAAAGGTGCAGGCCTCGGGTGTGACAGCTACACACTCCTGGACCAAGGATGACTACTTCGGGCCGGGGGCGATCATGGCCGCCGACGCTGACAAGATCACTGAGGGCGTCAAGGACGGGAAAACGACCATCAAGCCTGAGGAGCTGGAGCGCACCTTTGAGACCGTAAAGGCCATCGACAAGTTCGGTAACCAATCGATGATCTACAAGGCTGACAGCACCATGGAGGCGTTCAAATCGAACAAGCTCGGTTACATGATTGGTGGCCCCTGGAGTGAGCCAGCGATTAAGCAGAGCGGGATTCAGTACGACTTCGTCCTCACGCCTCCTTATGAAAAAGGTGGCAGGACCGGCGGGCTTCAGGGTTGGGACTTCTTCTACGGCGTCCAGAGCAAGGACGACAGCCGCAACCAACTGGTTGCAGAACTGATGAAAAAGCTCGGATCGTACGACGTGCAGAAGGAATGGACCCTCAAAACGGGTCGCCCCACCCTGCGCCAGGATGTCATGGACGATCCGGCCGTCGTTAGCTCCTCCGCAATGGCGAAAGTGTCCTCCGAAGGCCTCAAGGGCGGCATGCCACAGATGGACTTCATGAAGTCAGGCGTATTCTGGCCCACTGCAATGACCGACCCGGTGGCGCAGCTGGGCGCCGGTGCGCTCACGCCGAAGCAAACCGCAGAAGAGTTCGTCAAGGGAATTAACAGCCTCTATGCCGAGGCTGGCGAGTAACCGAAACAGGACCTGTGCCCAGGGGTAACACTCTGGGCACAGGTATCACGACCGCAAGAAAAGAAAGGTACTCACGTGAGTACGGACTTAAAACCGAGCCTCGATCGGGCCTCGCCAGGGAGTCGCAACGCACCGGCACCTATTCGTCGCCTCCCCTTGAAAACCCGCCTTGCCCGGAGCCTGCCGATCTACATTGGCCTTGCTCCGTTCTTCCTCCTGCTCATCGTTTTCGTCGGCGCGCCCATGGTGTACGGCCTCGCCATGAGCTTCACGGACTGGTCCGTCTCGAGCCGAAGCACCCTTCATTTCGTGGGACTCGAAAACTACCTCTACATTCTGAGCGGTGAGGGACTCGGATCAACCCGATTCCTCAAATCACTGCTCAACCTGGCCATTTATGTCCCCATCACCGTCGTCATCGGCCTTGGCGTCTCCCTGGGTCTGGCCCTCATCGTGCACAACCTGCCCCGACGGTTCCAGTCGTTTCTGCGCAGCGGGTTCTTCGTGCCCACCGCGATTCCCTTGTTCCTGTGCGTGGGCATCTGGCTGTGGCTGATGGACTCTGACAACGGGCTCGTCGCCTCCAGCCTCGCCAAGCTTGGAATCGCAGTGGACGTCAACTGGGTCAACACAGCAGGCTGGGCCATCGCACTCATCATCTTCATCGACGTGTGGCACTCAGTCGGGTTCAACTTCGTGATCTTCAGCACCGGCATGCAGGAAATTTCGGAGGACCTCTACGAGGCTGCCGACCTGGACGGCGCGAACGTTTTCCAGAAGATGATGCGCATCACCATACCAATGATGGAGCCCATCATTTTCTTCGTCATCACCTATTCACTTATCAGCGCCCTGCAGGTGTACGACATCCCGCAAATTCTCACCAGCGGTTCGGATCCCAACTCGGTTGGCGGTCCAAACCAGGTCATGCTGTTCCCCGTCATGGAGATGGTCCGCAACGTCCGGATAGGCGGCGAAGCCGCCCTCGGCCGGGCAGCCGCTGAAGGCGTGATCCTGATGGTGATCATCATCGCCGTCACATTCATCATGTTCAAACTGCGCCGGAAGAAGGTGTGATTATGCGATCACCTATCGCTGGAAAGAAAAGATCGCGTACGGGAACGATCCTGATGGCCGTGCTCGCACTCATCTGGCTGCTGGCCAGCCTCTACCCGCTGTGGATGATCCTCAGCGCCACCTTCTCCGCAGACTCAACGAACATGAGCACAGCGCTCGTACCCGACGACCTCAACAACGGATGGTCCAAGGTGGTCGAAGCCTTCACTGCACTCGATCTGGGCACCACCTTGCGGGACACGTTGATCTTTACACTGATCGCAATCGCGGGAATGGCCCTCACCAGCTCGCTGGCCGCTTACGAATTCACCTTCTTTGATTTCCCAGGGAAAAGGTTCCTGTTCGCCATCCTCATGGGATCGATGATGCTTCCGCTCGTTCTGTACGTCGTACCCCTGTACCGGCAGGTGTTCAACATGGGACTGGCTGACTCATACCTTGGCGTAGCCCTGCCTCTCATGGTGTCCCCGCTCTCGGTATTCATCCTCATGCAGTTCATGGAAGACCTGCCGCGGTCATTCATCGAAGCGGCCCAAGTCGACGGAGCGGGCCACTTCCGTATCTTCTTCCTCATCGTCGTCCCGATGCTGCGGAACGGTCTGATCACAGCCACGGTTCTGCTTGCCCTCAGCGTATGGGGCGCCTTCCTGTGGCCCTCGCTGGTAACCGGCCAGGACGTACAGGCGCTCAGCGTCGCGATCGCCAACATGTTCAACCCGAACTTCTACGTCGACCCCCGAGTACGTTTCGCGGCCATGCTCATCGCCATGATCCCGCCGCTCCTGGTCTATATCCTCTTCCAGCGGCACGTCATCAAGGGAGTCGCCATGTCCGGTGTGAAGGGCTAAACCATGGTCCTCCTCCCGAGGCTCAGTAGGCACCTGACCCTGAACCTGGGCACCAGTATTGGTCCTCATCCCAGCGCGAATACCAGCGTTACAAGTACAGCGGCGCCGCCCTCACCGGAAGGGTGGCCCCGCTGTACTTGGGGACGCGAAAGCAATAGAAGCCACGAAGCCCAATTAAAATGCGACGTCAGTTCGTGGACTGGCGACTTCCACGACCGCCGCCCCCACCACTTTTGGAAGGGCCGATAATTTACCTTTCGTCAACCGAGGTTGACACAACATCGGTTATTGGCGTTCGAAAATGGCCGGCGGAGTGGCTGCAATTGAGGATTGCGCTGGGCTACGGCCTGATGCTTGGAGCTCTGGTTCCTGCTGTCACGCCCGGAGTTCAGGGCCCCCTGAGTTGATCTGTGATGAGCGCAGCAGCTGATGGCCCGCGGTCACGCCAACGATGTGAAGATCAGCTGCCCTGCGCGCGCCGGCTCAGGAGTTCTGGGTGCACCTGCTCGACGGAGGCGTCAGCGGATGGGATTCTAGACCAGGGCAGCAGACGGGCAGCCTCGGCTCATCGGTCTGTTGCTCCGGGACACGTCAAGGCCATCATTTGGAACTGAGGTAAAGAAGTGAATTCCACCGCTGCAATCCCTGTTACCGCCGTTCGTGTGGCCGAGCTGCTTCCCGAAGGCGAGCCGATGCCGGTCTATGTGCACATCATTGACCACCCCGATGCGCGTGTGCTGGTGGACACGGGCATGACGCAGCTTCATCCCGCGGTCGCCGACATGGATCCCCGACTTTACCCGTTGAAGGAACAGGATTTCGACATCCAAAGTGTCGACATCGTCGTCAATACCCACCTGCACTTCGACCACTGCGGAGGCAATCACCTCTTCGCGGGCAAGCCCATCTACGTCCAGCGTCAGGAACTCGACGACGCCCGCAACCAGAACGACTACACCATCCCTGAATGGGTGGACCCGCCCGGGATGCACTACGTTCCAGTCAACGGCGAGTTGGAACTGCTTCCCGGGCTACGACTCCTTTCAGCGCCAGGCCACACCCGGGGCTCACAAGTCGTTGTCATCGACGGAGATGAAGGCCCGACGATCATCGCTGGAGACACGGCAGTCTGGTTCGACGAACTCGATAACCCCCGCACGGAGGGCCAGCTACTCGTGCGTACTCTAAACCCTGCAATGGTTTGGCTCACGCACGAGCACAAGCCATGGACGCCAGAAACCAAAGCCTCTCGATGAACCACCAACTAGAGTGAATTGGGTGTCGACGAGCGCCCGGCCACCTTGACGGAATCAGGGTCATCGACCATCGGCCCGAACGCTCAGGCGAGAATCACAACGCTCCATGCAATAATTCTTGCATTGGAATGAAATTCTTGCAGACATGAGGAGCAGAGCCGACGTGGATACGAAGCCCTTTGACGAACGTATTCGATCGGCGGCGCAGCACTTGTCGAAGAGCCACCGTCGGATCGCTGAGTATGTAACCGCTCAGGACTCGACGCCTGGCTTGTTAACCGCCGCGACCATTGCGCAAGCTGTGGGCGTCAGTGAGGCAACAGTGGTCAGGTTCGCACAGGCGTTGGGTTACAAGGGCTACCCTGATATGCAGCGGTCCATGCAGAGGGCCCTGGTTCGGGACGTGACGACGGTCAGACGCTTCGAGGCAACGCTAAGGAATCTGGGCCCGGCTGAATCCGTCGTTGAACGCTGTCTTTTCGAGGACGCGCAGGCCCTGAGTGCGACTGCGAAAACACTCGATGCGGCTCAGGTGACGTCAGCTGCAGATGCCATGCTGAAGGCAGGGCACATCTTCGTTGTCGGCCATCTGATGGCTTACCCTGCGGCGCACCTGCTGTGGAGCGGCTGCCAGATGATAGGCATGCCAGCGACATTGGTTGAGTCATCGGGGGCGGACAGTGCGCTGCATCTGCATAAAGCAACGGAGAATGACGTGCTCATCAGTGTGTCGATGCACAGATACAACTCGAGCACGGTTTCCGTTGTTGAGATGGCGCAGGAGATCGGGATGACCCGAGTGGCGATCACCGATGATGTGCTTAGTCCGACAGCGGTACGCTCAAATCTGGCTCTGGTAACCGCCCAGTCCGGGGAGACTTTCTTTCAGTCCACTGCGCCGGTCATTTCCGTGGTCGATGCACTCCTGACCGTGTGCAGCATCATGCGTCCCGAAAGTTCTCAGTCGTCTCTCGCCAGGCTGGAGAAAAACTGGGATCAGGCGGGGACTTTCTACCAGACGGAGTGACTACACCCAGCGTCCGGATGAAGTTACCGGCCCGCAGTACCGTGTCGTTGTTTCTTCCTATTATTTGAATTCCGACGGGCAGCCCGGCCGTCCTCAGCGGCATGGTCAGTGCTGTCAGGCCGGAGTAGTTCGCTACTCGGGTGTTGCGCAGCAGCGCCGACCGGGGAGTCAAGCTTTTGTCTGCGAGGTGCACAATAGTCGCTCCGATTGTTGGAGCGACTACTGGGCACGTTGGCAGGACGATGGCATCACCGTCTCCTAGGGCTTCCTCGGCGTGTCTGCGACAATGGGTCATTGCCTCCCGGGCAGTGATGTATTCGTTGACGGAGATGCGGCCTGCGGTTTCAAGCCGGGCCAGGACGTCGGGGTGATAACCGCTGCGGTGCAGGTCGAGGCGCCCCCTGTGCACTTGAAAGGCTTCGTACGCCTGCACAATATTGCCAGCGGTCTGGCAGTCGTCCCAGCCGAGCAGGGAAGCTGCGGGCAGCGTCCCCAGTGCGTTGTAGACGGGTTTCCATGCTTCAGTGACGTGCTTGTCCGGGTCGTAGGCTTGGGACTCTTTGGCAAACCCGATGATGGGCACCCCTGGTACCGGATCATGCGTCCCACATCCGTATAAGGTCCTGACAAGAGGCGGTGATCAGACCGACATGGTCCAAGGACCGTGACAAGGGGAAGACTCCTTGGACGCTGATGCTCCCGTATGACGGCTTGAAGCCGTATACCCCGCAGAGCGCGGCAGGGATGCGGACGGAACCGGCTGTGTTGGTTCCCAACGCGCTGCCGGCCAGTCCCAGGGAGACCGCCACGGCCGCACCCCCGCTTGACCCTCCGGATACCCTTGTCGGGTCGTGGGGGTTCCGGCAGGGCCCGGCGGTGTTGGCCTCGCCCGTGCATCCGTAGCCGAATTCATCGCAACGCGTCGAAGCGACAGGCTCGAACCCTGCTGACTTCAGGGCTTGTACGGAGCTGGAGTCCCGGTCGCCGGAGTGTCCCAGCCGTGTAGCTGAGCCGCATTCAAATGGGAATCCGCTGACTTCAATGTTCTCCTTGACCAGAAGCGCCGTTGAGGTTCCCTGGCGGGCGCGTTGGCGGATGGCTGCGGCGTGAGGACTCCAATGCCGGATGGCTACGTCCTCGGCGGTCATGTGTTTGCCACGTAGACGCTCTTCGTTTCTGTGTAGTGGTCAAGGACATCGGGACCGAGTTCCCGCCCCCAGCCGGATGATTTCCATCCGCCGAAGGGCAGGGCAGGATCGACGGCGTGGTAGCCGTTGACCCAGACAGTTCCGGCGTGCAGTTGATCGGCTATGCGGAGGATTGTGCTGACATCCTTGCCCCAGATACCTGCGGCCAGACCGAAGTCTGTGCCGTTCGCCAGCCCGATCAGTTGCTGCTCGGAGTCGAATGAGTTCAAGAGGAGCACAGGACCGAATATTTCCTGCTGGACAATTTCGGAGAGGTGCGCGGCGTCCCGCACTACCGTCGGTGGGTAGTAGAAGCCTTCGTCTTCCGGGATCCTTCCTCCCGTGCTGACATGGGCCCCGTCGTTGCGTCCGCGTTCTACGAAGCCGTGGACACGGGCGCGATGGCCGGCTGTGATGAGTGGTCCCATCTGCGTTTCGGGATCCAGTCCGTCGCCAATCCGCATGGTTTTTGCCCGCTGCTCGACTCCCTCGGCAACTTCCTCGAAGATGCTCTGGTGGACATACGCCCGTGATCCTGCAGTGCACACCTCGCCCTGGTTGGTGAAGATCGCGCGGCATATCCCATCAATCGCTTCCTGTGGGTCTGCGTCTGAGAGAACGACTGAGGGTGACTTGCCGCCAAGTTCCAGGGTGACCCTCTTCAGGGACTCGACGGCCGCCCGAGCAACGGCCTGTCCGGTGGCCACTGACCCGGTGAAGGCTATCTTCGCTACTCTGCGGTCATGGGCGAGTGCCTCACCGGCGGACCGGCCATAGCCGGGCACGATGTTGACGACGCCGGCCGGGAAGCCGGCGCGCTCGATCAGTGTTCCAAGCCGCAGCGCTGTCAGCGGAGTCAGCTCCGATGGTTTGAGGACAACGGTGTTGCCGGCCGCGAGGGCAGGGGCAAGTTTCCAGGACGCCATGTTCAGGGGGAAATTCCAGGGAATGATCTGCCCGACGACGCCGACTGGGTGCCGTACGGTAAAGGCTTGCCATCCCTGCAGGGAAACGGGTTGCGCGGAGCGTCCGTCGATTTTGCCTGCCCAGCCCGCATAGTAGCGGAAGACCTCAACTGATGCGTCGACGTCGCCTCGCGCCAAGAACAGCGGTTTGCCGTTGTCGAGGGTTTCCAGAAAGGCGAAGTCATCGGCGTGCTGCTCCAGCAGATCGGCCAGCCGCCACAAGAGCGTTCCTCTGCGGCTGGGGGTCATTCGGCTCCACTCACCGTCCGTGAAGGCACGGGTTGCCGCGTTGATGGCGGCGCCGACATCTTCCGCCCGGGCTTCAGCGACCTCCGCGATGGTCTGGCCTGTGGCAGGATTGGCGACCGGTATCCGCGCGCCCGCTTGGGAATCGGTGAACCGGCCGTCGATGAAAAGCCGTTTGGGGGTCTCGTCCAGCAGGGCGTGTGCTGCGCGCCGGCGGTCGGCCAAAACACTGCTCAGAGCCGACGTAGCGCCGTTCATGAGAGTCCCCACATGAATCCCGTTGAGTCGGCCGGTACGATACCGGCCGCGTCCACGTGAAGCGCAGCCTTGAGTCCAGCGCCGGAAGCGCCGATGATGAACGGGCCAGGCCCTCGCCGCTTCAGCTGCCCGGCTATCGGGTTGCCGTGCCCTGTGGTTTGGAAGATCCTGAGGGTTGCGCGTTCGAAGTGAACGTCTGCATAGCCTGCATCCCAGACCGGAAACGGTGTCAGGAGACTGTCGGCGCTGGCGCCGTAGGCGGAGGCCAGTTCCGTCGCAGTGGCGACCGCGTCCAAGGCGGCCACTCCGACATATTCGATGGTGATGCTTCCGGCTGGATGGTCGGCGATGATGTTTTGGGACGCCAGCGCCGTTTCTCTTTGCCGGGGTGTGAGGATGCGCTCGATGACGATGGGCGGGCGGATGGGACTGCTGTCTGACTGCGGGTAGATGATCCGTGATCGTGACTGGAATCCGTCGGCGTGCACGCGTGTCATCTCGATTGCTTCCGGGACCGTGTAACCGTGCTGGCGGAGGCGCCGTGCCGCAGCATCCAGGTCGTCAGTTTCCATGGCCAGTGTTGCCAGCCCCTCGCCGCGGCGGAGGAAGTCCACGGCGTAGCGGCAGACTTCGGAGCCGCCTGCTGCTGCCGCGGCGGGGTCGGTGATCTCGAGGAGTTCGATGTAGAACAGTCCGAAGTGGCACAGGTCGTTGGCGCTTCCGAATCCCTCGTGGACGCCGCCTTCCACTGCGTGCAGGCCCAGGGTGCGCAGCCTGTCGCTGGACCGGTGCCTGTCAGCGACGAACTGCGTCACATGGTCCAAGGCCATCATTTGGCGCCGCCGGAGGTTTCCGTCAAGGAGTGGATGCCGTAGGCCAGGCGGGCCGCGGCGGGGGAGACTTTGCCTTCCAGGAGGTCCTCGTCCAGCAGGTGGTGGTCGCGGTCGGCGGGGTTGCCGTAGCCCCCGGCGCCGGGGGTGATCATTTCCACTGATTCGCCGGCGGGCAGGGTGCAGATTCCATGGACGGCGGTGATGGTGCCTCCAGCGACTGACGTGCTTGAGCGGGAGCCCTCCCGGCCGCCGTCCAGGCCCCAAGGGGAGGAGAGCCGTCGCGTGGTGGTGATTTTCAGCTCGGCACGGTGGTCCACTGTCCGCAGTTTGCGGCGGATGGCCATCCCTCCGCGGTAGCGGCCTGCACCGCCTGAGTCCGGGACGAGCTCATAGCGTTCGACGAACAGGGGGTACTCCTGTTCCAAGGACTCGATCGGCAGGTTGCTGGTGTTGGTCATGTGTACCTGAACCCCGTCCAGTCCGTCCCGGTTGAAACCGGCACCGAAGCCGCCGCCGAGTGTTTCCTGGTAGACGTAGTACTTCCCGGAGCGGGGATCCACACCGCTGAGCGAAATGGAGGCGTTGGCGCCATTGCATGCCGCGATGACTCTTTCCGGGACGGCCTGGGCCAGGGCGCCGTAGACGAGGTCCACCACGCGCTGGGTGGTCTGGCATCGCTGGTTCACCGCGGCGGGACTGACGCTGCACAGGACCGTGCCTTCGGTTGCGAG
Organism: Arthrobacter sp. 01L42; assembly: GCF_056400005.1. Taxonomy (NCBI): domain Bacteria; kingdom Bacillati; phylum Actinomycetota; class Actinomycetes; order Micrococcales; family Micrococcaceae; genus Arthrobacter; species Arthrobacter sp. 01L42. Next base: position 62,651 of record NZ_JBFTSL010000017.1, on the reverse strand, counting down.
CACTGTGATGGGCCGGTACATTCCCGAGTTGGGAAGGATCGCCGGATTAACGATTGTCTTCACCGCGTAGTAGACCGTGGCCAGGAGTGCTGTGCGGATCATGTTCACGCTGCACTCAAGCTGGGCCGGGTTGTCGGAGAAATCGAAGGTCATTTCGTCGCCGCTGATCGTGACGTCGACCTTGAGAAGCAGCTCGCCGTCGAATTCGTCGCAGTCGAAGCGGTCCTCGAAGGAGTAGATCCCGTCAGGCAATCCGGCGATGCCGGCCCGTGTTTGCCGCTCGGCGTAGTCCTGCAGCTCCGCTGCTGCGACGCTGAACATCCCGGAGCCGTATCTGGCGCACATTTCCAGGACACGGGTCACGCCGACGCGGTTGGCTGCGACCTGGGCGCGGGCATCGTTGAGTCGTTCCTCGGGGACCTGGCAGTTGAGGAGAATCAGGTCCCAGACATCGTTTTGCCGTTCCCCTGCGATGTAGAGGCGTACAGGGGGGATCCGCAGTCCTTCCTGGAAGATGTGTTTGATGCCCCTGTCGACGAAGTCGGCGTGGTGGCCCGTGTTGGCGGCCCATCCGATGAGCTCATTGCCGTTGAAGATCGGGGTCACGACGACGATGTCCGGAAGGTGGCTTCCGCCACCGGTGTAGGGGTCGTTGCCGATGAAGACATCGCCAGGGTTCAGGCTCGCCGCGGGGTAGCGGCCCAAGACCTCCTTCACGACGCCCATCAGGGAGGACAGGTGAACCGGGACGTGTGCCGCCTGAACGATGGTGTCTCCGGAGGTGTCAAAGAGCGCTGTGGAGCAGTCACGGCGTTCCTTGATATTGGTCGAGTATGCGGCCCGGATGAGTGTTTCTCCCATTTCCTCCACGATGGACTGGAGAGCACTTCCAATCACCTCAAGCGTCACGGGGTCCAGGGCGGCGGGGGCGGGGGTCATGGCTGGTTGCGTCTGTCGTTTCACTTCTCGTTCTCCTCGATGATGAGATTTGCGTAGCCGTCTGTCCGGGCTGTTTGGCCGGGAAGGACCACGGTGGTGGTGTCCATTTGTTCGATCACGGCCGGTCCGGCGACGGTGTTTCCGGTGCGGAGCTTTTCACGGGCGTAGATCGGCGTCGGTGTGAAGCCGTTTTCTGCCCCGAAGTAGACATCGCGCTCACCGATGAGGGCGCGCCACGGGTCGTCGCCGTCGTCGTCGTGCAGCGGTGTGGCCGCCTTGACGACCTTTCCGCTCGCTTCTGCGCGGAAGGTCACAGCCTGGATGCGTTCACCGGGGACGGTGAAGCCGTAGAGGGCGTGGTGTTCGGATTCGAAGCTGGCAATTGCGGCGTTGATGCCTGCCGGGTCCAGCTTGTGGTCCTCCAGGCTAATGCCCAGTTCGTAGTTCTGTCCGGCATAGCGCATGTCGAGGGTGATCCGCAGAGTGCGCTGACCGTCCGGGATTTTTTCGGCGGTAAACCACCGCGTTGCTTCCGAGCTCAGGTGTTCGACGGCGTCGTTTAGCTCTGTTTGGTTCGTGGCGTCGAAATTCACGATCTTCGTGAAGGACAGGTCGGTGCGAAGGGCGGTGACCATGAGCCCGTAGGCGCACATGACGCCGGGGGAGGGCGGGATGATGATCCGCCGGATGTCCAGTTCACGGGCGAGCCGTCCGGCGTGGAGCGGCCCGGCTCCGCCGAAGGCGGCAAGCGTGTAGTCGCGGGGGTCGTGGCCGCGCTGGACCGAGATGACGCGGATGGCCTTGGCCATGTTCGCTGTCACGACCCGGAGCATGCCGTCCGCGACGTATTCGGCAGATAGGCCCAGCTTGCCGGCCAACGCCTCCACGGCGCGACGGGAGGCCTGGGCGTCGATCTTGAGCCGGCCTCCGAGCAAGTACTCGGGGTTCTGGGTCTGGAGGACCACGTTGGCGTCGGTGACGGTAGCGAATTCGTTCTGCTTTCCGTAGCAGGCGGGTCCGGGCACGGCACCGGCGCTCTGGGGGCCAACCTTAAGCGCGCCGCCGGAGTCCACCCAGGCGATAGATCCGCCGCCGGCACCGACCGTGTTGATGTCGAGCATCGGCGTCCGGATGGGGTAGCCGTCGATTTCGCTTTCCTGGGCGAGGTCGACCCGTCCGGCGTGGATCAGGGAGACGTCTGTTGAGGTGCCTCCCATGTCGAAGGTGATGATGTTGGGCTCGTTGATCAGGGCGCCGATGTGGGTTGACGCGACCAGGCCTGTGCTGGGCCCGGAGAGCATCATCCGGGCGGGTTGCTGGCAGGCGGTATCAAGGGAGATTATTCCGCCGTTACTTTGCGTGATGTGCACCTCGGTGTCGACGCCGAGTTCCCGGATGTCACGTTTCAGGTTTTTCAGGTATTTTCCGACGACGGGCCCGACATAGCTGTTCAGGACGGTGGTGGACATGCGTTCGTATTCACGGAACTCGGGTACGACTTCGTGTGACGTGCTGACGTAGAGGTGCGGGGCGAGTTCTGCGAGGAGCTTGGCCACCATTTTTTCATTGGCTGGGTTGACGTAGCTGTAGAGGAAACAGATCGCGACAGCCTCCAGGTCGAGTCGGGCGAGTTCGCTGACGACGGCCCGCACTTCTGCCTCGTCCAGTTCCCGGAGGGTTCTTCCTTCGTAGTTCAGTCTTTCCGAGATCTCCTTGCGGTGCCGGCGTTTGACGAGCGGTTCGGGCTTGGCCACCGTGAGGTCATAAAGGCTGGGGCGCCGCTGCCGGGCGATTTCCAGCAGGTCGCCGAAGCCCGCTGTCGTTATCAGGCCGGTACGCGCTCCCTTCTTTTCCAGAAGAGCGTTGGTTGCTACCGTGCTGCCGTGGGCGAGGAAGCCGATCCGGGATGCCCATTCTTCGCCTGCGATCCTAGTCAGCAGTTCCCGTACGCCCGTGACGACCGCCTGGGAGGGGTCCGCGGTGGTGCTTGGCACTTTGTGTGTGTGGAGTTTTCCCGTTGCGACCTCAATGGCGCAAATGTCGGTGAAGGTGCCGCCGGCATCCACACCGACCCGGAATTCTTCGGCGGAATGGACTACTGCTGTTGTCGAACTCAATTGCTGCTCCTGGTGTGTGTTGGCTGGTCAGGCTTACGTGGCCTGCAGGTCCTGTCGTGCGGTTTCCTTCGTGAAGACCCAGGTCATGAAGGAGAGGGCGGCTACGAGCGCCATATAGATAACGGCGGCCAAAGGCGTGTGGAACTGGACGGTGAGCCACAGTGCGAGGTAGCTGGCGGTGCCGCCAAAGAGTGCCGCGGTCAGTCCCTGTCCGATGGAGACTCCGCTGACCCGCACGCGGGTGGGGAAGAGTTCCTGATAGGTGGCTGTCTGCGCACCCAGGACGAGGGCGAGGATCGTGCCCAGTGCCATCTGTGCGAGGAGGACGGCGGCGAATCCTCCTTGCATCATGAGAAGGAAGAGCGGCACGCCCGCCACGATAAACAGTCCCTGTGCAGCCATCATGATCCGCCGGCGTCCAACGATGTCAGAAAGGGCGCCTGCCGGTATCTGTATGGCGATCATCCAGGCCAGGGTCAATGTGGTGCACAGCGAGGCTTCCGGACCTTGAACGAGTTTCTGGCTCGCTACATAGGCCGGATAGAAAGTGAGAATTGTGTAGTACGAAACGAAGCCGCTGGCTCCAATTCCCATGATCCGCGCCATCTGGCCGAGGTACCTGCGGTTAGTGAACAACTCGGCTGCCGGGATCTTGGCAACCTTATCGTCGGACTTCAGCGCCCGGAAGGCCGGGCTGTCGTCAAGCTTGAGCCGGATGTACAGTCCGATCAGGCCCAGGGGCAGTGCGGCGAGGAACGGGATCCTCCATAAGCCTTCCTGCATAGCCTCGGCCCCGAGGGTGAACTGCATGACGGTTGCGGTGAGCGAGCCGACAAGGAACCCGACCAGGGTCGCCAGTTCGATCGTGGCCCCCAGTGCGCCGCGCCATTTTGGGGAAGCGTACTCAATGACGAGTGCACCGGCGCCGGCATATTCGCCGCTGGCGGCCAGGCCCTGCAGGAGCCGTGCGGCAACCAGCAGGACAGCCGCTCCGGCGCCGATCTGGTCATACGTCGGCAACAGCCCGATGGCTGCAGTAGCCACGGAGGTCGTCACAACGAGGATCATGAGTGTGTGCTTGCGACCGACCCGGTCTCCGAAGTGTCCGGCGATGGCTCCGCCGATCGGGCGTGCAGCGAAAGCGATTCCGAAAACGGCAAAAGCTTCAAGCAGCGCCGTATCGGCATTCGCCTTCGTAAAAAAGGTCCCCGCGATGTAGGTTGCGAAGTAGCCATAGACGGCGTAGTCGTACCACTCGACGAAGGTGCCCGCCATAGATGCGGCAATAACGCGCCGGCGGCTGGTCCCCGTGAGCGACATTGTCTCGACGGTAGGTGAATCACTTGCTCGGGTGGTTGTCATGGCAACCTCTCTATATATTGCCTGAACGGCGCGATAGGAACACCTGAACGGTGTCGAAGCAAAATGAGCTGTGAGCTGGGTTCCTCCCCCAAGAGCAACTGCAATAAATATTGCAGTAGTACTCAGATTTTTGCAAGACTTCCTGCAAAAATAGTTGGATATTCGCAGTGTTGGAGGGGTTGCTGCGCGGCCTGGACTCCGTGCACATCGATGGTGGCCGCAACGGCGCCGGCGGGCCCGCCGTGCCATATGACGGGCAGCCAGCTCCAATGAAATGTGCGTTGCATGCAACTATCAGCCTGCTTACTTTACGTAACGTCCGTTATCGGCGTTAAACCCACGGGAGTAGAAGTAGGTCCGAGAACTCCCGTGCATCAACGAATCCGGTGTTTCCGCAGGCCCCGCAAATGACCGACTAACCCAAGAACCCCCGCAGCCTCTTCGGAGACTGCGGGGGTTCTGTGTTTTGGCGCGCTGCTTACTTCACCTCGAACGGGTCGATGTCTCGCCACCTGTAGCCGAGCCCGGCCTCACGAGAAGCCGCCTTGACGATCTCGCTCGGAGCGTAGTAGCGGCCGCGCTTGTCGCCGTGGGCGATGAGCAGCCCCTCCTTGCCAAGAGCGCCGAGGTCACGCGAGGCAGTCTGTTCCGAGACCGGTTCACCGGCCTCGTCGAGAGCATCCATGTAGCGGGCCCGCGTCACCGTGTTGCCGAACATAGCACTGTACAGAGCCTGCACCACTCGTTCAGGAAGGCCCGTGTGCTCGACTAGCGTCTCCATCGCCTGGGCGGCTTTCCCTGCCGACATGATGCGCTGCTCGATCTCGAGCGCCTGGTTCAGGTGCGCGGTGAGCATGAACCGGACCCACGGTCTTGCAAGCTCAGGGTCGTAGTCGGCTTTGCTGTAGTCACCCTGGCCCACCTTCGCGAGCACATCGTAGTACGCCTGTGTCCGGCGACCGAGGTACTCCTCGATCCCCATGAACACAGGAGCCACTTCGCTTTCGCGCGCCAGAGCTAGACTCTGGATGATGCGCGCCATCCGGCCGTTACCGTCCTTGAACGGGTGGATGAGCACGAAGTTCAGGTGTGCCATCGCGGCCGCGAACAACGGATCGTCACCGCCGAGAGCTGCGGCCGCGAACGACTTCATCAGCTCTGTGAGCCCTTCGCCGGGCGCACCCTCGTGGGCAATGTCTCCGGTCGCTTCCTGGATCACGTATACGGGACCAACTCTGTACCGGCCCGGCCACTTCGTCATGTCGTACGACGTCGTCATGAAGTGAAGACTCCGGATCAGAGACGAGTCCAGCTCAAACTCGCCCTTCGCAAGCTGCAGCACGTATGTCATCGCGAGCTGGTATCCAGCGAGAGCCTTCTCAGTCTCCTGGTCTACAGTCGCTGGAATCTCCCCCGCGGCGATCGCGCCGACTTCATCGACGCTGGCAAGGATTCCCTCGATGCTGTTCGAGCCCTGAACGTTGCGCGCCAAGGTAGACCTGCGCAGCGCACCCGTCCAACGGTTGCCGCTGCGAACGTGCATACGGAGCTGCAGAGCGAGATCTTCGATCTCGGCTCGAACAGCAAGCTCTTTCTCGTCGAGCGCTGGTGCTACGAACATGATGCTTCCTCTACTGATGATGCTAAGTAAACATCAATCTACGGCAATCGCAACACTAAGTAAACATCAGCGCTACGCCCTGGCCGGCTCCAACGAGTCTGAACGGTGCTGCTTCGACGACTCTGACAAATCTGCGCGGGCTAGAACCTCAGCGCCCGGCACCCGAAAAGCCGTGGCCGCGAAATGGTCAGAATGTGGACACTCAGTAGCAACACCGAGTACAGATCGTCGAACTGCCGGCTATCGCCCTTTCCTCACCGGGTCCGTCGTTGCGCCATATCCGGACGTCGCTGTAGCTTGACGGAATCTTCATTATCGGCTCTTAAACCACGGGAGTAGATGTAGCTGCGAGACCCCCGTTCCTTGACGAAATCGGGCGTTTCCTCAGGTGAGGCAGCTGTTGCGGCGATGACGACGGAACCATCCGGCGTGCGTGCAGACGCAGGTCGGTCACTCGTACTCTTCGACCATCGGCCTCCACGCATCGGTATCGTCGGACTTCAAGCAGAAACAGTGCGGCAGATGATCACATGCCGCGTCGCCACCCTAGAAGACCCAGATGCCTGAACACCGCCGGATCGGCTACCGCTGGAACCTGCGTGCCCTCATGGCAACACTCCCTAGGGCCTGTTTTCCATGATGACACTTTTGTTCTCAACGCGCATTAGTATTCCTGATACGCATATCTCTCTCCACTGATGCCTGACATACGCTTGTGCTGCCTACGCGCACCTCCCCCAAAAGACTTCCAAGAGCAGAGGATCCATGCAGAACCCTTTGAGTCAGGACACGGCCGTACTGTGGCCTGCCGATCCGGACGTTTCCCACAGTGCCATGCTGCTGGACCTGATCCGGCGCGGTGCGTCCAAAACGCGTCCGCAGCTGGTGGCAGACAGCGGACTGGGCCGGAAGGCCGTTACGCAGCGCGTGGCGCAACTGCTGGAGGTTGGCCTTCTTGAAGAAACGGGACTGGCTCCGTCGGGTGGGGGCCGACAGCCCCAAACGCTTTCGGTAAACCCGAGGGCTGGTACCGTACTGGCCGCATTAATCGGTTCGACCGAACTGACCGTGGCCTCCGTTGATGCGGCAGGGGCGATAACGGGTACCGAGCAGGAGGCGTGGCGACTCGAAAAAGGACCTGAGCAAACCATGCAGCGCCTCGCGTCCCTGATGCGCCGTCGAATTCGCTCTTCTTCACATCGGCCATGGGCGGTGGCCATTGGAGTGCCCGGACCGGTGGAATTCAGCACCGGGCGGATCATAGCTCCGTCAGTAATGCCGGGGTGGGACGGGTTCAATCCCCGAATGTGGCTGCGAAGCATTATCGACGCACCCGTGTGGGTCGATAACCACGTGCACCTCATGGCATTGGCCGAGTGGAACGCAGGCGGTGGTTCCCGGCGGGACATGCTCTTCGTGGAGGTTGGAGTGGATGTAGGAGCGGGTGTCATTTCAGGCGGGCGCGTGCTCCGCGGTGACCGTGGAGGGGCGGGCGCAATCGGGCACATCCGAGTAACGGAGGACCCCGGCGCGCAGTGCCGGTGCGGCCTTACCGGATGCCTGGAAGCCGTTGCCGGAGGATGGGCCGTCCTAGCACGCGTCGCCGCGGCAGATTCGGTGGCGCCGCCGGGCTCATCTAAAAACCCGATAACTCCAACGCTGGAGGAACTTGGCCTGCGGGCGCGCGCCGGTGACGAAACAGTCCTGAAGGTCCTTCGCGATGCCTCCAACTCGCTGGGAGGCGTCATCGCCGACCTGGTCAACTTCGTGAACCCCGGCGAAGTCGTCCTCGGAGGGGGCATTCTTCGCACAGGAGGGCAGATTCTTGAGGAGTTCACCGCCATGATCAAACGGCGCGGGACTCCGCTGTCCACCGAACAGCTCACGGTGCGTGCCTCTGCCCTGCCATACGACTACGGGCTCTCAGGTGCAGGCAGGCTTGCCCTCGATGGCGTGCTGCAACCCGAAGCCTTGGCGCGGTGGCTTCCGGCTGGAAGCCCGGGGGCCCGTGCCGCCGAGTTGCAAGCTCTTCTAGCTTAGGCATTTGTGCTTCGCGCACATAAGTCCTGCTAAGCTGATGTGGAGATCGCAGATAGGCGATTCATGATCTGACAGGACTTCCTATGCGCACCCCCAACCTCCTTTCCCCCGACGGAACGCCGTACCGCGACCTGAACGGCAACGGGGTAATGGATCCCTATGAGGATCCGCGGCTTCCGGTTGAAAAGCGCGTCTCTGACCTGCTGGGGCGATTGAGCCTTGACGAGAAGATTGGGCTGCTGTTCCACACGGTGATTCATGTCGGGGAGCCAGGGGATCACGACGACCCAGGGCATGTGGGAACAGGCTCTGCCCGTGATTTGGTCCACGGCAAGTTCATGAATCACTTCAATGTGACCCACCTGAGGTCGGCACGCGACACTGCGCGCTGGCACAACGCGCTGCAGGAACTGGCCGAGCAAACCCCGCACGGAATCCCGGTGACCATTTCCAGTGATCCGCGCCACGGGTTCTCCCAAACGGAGGGAATGGCACAAGCGGCCGGAGACCTGTCACAATGGCCCGAAACCCTCGGCCTTGCCGCCATCGGCGACCCGGGCCTGTTCGAACACCTTGGAGAAATCGTCCGGCGCGAGTACCGCGCAATCGGTATATCCACCGCAATCCATCCCCAGATCGATCTGGCAACCGACCCCCGGTGGTCACGTCAGCTGCAGACGTTCGGGCAGGACCCGCAACAGGTCAGCGCATTCGTTCAAGCCTTCCTGCGCGGATTGCAGGGAGAGAAACTGGGCCCGCACAGCGTTGCCGCCATCGCCAAACATTTCCCCGGCGGAGGTCCCCAAAAAGACGGCGAGGACCCGCACTTCCCCTACGGCCGCGAGCAGGTCTACCCGGGCGGCAGATTCGACGACCACCTCCAACCCTTTGTCGCAGCAATTGAGTCAGGCGTATGCTCCATCATGCCCTACTACGGGATGCCCATAGCCCTTACATGGGAGGGCATCCCGGTCGAAGAAGTGGCCTTCGGCTTCAATCGCACCATGATCACCACACTCCTACGCGAACGACTGAAATTCGACGGAGTCGTGGTCACAGACTGGGCGATCCTCACCGATATCGAAGTCGGCGGACTGCCCTGGCCAGCAAAGGCGTGGGGCGTCGAACACCTCGACCGCGCAGAGCGCGCCGAGCTCGCCCTCCATGCCGGAGTCGACCAGTTCGGCGGGGAAACTGCCGTGGAGGTGCTCCAGTCACTCGTTAAAGCGGGACGACTGACCGAAGCGCGCATCGACGAATCGGCCCGTCGCATCCTGGACGTCAAATTCCAGCTAGGGCTCTTTGATGACCCCTATGTCGACGAAGAGAACGTGGCGCTGGCCGTCGGCGCTGCAGATGCCATCGCCGCCGGGCATCAAGCGCAGGCCCGATCGGTCACGGTACTTGCCAATGACGCTTCCCTGCCCCTGCTCCCAGGCACGAGAACGTTCCTTGACGGTGTCGGCGTGACCGCCGCAGCTGACGCCGGACTTGTCGCGGTAAGCGCACCGGAAGAAGCCGACGTTGCCCTCGTAAGGGTCAACACGCCATACGAGCCACGTTCAACTTACTTCCTCGAAGCCGGCGCCCATCAAGGCAGCCTCGACTTCCCGGCCGAAACGGTCACCCGCATCGCAGAACTGGCCGCAAAAGTACCCGTCATCCTCATCGTTCATTTGGAACGTGCCGCGATTCTTACACCGCTCGTAGACCACTGCGCAGCGATCGTCGGTGAATACGGTGCCTCCGATAAAGCAGTTCTGGATGCTCTGACCGGCCGCATCGAACCGGTGGGACGACTTCCGTTCGAGCTGCCCAGCTCAATGGAAGAAGTAAGAGCGAGCCATCCCGACGTAGGATCCGACACTGCAAACCCCCTGTTTCCCGTCGGCGCCGGGCTTTCGCTGAAACCTCAACCGACCACCGTTCAATCCAGTGAGTCCATGGCTTAGAACTTCCGGAGCACGCCCGGCTGGTGGATCACACCCCAGATTGACGCCCCTCGGCCGGCCGTGGAACTCCTTGCAGGACCAGCGCTAGCAATCAACGCTATGTGCGGTCGGGTGGAAGCTTCCGCTGTACCAGACGAGAACTGTAAGCAGGCCGTGGGATCTGGCAGAAACCACGTAAACGGCAATTCCGTGCGTACTCGCCGGTCAACCTATTGAAGGAGGACTTGTGTCCTGCAATTTGTATGAAGCGGAAGCCAGCGCTTCCTTCCCGCTAACGGGCGGCGGCCTGTTCCCACGCGCGGAGCTTCCTCTTTCCCTTGAAGTCATCGCTTTGGAGGAGCCCCAGAGCGGAGACGAGTGCCTAACCGTGCCATCAGCAGACTCATACCCCCTAAGTCGGGACGAGTAGGTACCCGATGCCCCGCCCGAGCGCGACACCCGCCAGTAGTGACCCGTGAGGGTAAGAACCTGCGCGGACGGTTTCTGGAAGTCGTTCTCGGAACCATCGGCAAGAGCGTCCTCGTGAAGGCGTTCCACCACACCGTGAAGGAGATCGAGGCCCGCGCTAAGTCCCACAAGGAGGCCGCGTAAGCGGCGGCCCGAACCATCCGCTTCGACATGGATGAAACGCCGACACAACCAGACAGAGCACCCCCTTTACACCTGCCTGATACCGCTGCCACCCTCATCACTCTCCGGCCCGAAGCCTGGCGCCTACCCGGGCTTCAGCGGGAAAACGAGAGGCCTGAACTCCTTCTCGATGGGCGCCTCATCCCGTCTTATGACCTCAGTATTCAATTCCTAAGAGTCACCTACGAACCCGGGACCGAGTCCTGCCCAACCAACATGACGCATAACGCCCGAATGCTTGCGCGGACAGCGCATAGGACTCGAAGGGGTACCGTCAGCGGCACACTTCGGCTGTCGCAGCTGGACATCAGGACAGAGATGGAACAGGCCGGGCGCGACATCGCAGAAGGGAACACGGTCAGCGGCGATGACCTGCGCCGTGAGTTTGGACTGCCGCCGAGGTGACCGAGGAATCATCCAACGACCAAGAGCCATGGAAAGTCGACGTCACCACCCCTGCAGTACCTCCGCCAGGTCACACAGGCCTGAACCTCTCCCCCGCCAGGCAGGCCGCTCACGCTGCAGCTGAAACCCGCCAGCTTTACGAAATCGCTGCGATAGCAGCGATTATGACAAGCGGAGGATCCTATTGCAGAATCTGCAGATTAGATCCGTTGATACGCATCCCCCGGTTTCGGCTGCCTGGACGCTGAAGTCCGCGCCGTTACGGGGATCCGGGCCTGTTCGGCGCCGCGCCGGGCAACAGCACGGCCCGTGGAATGGTCGACGGGTCTGAGGTACCCCCTAGGCGGATAATTCCGCGGATTTCCGGGCCCGCTGACTTGCCCGCCAGCGTTCTCTTCGCATAGTATTCCTGACATTCGTCTTGGCCGACCCTCTGTCGGCGCGGTTGTGCCGCCTCCCGTGGTTCGGTGGCACGATCCGGGCTGGAAACCCAAGGACCTTTCTGAACTCTCGAAAGGACCCGTCATGTCCGCTTCCACTCCATCACCTGGCCGTTCGCTCGCGCTGGGCCCCGGCACACCGCCCCTCTCTTCCACCCGCCTACGGCTGCTGATCGCGGCGCTGCTAGCTGTATCATTCCTCGGTGCACTCGACCACACCATCGTTTCGACATCGCTTGCTACTGTCGCCGGTGAACTAGGAGCCCTTGAGCGAATGAGCTGGGTCGTCGTGGGCTACACGCTCGCCAGCACGGTGCTTGTGCCCATCCTCGGCGGGCTGGGTGACCGAACCGGACCGCGACGAGTGTTCCTCATTGCCCTTGCCGCCTTTGTCGTATCTTCATTTGCGTGCGGCCTCGCACACGACATGATGCAACTCGTAAGTGCGCGAGTCCTCCAAGGGATGAGCGCTGCTGGCCTGCAACTCATGTCTCAAACGATTGTTGCGGAAGTCACGACCGCACGACAACGCCCGCGATATCTTTCTCTCATTGGCTCCGCGTTCCCCGTCGCAATCCTCATCGGGCCGCTTCTGGGGGGCCTGATCACGGACCACTGGGGCTGGCAGTGGGTGTTCTGGATTAACGTCCCCGCGGGGCTCGCCGCACTCCTCCTGGCAGTGATCGCCGTCCCCCACATTCAACCGGTCGGGGGGCGGCCATTCGATCTGATCGGCGCTCTACTGCTCACGGTCGTCCTAGTGTCGGTCGTTGTCGCCGTAGCATGGTTCAGCACAGCAGAGCTATCAGCTTGGATCGCCATCGGAGTGGGCGCCGTTGCGCTGGGCGGGCTCGTCGTCGTAGAGCGTGGCCAGGGAACGCCCATCATCCCTGTGCACATGTTTCACGATCGCACCTTCGCTGCAGGGGTAGGCCTGTCGGCGGTCATGGGGGCGGGCCTCATCTCCGCCACAGCCTACCTACCCACCTATTTTCAAATGGCGTACGGCGTAAGCGCGACGCTCTCAGGTCTGGTACCCATCGCCACCGTTTTTGGAATGCTGGTGAGTAACCTCCTGACAGGGTGGATCGTGTCCCGGACAGGTCGGTACCGCGCCTTTCCCATCGTTGGCACAGCCATGGGAGCGCTGGGACTTGGGACAATGTCCGTTCTCCCGGAGGGCGCACCGCTGTGGTTGCCAGCGGCAATCATGGCTTTTGTTGGACTTGGCACCGGGGCATTCATGAGCTTGGCGGTCGCAATTGTGCAAAGCGCTGCGCCTCGCAGTGAACTCGGTGCTTCGACCGCAATCGCGGGCCTTAGCGGCCAGATCGGCTCGACCATCGGGTCAGCCGTCGTCGGCGGCGTCGTCGGATTTGGCGTCGCGGCGCTCCTTCCAGACGGACTTGACGCCCGTACCCTTACACCAGCATCAGTTCACGCTGCCGATTTTGCCGTGCAGTCCGCGATCGCGACCATATATCACAACGTTTTCTCGCCGGTCTTCCTCGCGTTGGCGGGAGTTTATGTCCTAGGGTTGGTTGCAGCGTTGATGCTGCCCAATGGAAGCCTTTCCGACGAACCTGTGGCCACTGGCATCGAACCTGCCGATGTGGCAATGCAAGCAAAGGTCTGAAATGCCTGGCGGATTGCCCGTGTTTTCGCACGGCGTTCCTTCGGTGGACGCTATTGATGATTCTCATGCCACCACCTAATTTGCGCACGGCTGCAACCTTTCGGTCTAATCTGCTAACTACGCAGCCAGCGCTTCACTGCGCTAAAGCCGTAAAATTCTCGCCCTCAGAGTTGATACGGCGCATGCCAGGAAAGTCTGCTGCACAGCCCGTGATTGAAGACAAGAGATGCGCTGATCGATGCAGGACTAAGCTGTGGCTTTTACTCCTTCTGGGGACGGCCGGCCGTGGGCGAACCAGCGTGGGAAGGTTACGTCGAAGAGTTGCTCGCGGGCCAGTTCGACTCCGCCCCGTAAAGGTTCTCGTTCGTCATTGGCGGACTGGAGGACGATGAGGTCGCGCGTGGCCAGCGGAAGAGATAGTTCGTAGATTCTCTGCCGGACTTCAGAAAGGAAGACTTCCCCAGCAGAGGCCATCACGCCGCCTATGACGATGACTCCGGGGTTGAACATATTCACCAGGGTCGATATGGCTTCTCCTGCCACCTGTGCCGATTTCCGGATGAGGGCGATTGCCAGCGGGTCCCCTTCTGCCGCGGCCAAGGTAATGTCCTCAGGTATCAAGGGCGCTTTTCCGGCCCTGCTGGCCAGTGGGCCTTGTGCTCCATGCCCGATCGCCGACTCTGCGTCGCGCACCAACGCCCATCCGCCGGCAACCGCTTCCAGGCAGCCGATCTTCCCGCAGCGGCATTGGGCATCAGAGCCTGCGACTCTGACATGCCCGATGTCGCCGGCAGCACCGTTTGCCCCGCGATGCATTCGTCCCTCGGACAACAGTCCGGCGCCCATACCCAACCCGATTTTGCAGTAGATCAAGTCCGTAGGCACCTCCCGGCGGCGGGCGCCTTCACCCAGCGCCAGGAGATTCACGTCATTGTCCACCCAAACGGGTGCATCGTATCGCTCCTCGAAGGGTGTGCGGACGTCGAAATCGTTCCATCCTGGCATGATGGCCGGTGCCACAGGCCGTCCGGTGGAGAAGTCCACGGGTCCGGGAAGCCCCACCACAACGCTCCACACGGGTTGTTTGTTCCCCTTCTCCAGCAGGTCGTCCACCATCGACATCACGATGTCAATGGTTTCCCCTGGCCCACGGGAAATGTCCCAGTTACGGTGCATGTGCTCCAGGATGTCGCCGTCCAGCCCGGCAATGCCCACCCTGACGTGCAGGGCTCCCAGAGCACAAACGACAATAAGTCCCTGTTCAGCGCGAAATCGGAGCTTCCGAGGTTGGCGGCCACCGGAAGAGGCTCCGAATTCACCGTCGGCCAAGAGGCCCATCTTGATTGCCTGATCCACACGCTGGGAAACCACGCCGCGGCCAAGGCCAGTCACTTTGCCGATTTCCGGACGGGTGGTCGCCTCACCAGTGCGGACCATGTTGACGATCCGCAGCAGGCTCGTCACTTCATCCGTTTGGGCTCCGAAGCGGAGCGTGGACTCTGTCGTCATGCTTGAACACTCTTCCACAGCAGCGAGGACCAAGTAGGGGAACCTGTGATGTCGGGACCCACCCCATTCATGAATGGTCGAAAAAATAATGCCATAGTGAACAAATGCCTTCCGCCGGATTTGCAAACACAAAAAATGGATCAAAGCAGTGAGTGAGGCGAGCAAGGAGATCTTCGGGTGGGACTAGGAAAAGCCCCAAAAGCTTCCGTGGGTGCCGAAGCAATCACGGCGTGTTGCCGTGCAGAGATCCCTACCCGCTGCCGAGGAAGCCTAAAAGGGAACGATGGATAGGCTCTACGACGTAGCTACCGGCGCCGGGCGACACCGCGTTTGGATTGGAGCGCAATATCGTTGCTACGGACGTGCGCCGCACTTATTGTCCTGACCGCCGCCTGGTTCGGTCGACCGGCCAGCGCTACTCGCCCTAATATAGCTCAGCCTAAAAGGCACGGTAGGTGAAGTTCCTGAACCTCACCGCTCCCGCGCCGGTTGCGAACAGCGCTGGGCGCAGGCTGAGGAGCTCGTCGGCGGTGTTGGTGTTGTAGCCGGCAACGTTGAAACGCAGCCCATGTCTGGTCCACTCGGTCCCGTCGGTGCTGTAGTACTGGGTGACGATGTGATTGTCGTTGACTATGCGCAGGTGCACCGTTTGAGAAGCCGGCGCTGGTTCCCGCCAGTACGGGATAGCCCTTCCGGCCCGGAAGCTGGTCATGTGGGTACCGTCGTGGCCCATTCCGCAGAAGAGGCGGTCGCTGTAGTACAGCAACAGCCCGCCTTGGGCGCCGTCCCGAAGTTCCATCTCCACGCTGATCTCGTAGCTCCGGTCGCCCACGATGCAGGTCAGCGGTGAGCTGTCCGATGGGCTCGCTCCCCGCGCTTGCAGAACCAGCCCCTCATCAAAGGACACACGGAGATACTCGTCCTTGGCCGGGGCGTGGAACGACCACTGGACACCAAAACGCTCTGTGGAAAAATCGTCGGACAACGGCGAGCCGTGGGTCCGATCGGTTGCCAGGGCTGCGGGGGGGAGGGGCGCGGGCAGAGCGGTCGAGAGGTCTCCTCCGGCTGCTCGGGGCCACCCGTCGTCCTCCCACTCAATGGGTTCCAGCAGCGTCTGCCGGCCCAGCGTCGCAAACCCGTTTTCGTAGCCATGATAGATGCTCCACCATTGACCGTTCGGACCCTCGAACAAGGTGGCATGGCCCTTGCTCCACCATGGCTCATCCGCGTCCCAGGTCCTGATGATGGGGTTGCGGGGGCAATCCTCCCACGGCCCGTTCACGGAGCGGGAGCGGGCGACTGTGACCATGTGCCCGGTGGGTGGACCCGAGGTGCCGCCCACCGCCGTCGTAAGGTAGAACCATTCCCCACGACGGGTCAACTTGGGCCCTTCCAGCGCGTAGGCCTCCGTGACCCACTCGTCGGGGTAGCGCCAGCCGTCGTAGACGTGCTCCACCGGTCCGTTTGTGGCTAGTCCGTCGGCAGTGAGCCGTACGCGGCTGACGCCGCTGAGGAACAGGTAGCGGTTGCCGTCCTCTCCGATAACGTGCCCCGGATCGATATGCCCTTCGATGCCCAAGCTGACGGGCTCGCTCCATGGTCCTGCCATGTTCTCGGCATGGATTACGTAGATCAGCACAGGGGCAGTGGGATCCGGCGATACGGCGGTGGGAATGATCGGTATGTAGATGAAGAACCTGTCACCGACCTTGCACATGTCAACCGCGAAGACGTTGCCAATCGGCGTAGGCAGGGCCGACCCAAGGGGTTGCCAGTTCAGCAGGTCCCGCGAGTGCCAGATGATGAGCCCTGGGGTGGATTCGAAGGATGAGAAGGTCACATAGTAGTCATCCCCATCGCGCAGGATTGCGGGGTCCGGGTGGTCTCCCGCGAAGACCGGATTGAGGTAGGTTCCGTCTCCGAGGTCCGCGCGGCGCTGACCTTCCAGTCCCCCTGCGCGTGCTGCCAAGACCTTCCCTCCTGGCATGTGGGCGGTTGGGTTTTCCATAGAATAATCCCTTCGTTGTTGCCGGACTTCCGGACGATTTAGAATTCCGCGGCCATGTCCGTCCAACCCATCGCGCAGGATGGGCTCCGGGCGGATGGTCTCAGATGAAAACGCGGGCTGTTGTATAAGGGTTTACGGTGGTAACGCCGGATGTTCGGTCAAAGATCGTGATTGGTCCGGTGACGGATTTTTGGAGGCCAGCCTAATGACTCCACACGGTGACCGATGTGCGGGCCCACTGTCAGGTTCTTGGTGACTAGGCGCAATCAGCCGGGCTGAAGTGGGTCTTACCGTGGCCTCTACTCGGTCAAATGAAGACGCGGGCCGTTTCATACGGGTCTTCGAGCGTGACCCCGGATTCGCGGTCAAAGATCATGACTGGGCCGGTCCCTGTGATGGGGTTCCACCCGGGGTTGCCCGTCGCACAAAACGTGGCAATGCAGGAGTGCATACATGCGGCAAGCTCCGCGGGAGGCTCGTTCCCAAGTACCTCTCGAACTCCAATGGATTCCAATCTGTTGAAGGCGAACGGCAGGTCGATGCAATGTCCGGCGAATCCTGTAGGTGCTTCCCACTGAAATTGGTATGCCCAGACCGGTGACTTGGATTGTGCCGCCATCCGCGGTATGACGTGACGAAACAGTGAGTCGTTCAAATATGCTTCTGCCAACCAGGAGACAGACGGTGCATTTGATGCTTCCAAGTACGCGTCGGTGATGGCTGGTTTGGCTCCAAGCTTGTCAAGCGCTGTCTGGGGCTTCATAAGGTTCACATCCGCGGCCACGCCTCTGATAAAGCCGGAAAATTCGTCCCGAGTAGCGCCAATCAGCGTGGGAACGTCGTTAGGGACCGATTTGTCCAGCCCCTCTTCAACGGGTCCGTACTCACGTGAATTCGCGATGAAACTTGCTACCGCCATGGCTCGCTCCACAGGGGTTCCGTCCCCGGCGGGTAGTGGACTTAGCTGGGCATCGAGCAGTGCCTCTTCAGAAACCGAAGCGAACCCGCGTTTTGACACCCCAATACCCAGCCTCTCAGCAACCCGGTCAGTTGTTTCCATTGCCGATTCCGGACTCACTGACATAGACGAGCCCGACATGATTAGCGCCTGTGAGAACAGCCCCACGGCATCATGTCTTTTCATGAGTGCCAGTACTGCTCCACCGCCTGCGGATTGACCTCCAACGGTGACGCGGCGCGGGTCTCCCCCGAATGCCGTGATGTTGCTTTGCACCCATTGCAGCGCCGCGATGCAGTCAAGCATGCCCCGGTTGAGTGGTGCATCCGGCAACCAGCCAAAACCTTCGAAACCCAGCCGGTAGGAGATAGTCACGACTATGACTCCACTGCGGTTGAAGGCTGCGCCGTCGTACCAAGGACTAGCGGGGCTGCCCGCGATGAAGCCGCCTCCGTGAATCCATACCAGGACGGGAAGTCCTGACCCCGGGCCGGCCACCTCAAAAGGACCTGGCGCGAATACATTGAGGTTGAGGATGTCTGGGCCAAGGATCGATGGTTCAGGAATTGTTGTCACCGGGCCCAGCCCGCGCCGCTGAGGTGTTGGTCCGTACTCCAATGCGTCACGTACTCCACCCCAAGCCGTCGGAGGCACAGGTGCCTCAAAGCGCAAGTCGTTCACTGGCGGCTGAGCATATGGAATATTAAGGAAAGCCGCAGAACCCGCGCGCCAACGTCCGCGGACCCTTCCTTCGGCTGTCTGAACAATGGGCATATCGGATATCACGATCTGGTTCCTGTCTTAGCTGCCGAAAGCGGCGTCAAAGCTGGTCTGGGACGCGGGGAAGTCAAACTTCTTGAGGTTGGCGAGGGCTTCGGGGGCGCCGTGGAGCCGGTCCATGCCGGCGTCTTCCCATTCGATCGAGAGGGGGCCGTCGTAGCCGATGGCTGCCAGTGCGCGGAATGAGGATTCCCAGGGCACGTCGCCGCGGCCGGCAGAGACGAAGTCCCAGCCGCGGCGCGGGTCGCCCCAGGGCAGGTGCGAGCCCAACACGGTGTTCCGGCCGGTGGGGCGCAGCTTCGTGTCCTTGCAGTCCACGTGGTAGATCCTGTCCTTGAAGTCCCAGATGAAGGAGACGGGGTCGATGCCCTGCCACATGAAGTGCGACGGGTCCCAGTTCAGGCCGAAGGCCTCCCGGTGCCCGATCGCCTCGAGGGTGCGGACGGTGGTCCAGTAGTCGTAGGCGATCTCGGAGGGGTGGACCTCGTGCGCGAAGCGGACACCGCACTGGTCGAAGACGTCCAGGATGGGGTTCCAGCGGTCGGCGAAGTCCTGGTAGCCGGCCTCGATGACCTTCTCCGGCACGGGCGGGAACATCGCGACGTACTGCCAGATCGAGGACCCGGTGAACCCGACCACGGTGTCGACGCCGAGGGCCTTGGCGAGCCGGGCGGTGTGTTTCATTTCCTCGGCCGCGCGTTGGCGGACGCCTTCGGGCTCGCCGTCGCCCCAGACCCTGGCCCCGACGATCGCCTCGTGCCGGAAGTCGATCGGGTCATCGCACACCGCCTGGCCCTTGAGGTGGTTGGAGATGGCCCAGACCTTGAGGTTGTACTTCTCCAGCACGGCCAGCTTGGACTCG
This sequence comes from Arthrobacter sp. 01L42, assembly GCF_056400005.1. Taxonomy (NCBI): domain Bacteria; kingdom Bacillati; phylum Actinomycetota; class Actinomycetes; order Micrococcales; family Micrococcaceae; genus Arthrobacter; species Arthrobacter sp. 01L42. Next base: position 43,392 of record NZ_JBFTSL010000017.1, on the reverse strand, counting down.
ACGTAGCCGGGTTCGTCCCAGCGCCAGGCGTCCAGGTGGTCGCCGGAGACGGCGATTTCCAGGCCGTCGTAGCCCCAGCCGGAGGCCAGGCGCGCGACTTCCTCGAAGGGCAGGTCGGCCCACTGGCCGGTGAACAGGGTGTACGGGCGGGACATGTCAGGCTCCTTCAACTGTGGCCAACGACCTGTGCTCAACCTGGGTAAGCGTGCTCTTGCCTTTGGCTGATTTTTCGATGGCGGTGAGGATGCGCTGTACCTGGAGGCCTTCTTCAAACGACGGAGAGGGCGCCTCGCCCGCAGTGAGGGCGGTGAGGAAGTCGCGGATCTGGTGGATGAACGTGTGTTCCCAGCCGATGACGTGGCCTTGCGGCCACCACGCGTCAATGTACGGGTGCTCGGGTTCGTTGACGAGGATCCGCCGGAAGCCCTGTTCCCGGACCGGCACCGTGGCGTCATGGAAGTTGAGTTCGTTGAGGTTTTCGAGGTCGAAGGTCAGGGCGCCGTTGGTGCCGTAGACCTCGATTCGGAGGCTGTTCTTCTGCCCGGTGGCCACACGGGATGCCTCGACCGAGGCTCTCATGTCTCCGGTGAGCCAGAACGTCGCCCAGGCGGCGTCATCGACCGTGACGTCTTCGGGCCCATTCGGGCCGGGGCGCTGTGTGACGAAGGTCTTGAGCACGCCGGAGGCCTCGAGAATCGTTTGCCCGGTGAGGAATTGGATCTGGTCGATGGCGTGGGAGGCGATATCGCCGAGAGCCCCGGATCCGGCGGTCTCCTTACGCAAGCGCCAGCTCATGGGTGCGGTTGCGTCGGCGAGCCAGTCCTGCAGGTACGCGGCACGCACATGTCGGATGGTGCCGAGCCGGCCCTCCGTGATCAGTTCCCGGGCCAGGGCCAGGGCGGGCACGCGTCGGTAGTTAAACCCGATCATGGACTGCACCCCTCGCTCCCGGGCGGCCTGCGCTGCCGCGGTCATGGCCTCTGCCTCTGCCAGCGTGTTGGCCATGGGTTTTTCGACCAGGACGTGCTTACCGGCCTCCAAAGCGGCGATGGCGATTTCGGCGTGCATCCAGCCCGGGGCGCAGATATCGACGATGTGAATGTCGTCCCGGGTTATCACCTCGCGCCAGTCCGTGGCGGACTCGGCCCAGCCGTACTTGGCGGCTGCTTCGGCGACTCCGGCCGGGTCGCGTCCGACGAGGACGCGCCGTTCGAAGGCGGGGACGTCGAAGTAGCTGGCAACGTTCCGCCAGGCGTTCGAGTGCGCCTTGCCCATGAACGCATAGCCGATCACCGCCACGCCCAGGGGGCGCTGAGAATCCTGCTGCTGGAGTAAGTCGGTCATTAGGGGTCCTTAGATGCGGCTGCCGTGGCAGCTGAGGTGCGGGACAGGTGTAGCGGCCGGTTCATCGAGCGGAGCCTTGATATCCGTTGCTGCCGGTCGATTCAAAGGCGAGAAGGACCACCGGGCCCGTCAGACCGGAGACGGCCATGGGTGCGTCAGCTTCGTACACCTCGGCCACGGGAGCGAAGATTTCGCCGCTGGGTTGTTTTGCCTCGGCGATCAGCCGATTCATCCACGCGTTGGCGACCTCGATCTCGACTGTATTGAGGCCGGGCTGGACCGCGGCGGTGACGTCGAGCCGCCATGGGTGGGTCCAGATGATCCCGCAGTCGGTTCCGTTGATCCGTACACGGGCTATGTCGCCAACGTCTTCGACGTGCAGACAAAGCGCACGCCCCTCGATGGTTTCGGGAGTGGCCTCGAAGGTCGTCGAGTACGTGCCCACGCCCGCAAAAGCCTGGCTCTCAGGCCCTAGATCGGTCCACGGGCAGACCCCATCCGGCAGTTCGGTCTCGAGCGTACCGGGGAGTGAAAGGTGCCACCGACCGTCAAGGCGGATGGCGTCCGCTGCTTCGCACAGCAGTTCATCCGCCTGTCCACCCGGAACGAGGAACACCGAGCCCAGGGCCGGCAGTTCGAGCCTGTAGCGGCCCCCACCACCGGCTGTGCCGCCGTCGTCGGTTCGCTGCAACGCTTCCCGGCGGAGCGTGACCGGGTTCCACAGGACCATCGGCTCCTTGGCCGTTGACCGGATGGTGACCGTTCGCGGCTCAGGCCGGGGGTTGGCCACAAAGTAGATTTCCTGCGACGCAATTCTGCGACCAACGCGCAGTACATCCTCCTCCTCCACTACGAAGCCGGAGTGGAACCCCAGGTGCGTCATGGCCCAGGAAAGATCCTCGGTGTCCACAACGCTCGGTGAACGCCATAGCTGCTCGCGCAGGTTTTGGAACTCGCCCGGGTCATCGGCCAATGACGGGGAACTTTCCGGGCGTCGCCCCACGATGGGAACGCCGGATTCTGCCAAAGCAACCAGACGGCGCAGCGCCCTGGCGGTCATGCGATGACTTGAGCCGCCCAGGTAAAGCACCTTGTACGTGGTGCTGCCAGCAACAAGAGCATTATCACGGGCTGTGAACTGGCACTCAAGCGCCTCAAGATCCACGTAATCGAAGTCGAAATCGGACGGCACGGAATGGTCAGGTTCTTCCCCAAAGAGCGCCGTGAGCGGTGCCTCTTCACCGATGAACACTGCCACATCAACCGCCGGCGTTCCTTGGTTCAGCAGCCATGAGCAGCGGGCAAGATAGTCGATCCACGGTCGGGCGAGTTCAGCCCAGGGTTCAGTGCGAATGAAGGTCTGGCCTATGACGGACGCGAGGCCTATGCCGGGTGGCGGAACCTGAGTGGGCTGATGCGGGGAGGTATGGATACAGAACCTCGTAACCCCAAGGGCGAGTTCCAGATCGGCTACGTGCTTGAGCCTGCGCGGCGTGTAACTCCACGGGCGGTGCAAAGCCGTCATGGATTCCGCGCCGGTGAACGATTTGCCGTAGATGTGGGCAACAGATGAGGCACCCTTCAGGTCGGCTATAAACGTTGGTTTTGGCTCGTCAGTCCCGGCGTCAAAGACCCACATCGCCCCCATGGGGACGTCGGCGTGGCTTCGCATGGAGAGATCGCCGCCGAGTTGGGGACGGTGGTCTTCAAGTGCCTCGGCGTAGTAGATCATTCCTCGCTTGTGGGCCTCTTGGCTGAGCGTCCCGTAGTACTCACTTGAAATCAGGTCCGCCAGAGTGCGCCGGTAGTCCCACAGGAACCGGTCGCTGCGCGATGAATCTCCCACTACGTAACCAGCCAGAGCTGGCAGTAAGGGCAGCAGGTCATAACCCCTGAGATCAAGGAAGCGTTCCCGAAGGCGATCGGTGAAATTCTGTGGTCCGGACTCTATGCTGTCGCTGAGCAGGGCATCCAGCCGCTCCTCCCCCAGAGCGGCGTCAAACAGGCCGAGGTATGTGTCCAGGTAACGGCGGACTTTGGCCGCGTCCATTTTGTCGACTTCGAGCCCGGTGGCGTCAGGCTGGGCGGGACCGTTGGTCTGGCCGGTCAAAGACGCCCCGAACCTCAGGATGCACCAGTTCCCTGCAGGCGCTTCCCAGTCAAGGACGCCCTGGTCATCTACAAACGCCGTGACATCGACGACGCAGGACACATCAATGTCCGTTTTCCCGGTGGCAGCCTCATCGGTGTCCAGGGCGTAGTAGTCCGGTGCCGCTGCGAAGCCGGCTTTGAGTTCGCCCTGATGTACGCGGCCGCCGGCGAAGAGTGCGAACTCGGAGACGAGAAACTCGCTCACGGGGCGCATGATCGGTGGAATGCGCACGCCCTCAGCGAGGCGGGGCATGGCTGCTTCAAGGCTCTCGCCCGTAAGCTCGAGCCGGAACCGGCGTGCCGACACCGGGGGAAAGGATACGGTCCGCACTGCAAGCGCGGCAGCCGCCGGGTTCTCCGGAACATCCACTGTGGCAACCGTACGGTATGTGACACCATCGTCGCTTGCCAGAAGGACTGCGGCGGCCGCGGGCGGCGAACCGAACCCCTTGGGCCCCGGAAGGCCGACCGTAACAGCGGCTACCGTTACCGGCTCGTCGAACACCTGCTCGATCCACGCCGAAGACCGTTGGCCCGGGTCCCTCGGTAGGGATACCGATCCCGAGAAGCCACCGTCGACGATGCATCCCCAATCTCCAACGGGGTGGGACGCTTCCACAGCGGCAGGGAAGTACGCGGAGGGAATCGCGGCGGCCGGAAGCGCCACAACGGCCCAGTCTTGGGCGAAACGGCCCGGAGAGTCAGGATCAGCACCCCAACGCGGACAGTCCTGGTAGGGGCCGGGGACATCGGGCAGGGGCGTGAGCCGCTGGTTGATCGAACGCCCTCCCTCCACCCTGGTTTCGGACCAGACGACTTTCTTCATAGCGTCGGCGGACGCGACCCATGGGCCGCCGGCGGCGCTCCAGCCGGCCGAGGTGGCCACGGCGAACTCCATCCGCAGCTCGCTGGCTCGTCCGGCAGCGAGTTTCACCGCCTCTCCCCATTCCCGCGACCCGTGGTGCACTTTTGCCGGGACGACGAGTGGAGTGCCCATGCCGCCGTCGAACATTTGCACTCCACGGACACCGACGCGGTGCAGCCAGTCAAGGTCCAGACGAATGCCCTCGGGGTCGACGTTGCCGTCCATCCAGTGCCACCAGGCACGCGGACGTGCCTCGTCCGGCGGCGAACAAAAGCTTCGCCACAGGGCATCCAGAGCCGTCATCGGGGTTCCTGCGCTGTCGAATCGGCGAAGGTGTTTCGGGACGGCATGAGTAATTCCTTGGGTCTTTGTCATGTGCGAGTGGGTGACTAGGCGCGGCTTGCGGCGCCGGCCTGGGCCAGCAGCAATTGCTGGCGCTCGCCCCGCCTCTGCGCCTGGCGCTTCGGATCCGGGACCGGTGCCGCGAGCAGCAGTCGCTGGGTGTAGGGGTGCCCGGGGCTTGAGGTGATGGTCTCAGCGTCACCCGTTTCGACAATTTCGCCGTTCTTCATGACGGCCACACGGTGACCAATGTGCCGGACCACCCCCAGGTCGTGGGTGACGAACAGATACGCGACGCCGGTCCGCTCTTGAATTTCTACAAAGAGGTCCAGCACCCTGGCTTGAGTTGAGAGATCGAGTGCACTGACAGGTTCGTCACATACGACGAGTTTCGGGTCCCGGCAAAGGGCGCGGGCGATCGCTACCCGCTGGCGTTGCCCGCCGGAGAACTCGCGGGGCAGGCGCTGGACGGCGTCTGCCGGCAGATGAACGTAGTCGAGCAGCTCCCGGACCCTGCGTTCGGCGTCGTGACGTGAGACCCCGGTCACCAGCAAGGGCTCGGTAAGGATGTCGTTGACAGTCAACGCCGGGTTCAGTGAGGTGTAGGGGTCCTGGAAAACAACTTGGATGTCCCGGCTGAGGGTGCGGCGTTCGGCTCCCTTGGCGTGCGAGATCGATTTTCCATTAAATCGGATGTCGCCACCGCTGACCGGGGCCAGACCTAGGACAGCCCTGCCCAGTGTGCTCTTGCCGGAACCGGATTCGCCCACCAGCCCAAGAGTCTCGCCCTGGGCAATAGTCAGGGAGATGCCATGCAGGGCCCGAAACGGTTTGCGGTTCCAACCTTTGCGGCCGAATTCGACCACAAGGTCATCGACTTCCAAGAGATTGGGGGCGCCGGGAACTGGTGTGCCGGTCATGATGCGATCTCCTGATCCATGTCAACATCGGCGGGATGAACTCGAGTTGGCGTCAACGGACGGCGGGCGGGAGCGTTTTCCAGCGTCGAATCGAGCAACATCCGCGTGTATTCGTGCTTCGGGCTGGCGAAAAGTTCCTCAGCGGAGGCGGCTTCGACGATCCTGCCCGAGCGCATGACGGCGACGGTGTCACAGAGGTCGGCGACGACGCCAAAGTTATGGGTAACCAACACCACAGCCATGCCTCGCTCCGCCTGCAGATCACGGATCAGATCCAGCACTTCCGCCTGCACGGTGACGTCCAGGGCTGTGGTGGGCTCGTCGGCGATGAGCAGGTCGGGGTCGCAGGAGACAGCTCCTGCGATCAAGACGCGCTGGGCCATGCCTCCGGAGATCTCGTGCGGGTAGGCGTTGAACACCCGATCCGGGTCGGTGATGCCGACGCGGGCCAGAAGTCTAAGGGCCTCTTGTTTGGCCTCTCTGGCAGAAATGCGCAGGTGATACCGCATGGGTTCGGTGAGCTGGAAACCGATCCTGTAGGACGGGTCCAGGTTGCTCATCGGTTCCTGCGGAATGTAGCCGATCCGGCTGCCACGCAGCCGGTTACGCTCATCGTCGGAGAGAGCATCGAGCTGATGGCCGTCAAACGCGAGGCTGCTGGCAGTTGTCGTGGCACCGGGCGACAGCAGTCCCAGTATGGCGAAGGCAGTTTGGGATTTACCTGACCCCGACTCCCCCACCAGCCCAAGCACCTCACCCTTCCGTACGGCCAAGGAGACGTCATTCACGACGACGGCCTCCCCCCCGTCCTGTTTGTCATAGGCGACGCGCAGTCCTTCCACGACCAGCAGGGCGCCTGGAATCTGCCGGGCGTCAGGCTCAGTGTGGGCAACTGCCGCCGTGCTGCGTGCCCGTTCGGTCCGCATGCGGCGCTGCCGGGGAGGGATGCTGATGCGGCCACCCAGGGCATCCCGCAAGGAATTGCCTAGGAGCGCGAAGACCATGATGGTCAGGACGATGGTCACTGTAGGCCAGACGAGCAGCCAGGGAGCGTTGAAAATGTTTTGCGAAGCATCGCTGAGCATGAGGCCCCAGCTGGCGCGGTCTGAAGTGCCAAGGCCCAGGAATGCGATCCCGGCCTCGATGCCGATACCGGCGGCGGCAACTTGCGATGCTTGGATGATGCTGGGAGCAATAACGACCGGCAGCACGTGCCTGCCCATGATTCGTGTATTCCCCAGGCCGGAGACGCGGGCGGCATCGATGTAGAGCTCCTCGCGAACCGCCCGCACCGAGCCGCGGACCAGTTGGAATGCCGCAGGGGCGATCAGGACACCAAACACTGCCAAAGCCAAAGGAGTGCTTCGCCCGACGCGGGCAAGGACCACGAGCAGGATCACTATGGCCGGCAGGGACATGAGGGCGTTGCTCACCCAGCTGCTGGTGGCATCAAACCATCCGCGGAAGTAGCCGGCCAAAATGCCCAAGGGGACGCCGATGCCGGTGCATACCGCCATGACAATAACGGCGCTGATCAGACTGGTACGGGCGCCGTGGAGGAGCTGCGCGAGGACGTCCCGTCCAACGCCGTCGGCGCCGAGCGGGTGGGCCGCCGTGAATGGCGGTGCCAAGGTATCCGCGAGCTTGCTGGTCATAGGATCCCCAGGGGACAGCAGCGGGGCGAACACCGCGGCAAGTGTGAGCACTCCCAGAACAGCAATGCAGATCACTGCCACCGGGTCGCGCAGCAGCCGGCGGAACAGGCCGTGCCTGGCGACGTTGGCTTCCTCGGTCAATACCGGTTGGGGGCCGCTGGCCATGATGTTCTCGCTCATGCAACACGCACCTTTGGGTTGAGCCAGCCTTGCACAAGGTCCAGCACGAGGTTGACGATGACGACCATGGTCACGGTCAGAAGGACAACGCCGAGGACAACCGGCAGGTCGCCCTGTCCCGCAGCCAGGCTGGCCTGGGTGCCGACTCCCGGGATATTGAAGACTTTTTCCACAACGACGGCTCCCGAGATCATGACAATAAACATGAGTGACAAAGTGGTCACCGCCGGTGGGGAGGCATTACGCAGAGCGTGACGGTACAGGACGCTTCGGGCCGGCAAACCGCGGGCGCGCAGCGTGCGGACATAGTCGTACTGAAGAACGTCCGTCATGGACCCGCGGATCTGCATGGCCACCGACGCGATTGCCCCCATGGCAAGAGCAACGACCGGAAGCACAATCGACGACAACCACTCAGTAGGTGAATTCGCGAACGGGATATAGCCTGTGGCGGGCAGAACCCCGAGCTGCACGGCAAGGACCAGTACGAGCACAAGGGACAGCAGGAAGCTTGGAATGGCTTGAACCAGGGTCGACACAACCTGCAGGAGGCGGTCGATGACCCCGCCACGAACGGCAGCGAGTACACCCAGGAGCGCCCCGAAAATGCTTGTGAGAAGTATGGCACCAAGAACCAGTGACAAGGTCATTGGCAGGGCTTGGGCGAGCAGTGCGGTGACCGGCTGGTTGTTGAACCATGAGCTGCCCAGGTCTCCCGTGGCGGCGCTTGAGATCCATTCGCCATAGCGGACAATGACCGGCCGATCCAACCCCAGCTCGTGGCGTTTGGCCTCGGCCTGGGCTGCGCTGGCAGCCTGACCGAGAATCTGCCGCACGGGGTCCTGCCCGGTGAGGTTCAGCAGGAAGAACGTGGCCGTAGCGATCACGAACAGCAGGGCAACGCCGGCGGCCAGCCTGCGCAGGATGAATAACAGCATTTTGTTGACTCCGATGTCATCATGGTGGTCCGAGGGTAGTGCCGGGCCCAATGTGAAGGCCCGGCACCCGTTACTCAGCTCGCCGGAGCGAAGTTCCAGATCGGCAGGGCAGTGGAGAACTTCTGTGGCTTGACGGTTACCTTCTTGCTGATGGCAAAGTCGTTGTTGGGCTGGATCCAAGGGGCGAACCATGCCTGATCCACCACGTACTCGTTCAGCTTCTTGAACGTCTGCACCTGCTGGTCTCCGGTTTCCTTCTGGGCCTGGCCGATCAGCGAAACCACCTTCGGATCTGAGACATGCAGGGTGTTCCACAGTGCCTCGGGCGCGAGAGCCAGCTGGGCGATGTCCCAGGAGCGGTGGCTGTCGAGGCCGAAGATTGCTGCCGGGTACTTTCCGCCCAGCAGGTCTGAGATGAAGGTCTGTCCGTTCACGGGTTCGTAGACGGGCGTGATTCCGATGGCTTTGAGGGCTTCAGTCGTCGCGGCCTGCTGCGCCGGGTAGATGGGGGAAACATCCGGCATCTTCAGCTCGAAGCCGTTGGGGTATCCCGCTTCAGCGAGCAGCTGCTTGGCCTTCGCGACGTCGTATGTGTACTTACCGTTGAGGGCCTCGTCGTATGCGGAACTGTCCGTGCTGAAGAGCTGCGCTGTGCTAGTCCCGGCACCCCCATAGGCCTGCTTCACGATTGCGTCGCGGTCGAAGGCGTAATTGATGGCCTGCCGGACGCGGACGTCAGCCAAGGCCGGCGCCAGCTTTCCTTCACGATCGAAAAGGAACAAACCGGAAGTCGTGTAGGCCGGGAGGGAGACAACATTGAGTCCAGCGGACTTGAGGCTTGCAACATCCTTGGATGGAACGACAGCAGAATCGATCTGCCCCGACCGCAAAGCATTCTCCATAGCGTTGTTGTCATTGAAGACTGTGATGTTGATGGTGTCGTAAGGGTACGACTTCTTGTCGCCCCAGTACGAGGTGTTGCGGGTGTAGACGTACTTGTTGCCGGCCTGGGTCTGGGCTTTGTCCAGCACGTAGGGGCCGGAGCCGACAGGTTCGGTCTTCAGGGATTCCTTGCCGACAGCGGCCGGGCTGGCCAGCATACCGGCGTTTCCGCCCAGGTTAGGGAGAAGGGAAGGATCAGGAGCGGTAAGGACGAGCTTCACATGGGTCGGATCAACCACATCAACGCTCTTGAGGTCCCTCAGCTGCCCTCCGGCCTCACCGGTGCCCTTCTTGGCGGCCTCCAGGCCGGTCTTGACGGCCGCTGCGTCGAGCTTCGTGCCGTCGGTGAAAGTAATACCGTCGCGGAGGGTCATGCTTAGCGTGGTCTGGGTGGCGTCGTAGCTCCAGTCGGTAGCCACGTTCGGGGTCGGTTCTCCGTTTTCGTCGTTGCGCAGCAGCGAGTCATAGACGGGTTGCAGATACTGGGAGTTGGGCCCGGTGCCGAAGTTGCCGGGTGCGAAGCTGTCCGGCGCCGCGATCTGGGACAGCGACAGGGTTGTTGGCTGGGAGCTGGCTGACGAACTTCCGCCGGCACATCCGGTCGCGGTGGTGAGCAAGGCTGCGGCGGTTGCCGCCGCGATAAGGTACTTACGCATGTTTCTCCTGTTGGGAATGGGATTGAAGCGCCGTCCATTGAGTGGCGCCCAGCCACCTCGCGACCGAGGCGGCTCTATGCGACAGATGGTTTGTTTATCGTGTCAAACCACTGGTGAGGGCGTCGTTGGCCTTGGCCGTTTGTAGCTGTCGCATCAAAGCGTGCTGTCGTCGGACCTGGTCGCGGCCCCTGTAGGGTTCACGCCGGCCCTCGTATTCGCTGGAGAGCCAGCCGCTCCAGCCGGATTCCACAAGAGTGGAAACAATCTCTGCCCACGGAATGTGCAGGTCCCGAAGATCGTCGTCAATCTCAAAGAACTTTGTCTGGATGAAGTGCACGTGGGGAAGCACCTCGATCAGGTCCGACATCGGAACGGCGAGCGGCTCCAAGTGGGCCGGCCTTTTCTTGCCCTCCTCGAATCCCTCATGGCCGTCATCTACGCCAGCGGTCTGGAAAATCCCGGTGTCTATCAGCAGCTTGAAATGCTGGGTTCCCGACTTCCCGATGAAGTCCAGGTACCCCTGTGTGACAGGGTGCTTGATCGGCGTAGGAGCATGGATCTCAGGTGAGATGACAACGTCCAGCTCCTGAGCCAAGTCCAGGGACCGTTCAACAGCTTCGGACCAGATCGGGTGTGGGTCCAATTGGAGGGATGTCACACCGAACTTGGGTCGAATCGAGGTAAAACCAAGCTGCTTTGCCATCTTTAGGTCCAGCTGGATCTGGGCCGCACCCTCGGATGCGCTCAGGTTGCGGTTGTGCCACATGTCGGTGTCAACCCAGGCGCCGTAGTTGGTCGGGGTCAGCCCGTACTTGGCCAGGAGCCCGTGCCAGTTGTCAATCCAGGCTGTGGACGGTGAGGGATAGCCCGGTACATTGGCTTCCCCGAGAATTTCGATACCGGTGGCTCCCATGTCTGCAATATCGGCAAAAACGTCCTCCAGGTCCATGGAGGTATAGATGTCACCCGAGTAGCTGTAGGTCGACACCCCATAGCGCAGGCTGCCCTGCGGCGCCGGCGGCACGATGACGGGCTTGGCAGTCGACTTGAACGGGGACCGGGCAACGTGCGGCGGGAAGTAGGGGCGCCGCAGGAAGACGGTAACCTCCAAGTCGTGGACTCCCGGATTGAGTCCGCCCGGTTTAGGGACTGTGATGGTAGCCGTCTCGTCCAGCTGCCAACGCACGTCCGTTGAGTTGCGTAGTTCATCAAGTGTGAAGTTTCGCCCCTGGAGGGTCCATGTGGGGACGTGATCCGGGATCTTCTCCCCGTCAATTGTTACTTCAACTCCGTCCAGCAGGCTGGCCGAGGTTCCCCTGTAATTTGGGTTGCGGAGCTGGAACTGGAAGCCGATGATGCGGCCGCCTTCGGTCACATTCCGGAACCCCCGCCCCTGGATGGTTTCCCTTTCAAGCATGTTGTCAGTTCCTGTCTGCGTTAAATTGGTTGGCGATTGAGTTGGCACCGGCTACCGCGAGTGCGACGGAGAGAAGTGTCGGGTTGCACGCGATCGAGGTCGGGATGACACCGTTGCCGGCCACGTAGAGGCCGCTCACTCCCCAGACCTCACCGGTTGGCCCGCAGACCGACGTACCGTCGGCGGACTGGCCCATGCGAGTTGTTCCTTGGTAATGGAGGGAAGCGCCTGGCGGGAAGGTGAGCGGTTCCTGGTTTAGAGGTTCTCCGAGTGCCTTAGCGGCCCGGCGGATTGCCTGGCGTGACGCCTCGATGGAGGCATGGTCCCGTTCGGTGAGTCGGTAGTGGATCCGCATGGCAGGCATTCCATAGGCGTCCTGCTCGTCGGCATCGAATTCGACCCGGTCGGCCTCCTGCAAGTCTTTTCCGCAGAACCAACCCAGGCCCACAATGCTTCCAGGTGCGGGGACATCGGCATCGGCCAGCGGAACAGGAGATGCATCCAGCTGCATGACCTGGCCGTGAAATGGCTCCTGATCGGTGAACGGCACCCAACTCACCCCACTGTGCTGCAGGATCGTCGGCCGGTCCCCTGCGGGGCGCGGTTCTTCCGGCAATACGGCTACTTCATTCAACCGGACGGCGAAGACTGTCTGCGGCTGATCGTTTAGGTAACGCCCTAAGGCTTTGGGCCGAACACCGGAGGCCCACAGCAGCTGAGGGGTTCGCAGCGCATCGGCGGCCACAACGACCTTTGCAGCTCGGATCTCATGCTCGGTGCCGTCTTGCAGATCACGCACCAGCACGCCACGGACATGGCCGTCTTCCACCAGCGCCCGGGTCACAAGGGCTTCGGGAAAGAGACTGAAGTTCGGGTTGTTCCGGGTTTCCTCCCCGAAAACAATGTCGGCACCGGACCACGTGATGCGGCCGTCGTCATGCCGCATCACGGCCAGCGGCATGGGACGGACCCGACGGTCCTCGGCCCTGCCAGCATCCAAGGCATTGCCAAGCCGCTGCCGCACGTCCTTCGAGTACGGTGCGTCATCAAATGCGTTGTCGGCAACATGCAGTAAGCGCTCCGCTTCCTCCAGCAGTCCGTCCAGATTCTGGAGGAAGGGAATGCGTTCGCTCCCGCCTGGTCGGGGGCAGGCGCCGGTCCAGTGTGCGCCCATGCCGCCGACGTTTGACGACATCGCTGCACCGGGCATGCCGTCTTCGCCCGGCTGTTTGTAGCCCTTGGGGAGAAGGAAAGTGCCGGGGCGGACCATACGTGATCCGGTTCCGGCCGCAGTTGATGTGGAGCTTCCACTCGCTGCCGCGACGAGTGAGGGTAGCCCCTCCGATCGGCGTTGAGCCGTGGCCCTCTCGTGGATGTCGGCAATGTTCTTTACGTGAATTCCGGGAGGATCGGCGAGCAGCGGGCCGGCTTCGAAGCACGCAACGGTAGCGTCGGGGGCTTGTTCGCTCAGAATCCGGGCGTAGGCAGCTCCGCAGGGTCCACTGCCGATGATGGCCACATCCACTGCTCTGGGGAAACTTCTGGTCATGCCACTTACATCCAATCGAAATGGCTCATCCGGCGCCGATGATCGGCCGGAACGGCAGGTTCCTGGTGTGGCCCAAGCCACTTTGCTCCCGCTTATCTTCTACCGGTGTCCGGAAGAAGTCAACACCGGGATTCGGAAATGACAAGTCGGAGGCAAACAAAACGGCCCTGGGCGACTCGGCGTCCAGGGCCGTAGCTGGGAGGACGGCTAGGCCAGATGCGCCTCGACGAGCGCGTCCGACGAGCCGTGGCGCGATTCAAGCAATGCTGGCAGGTGCTCGCGCGAAAAGAGTTGACCTAGTGCAAGCTGCACGCCGCCCGCCACGCCGCCCGCTTCCTCATTGACCGCCGACAACTCAATCAGGAGATCAGCCGCGGATACCGGCAATAACCGCTCATGCACGGCCCGCCGGATTGGTTCCAGGACGTAGGAGCCCGCGCGTGCGAGACCTCCTCCGATGATCATGAGTTCGGGGGCAAAGAAGCTGACCAGTGTGGCCAAACTCCCGCCCAAAGAGGAGGCCGTCCGACGTAAAAGTTCGCGGGCAGCATCGTCCCCGCCTTCGGCCGCAAGCGTGATGTCCAGCGGGCGGATCTTGCCTGTTCGGCTTAGAATTTCGGCCAGCACAGGGCTCTGACCGCTCTCGGCCAACGTCTGGCCCTGCCGGCTCATCGCGGAGCCGCTGGCAAGCGCTTCGAGGCATCCGATCTTGCCGCAACGGCAGATGGCGATGCCTGCCTCCGCCACGGCCACGTGTCCAATGGCCCCTGCCAGCCCATGTGCTCCCCGGTAGAGTCTGCCGTCCACCACCAGTGCAGCAGCGATGCTGGCCCCCGCCCCGATATACAGCATTTGCTTTGCCGCCGCCGCTGCGGGATTGGCCCAGATCTCGCCGAGCGCCAGGAGGTTCACGCGGTTGTCAACCCATACCGGCGCCCCCCAGCGCGAGGCCAAATGCTGCCGCACAGGATAGCCATCCCACCCCGCCATCACTGGCACGGCCGCCGGTACGCCGGTGTCAAAGGCTACGGGGCCCGGCAGACCGGCACCCATCGCAAGCAGGGGGCCACTAATCCCTGGCGCAGTACTGACCTCTTCCACCAGCTCCGTAGCCTGATTGAGCACCGCCACGGGTCCGTCCGTGACATCGATCTGGACCTGTCGGGTGGAGCGGATTGTTCCCGACAGATCGGCCGCCGCAACGACGAGTTCGTTGGAGGCGACATCCACGGCAACGACGTATCCGGCGGCAGCATTTAATTTCAGTCGCTTCGGTGCTCGTCCGCCGGTAGAAGGACCGAGGCCCGCAGGATTCACGAGCCCGACGGATTCCAACTCGGCCACCCGTTCTGCGACCACGCTGCGCCCTAGTCCGGAGCGGTCAGCCAAGGCGGGCTGGGTTATCCCTGCCTCGCTGCGGATGGCATCAAGAACGGCCGCCATGCCGGAATAACGGTCAATCGGCATTAATTTTCCTTCCATAGCGGAGAGCAATCTCCGAACCGTAGTATATCCTTTCGACGGTGACCGGAAGAAGTGTCAAAGGAGAGCTCATGTCGCGAGAAACAGTGACCACCCTGGAAGGCGTCGCCTACCGGGACCTCAATGGCAATGGCGTGATGGATCCCTACGAGGACCCTCGCTTGACCCCGGAGGAGCGGGTCGCGGATCTCCTACCCCGACTCTCAGCCGAAGAAAAGGCCGGACTGCTCTTCCACACAGTGCTGCCGGCCGGCAAACCGGGCGATCTCGATACACCAGGACCCTTTGGACCGGAGACACCTCGAGACGTTATCTCCGGGAAGCTGGTGAATCACTTCAATGCCCACACCCTGCCATCACCGCGCGAGGCGGCCAGATGGCAGAATGCGCTCCAGGAATTAGCCGCCAGCACGCCTCATGGCATCCCCATCACCTTCTCCAGCGACCCTCGTCATGGGTTCGCCGACAACGTCGGGATGGCGCTGGCCCCGGGCTCCATGTCCCAATGGCCCGAACCACTCGGCTTGGCCGCCATCGGTGACCCTGAACTCGTTCAGGAATTCGGTGACATTGTGCGTCGTGAGTATCTGGCCGTCGGGATCAGGGCTGCCCTGCACCCGCAAGTTGATCTTGCAACCGAACCGCGATGGGCCCGTCAAGCCCAAACGTTCGGGCAGGACGCCGGTGCCGTCTGTGCCATGGTCGCGTCTTACCTCCGGGGCCTTCAGGGTCAGAAAGTAGGTGCGGACAGCATTGCCTGCACAACGAAGCACTTTCCCGGAGGCGGAGCCCAGAAGGACGGCGAGGATCCGCATTTCCCATATGGCCGAGAACAGGTCTACCCGGGAGACCAGTTCCAGGAACACCTCGCCCCGTTCCGTGCTGCCATCGATGCAGGAACAAGCGCGATCATGCCGTACTACAGTTTGCCCGCGGGACTGGAGCTGGATGGACAACCCGTCGAGGAAGTCGCGTTCGGCTTCAACCACCGTATTATCACGGGCCTGCTGCGTGAGGAACTCGGATTCGACGGAGTGGTCCTCACCGACTGGGGCCTCATCACCGACCTTGAGGTGTTCGGACTCCCCTTCCCGGCCAAGGCATGGGGCGTGGAGCACCTCTCCCCCGCGGAACGGCTCGATGCACTGCTTCGCGCCGGTGCCGATCAAATGGGAGGTGAAATGCGGACGGACCTTCTACTCGAGCTCCTCAAACAGGGCACCATCACTGAGGAGCGGCTCGATGAATCCGTCCGGCGCGTACTCCTGGTCAAATTCCAACTCGGACTGTTCGATAACCCGTTCGTGGACGAGGACGAAGCTGAGCGCGTCGTGGGCGCCGCCGAGTTCCAGGAAAAGGGCCATCGTGCCCAGGCGGAAGCTATGACGGTTCTCAAAAACGAAGCCATTCTTCCCCTTGCAGCAGGCCTGCACCTTTACATTGAAGGAGTTGATCCAGCGGTCGCCGCCCGATACGGAACAGTCGTGAGCGACCCGGCGCAGGCAGACGTCGCGGTGGTTCGCCTCAAGGCACCCTTTGAACCCCGGAATACCTACTTCCTCGAAGCCATGACACACCAGGGATCCCTCGACTTCCCTGCTGCGGTCATCGAGCACATTACTTCCCTTGCTGCCACAGTCCCGGTGGTATTGGACGTGTACTTGGATCGGCCAGCCATTCTGACGCCGTTCGACGACGCTGTTACCGCCCTAGTAGCCAACTTCGGGGCATCCGACGCGGCGTTGTTCGATGGCCTCACGGGAAGGATCGCACACCGCGGAAGCCTGCCCTTTGAACTGCCGCGGTCGATGGACGCCGTCCGGGCAAGCCGGCCCGACGTCGCATCAGACACCGCGGAGCCGCTGTACGTCTACGGTTCCGGGATCAGTTGATGAAGATGGATAAAGCAGACATCAGATGGGGGCTCGCCGGCACGGGAGCAATCGCCCGGGAGTTTGCGCACGCGTTGAAGGAAGTGCCCGGCGCGTCACTCGCAGCCGCAGCATCCAGAAATCAGCTCTCTTCGGCTAGGTTTTGCTCCGAGTTCGACGTCCCACAGCATCATGGGTCGTTTCAGGAACTAGCGGAAGACGACGCCATCGACGCCGTCTACCTGTCCACGCCGGCCGGGCTTCACCATGCCCACGCCACGTTGTTCATGGAGTCCGGCAAACACGTCCTGGTCGAGAAACCCTTCACTCTCAACCACGCCGAGGCTCTGGACTTGGCCCGGACCGCCCAGCGAACCGGAACGGCCCTGATGGAGGCCATGTGGACGCGCTTTCTGCCGGCCTACGTGGAGCTTCGGCGCTTGGTCGATGACGGAGCCATCGGCGAAGTGCGATCGGTGGAAGCCTCCTTTGGATTTCCAATTCCGGACTCGGGCCCGCAGGGCCGGCCAAGGTTGCATGACCCTGCGCTAGGCGGAGGAAGCCTTCTTGAACTGGGCGTCTATCCTGTTCAGCTCACGCACTGGCTGCTCGGCAACGAACCGTCCGTTGCAGCCGTTGGCCACTACAGTTCCAGTGGCGTAGACCTGGACACGGCAGCGCTCCTGTCCTACCCCACGGGAGGCACGGGGATCGTCAAGTCTTCCATTCGGACGCCCCTTCCGAATGATGCACGCGTCCTGGGAACCGAGGGATTCATTCAACTGCCGGCCCCGCACCACTGTCCCGACCGCATAACCGTTTTGCGCTACAACCGCTCCGGTCCCGGCGTGCTGGAGCCCCGTACCATGCCCGCGCCAATCGAAGGGAGCGGGCTTAGATACGAGATTCTCGAGTTCCAAACGCTCTTGAGGACCGGCCAGTCGCAGAGTTCTGTGATGCCGCTGAATGACACCCTCGCCATCATGCACACCCTGGATCTCATCCGGGATAAGACTCGATCCCAAGGGCGGATGGAACCAGCCGGGGCATGATCCCGATCATCGTCTCAACCACACCCATGGACCACCGACCCCTATAGGGCATCTCGCATTCTCGTTGATGAGGTGTAGGCCCACTTGCGACAAACAGCGTTTGCTGGAAGGACCGGAAACTTGGAACCACAATTGCAGCCAGAGCAAATCCTCGCCTCGATGACGTATGCCGAGAAGCTGGCCCAGCTTCAAATCGTTTGGAGGCCCGATCCAGCCGATGCCGGAAACCTCGCACGGACGGGTGCCGGGGCTCTCTTCTGGCCCGCCACAGCGGAGGCAACGAACGCCCTCCAACGGCAGGCCATAGAGGAGAGCCCGCATGGCATTCCACTTCTTATCGGCTTGGACGTCGTTCATGGCCAATTCACTATTTTTCCCACGCCCCTGGCACAAGCCGCCAGCTTCGACCCAGAGGTTGCAGCCGCCGACTCACGCTTTTCTGCCGCGGAGGCCCGGTCCACCGGAGTCAACTGGACTTTTTCACCGATGATCGACGTCTCCCGTGACCCGCGATGGGGACGCGTGGTCGAAGGCTTTGGCGAGGATCCCTATCTCAACGCCATCCTTGGGGAAGTCAAAATCCGGGGCTACCAAGGCGACGACCTCTCCTCGGGAAGCTCCATTGCCGCCTGCGCCAAACACTTCGTTGGCTACAGCGCGGCCGAAGGAGGACGGGACTACAACACCACGGACATCTCCGTTCAGCGGCTTCGCAACGTGTATCTGGAACCGTTCAGAGTTGCGGTTGAGGCGGGAGTCGCCAGTATCATGGCGAGCTTCAACGCGGTGTCGGGCGTTCCCATGCACGCCAACCGGCAGATGCTCACCGACGTCTTGAAGACGGAGTGGGGACATGCCGGCATTGTGGTCGCGGACGCAGGTGGCGTAGGCGAACTCATAGAGCACGGTGTCGCAACCTCGCCGGCGGACGCGGGACGACTGGCTCTTTCGGCCGGGCTGGACGTGGAGATGGGTGGCTCTCTGCTGGTAGACGGTGAGCCAATCATCCAAGAAGGCGAGCTGGACAGCGCACGCCTGGACGATGCCGTACTTCGCGTGCTTCGCCTCAAGCAGGCTCTTGGCCTTTTCGAGAACCCTTACGTCGACGAACAGACGGCCGCGACCGGCCCTACCGAAGCCTCGCTGTCGGCAGCGAGAACCACAGCCGCACGCTGCACGGTTCTACTGAAGAACGACGGGCCCGTCCTCCCTTTGGCTGCACAGGGACAACGCGTGCTAGTAGTGGGTCCCTACTCCGAAAGCAAGGACCACCTCGGCGCATGGGTGCAATTCTTCGCTTCCCCAACCACGACCTCCATATTCGAATCCCTGGAGACGGCACTACCCGACTCCGAGATCACGACACTCCCGGGTGCAAGATTCTTCGACTCCGACCCTGCCTTGCAGGCAGAAGCAGCAAAGGCCGCTGTTGAGGCAGACGTGGTCATAATCGCTGTAGGTGAACCCAGTTCGATCTCTGGCGAGGCCAGCTCACGCAGTTCATTGGACCTCCCCGGCGATCAGACCGAGTTGATCAGGGCTGTCGCGCAGACAGGCACCCCCTTCGCCGTGGTCTTAATGACGGGACGCCCGCTCGTGGTCAGTGACTGGATCGATGACTGTCCTTCCCTGCTCGTGGCATGGCACCTGGGCACCGAGGCCGGGGCCGCGATTTCCGATGTTCTCACCGGTGCTGTTAATCCCGGTGGAAAGCTCCCGATGTCCTTTCCCCGTTCCGTGGGTCAAATTCCCATCTATTACAACCACGAGTCAACAGGGCGGCCGGCCCGGTCGGGAGGAAGTCTTGCTGACAAGCGGCCCGACGTCGGGCTGACCGGGCCTAACAACACCGATGACTACTACAAGTCGAAGTACCTGGACTTGAAGCTAGGGCCACAATTCGGCTTTGGGACTGGGCTCAGCTATACGTCGTTCGAGCTGGAGGCATCGCCCGATCAGGCACTTTCGGTCACGCTGGATGAGCTTAGAGACGGAGCGAGACTTTCTTTCACCACGGCCGTTCGCAACACCGGGACTAAAGATGGCGACGAAGTGGTCCAGTTGTACGTCTCGGACCTCGTGGCAAGCGTGACCCAGCCTGTCAAACGGTTGCGAGGCTTTAACCGGATCTTCGTACCTGCCGGACAAGAACGACATGTGTCACTAACAGTCGGCTTTGATGATCTCGGATTCTGGACCAACGATCCCCACACCGGATACATCGTGGAGCCAGGCGAGTTCCGTATAGAGATTGGCGACGGCGTCTCCTCCCAAGGATTCAGCCTTACAGTCACTCCCTCCTGACATAAAAAGCCCCAGAGGTCATTGGAACCCTGATATACCCGCAGCTTTCCGGACAAACAAACAACGAGGATCAATCACCATGTCAAACCCGAACACCGCAGTACAGGAAGAAGTAACCCCTCGACCAGGAGTAGATGCACCGAACCTCCCGCGCCTGGAGCGAATTGGCAACCACACCCGGCTCATCGTTGACGAGAAGCCTTTTCTCTGCATCGGAGGGGAACTTCATAATTCAAGCGCATCCGATCGGAACTACATGTCCCCTATCTGGGACAAACTGGCAACGGCCGGCATTAACTCCGTTATCGCTCCTGTGTCATGGGAACAAGTCGAACCGGTGGAAGGACAACTCGACTTTTCGATCGTGGACGGGTTGGTGGAAGACGCCCGGTCCAACGGCGTCCGACTGGTATTGATTTGGTTTGGGGCGTTCAAGAATGCTTCCTCCACTTATGCCCCCAGCTGGGTGCGTGCCGACCGGGAACGCTTCCCACGAGCGGAGAGGGGCGTCAAACCCCTGAAGACGCCCTTCTCCTATCCCGGATCCATGCCTAGGCCAAGTCTGTCCGTCTTCTCGCGCAACCTGTTTGAAGCGGACCGGACTGCTTACACGGCCTTCATGAAGCATGTGGCGATGATCGATCCGGACCATACAGTCATCATGGTCCAGGTTGAAAACGAAGTGGGTCTGTTGGGAGCAGGAAGGGACCGCAACGCGCTGGCCGAGTCCGCCTGGAATGCACCGCTCCCCGAGGAACTCATTGCTGCGGTTTCCGATGCACCGGAATCATTTGACCCGCAATTTGTGCAGGTCCTCGGCGCAAATCCAGACCCTAGCATGAGCTGGGCAGACCATTTCGGCGATGACGACCCCGTTGCTGAGGAGACATTCATGGCCTGGGGATTCGCATCCTTTGTGGGAGGCTTGGCGGCTGCCGGAAAAGAGATCCTGCCACTCCCTGCATACGCGAACGCTTGGCTTGGACCCCAACGCGGGCAGGACCTGCCCGGCCAGTACCCCAGCGGGGGACCGACCGCCCGTATGATCCCGGTGTGGCGGGCCGCGGCTCCCGCCATCGACTTCCTGGCACCCGATATTTACGTTCCCAACTCTGCAGAAGTCATGCGGCAGTACGCCTCCGACCTTAACCCGTTGTTCATTCCTGAAGCCCGCTTCCGCGCCGGAGATGCGTTTTTGGCGATCGGCGGCTTTGGAGGTTTCGGCTACAACGTCTTCGGTGTAGAAGAAGGCAGGGAAGGCAACCAGTTCAGCACGGCCTGCGGGATCATGACTTCCCTCACGCCGGAAATTGCCGATGCCCAGCGCGATGGACGGATCTTCGGTTTCGCCCTTGACCAGGACGAGGATTCCATCAGCGCTGAGCTGGTCGGCACTGCCATCAGTGTTCGCAACGCCAGGAAGCTCCTCGAAAACATGCTCCTGGACGCTGGCGTGAGGGTTCCACCGGCGCCGGAACTCCCCGGAGAAACGGTTGCCGCAACCCACGGTCCCACTCCCGGAGACGGCCGTCCGTTCGGGCTGGTCCTCGCCATCAACCCGGCTGAGTTCATCATCGTCGGCCAAGGCGCGCAGGTGGATTTCCACAAGCCAGGTGCTGACGTTGAGCTTGATTCAGTCCGGGAGCTGGTTATGACCGATACCGGGCTGCGGGAAGGACGGTACCTCAACGGGGACGAACGCCTCGAGATCCTTTCCGACAAGCACATCAGCGCCGTGAAGGTCCGTCTGCTGATCACCCCCAGCGAATAGTCACCAGCCCCTAAGAAAGGACCCCACATGCCGTTTCACCCCGACATCGCCGCCCGGCTCCCCTTACTGGGAGGCATCCCATCCTTGGAGGCCGCCCTCAGCGAGCCCTCAATGAGGGCGCAGATGGAAGCATTCGATGCCTATCCGGATGCGCCGCCCCCTCCGTATGCCCGGACTCGCATGGTCTTCGTTCCCGGCCACCACGGCCCAGTACCGGTGCGCATCTACACTCCTGAAGAACAACAAGACCATTCAGGACATGCATTGATCTGGATGCACGGAGGCGCGTTCCAATTCGGGGACCTCGACACGAACGAGGCAGACTGGACAGCCCGGCAGTTGGTTCACCGGGCATCCGCCACAGTCGTCAGCGTAGATTACAGACTGGCCGTTGACGGAGTCCGGTACCCAGTCCCCCTTGACGACGTCGTTGCCGCCATCCGATGGGTGCAAGCCAACACAACGGACTTGGGCATCACGTCACTTTCGGTGGGCGGAGCCAGTGCAGGTGCCAATTTGGCCGCAGCCGCTGCCCTGCGACTCCGGGACGAGGACAAGTGGGTACCCGAGCACCTTGTTCTGGTGTATCCCATGATGCACTTTGACCTCCCCCAACCTTCTGAGTCGCTTCGGCGCGCCTTGATGGAACTGCCAAGTGCCATGAAACTTACCCCAGATATGGCGCGTTCCGTGAAGGAAAGCTATCTGGGAACCGCAGACGACGTTGCAGTCCCGGGCTACGCAATGCCAGTCGGCGCAGAACTCAATGGACTCGGACCAACCCTTGTCCTGAACGCCGAATACGACGAACTCAGGGCGTCAGGAGAGGCCTTCAGCGCCCTACTTGCCGCCAGTGGCGTCGACGTCGAGCAAGTAAAGATCCCTGGTATGCTCCACGGCTTCCTGAACTTGCCCGCGGCATTTGCTCCTGTAAACGACGCACTAGAGCGGATCGCAGCAAGGCTACGACCACGGAGTCAGTGACGCCCAAGGCCCGGGGTAGAAACAGCTCTTACAAAACCATTCCCCGGAAGGGAAGCCAATATGCCTCCCAAGATTCTCAACAAATTCCTGGAACAAAAAGTCTTCGAGCCATCAAGAAGGATGGTCGCGCAGCAACATGAGGAAACTGCCCCTGTCACACGGGGAAGTGGTTTTTCTCAGAGACAGCATTACCGCGGGGGGACTTTGGCATGAGTGGTTCCCGAGCGCACAGATAGTAAACAGGGGTATCAGCGCCGACACACCACTGGAGTCCTGGCGCTTTTAGACACTGCTTTACAGTCGCCGTCCAAAGTCCTTGCGGCCCCTCATTTAGGCATCACTGGGCCAGAACTAGGGGTGGTTCATCGAGGCGCGACCTATCGGCAGACTGCCGGACGTCATGCGAGCTCTCTCGTTGGCCGGGCTCCCCCGGCAACTGGAGGATCAACAAGCGGCAACCCAAGTCACAGGAACAGGCATGCAATTGAATAAACCACGGGTAGAAAAACCCGGCATGGTGGAAGTACGGGTCGAGCAAGCAAGCGAACTTGACGACGTTCTGACAACGGCAATAGAGGTCATAAAGAAGGCCGCCGCTGAACACCGGGTAGGGATTCTCGTGACGCGGATCGACACCGGCAGATACATCGTACGCGCCCATCCTGCCGTCCCCTTTGGGTTGATACGCCAGCAGCATGGCGCAGTAAATAGCTAGCAACCCGGCTCTGCCAGGGCCGGGGCGAAAGCGTACACTGCCCCCTTTAATTCCTCCCTTGATCCGAGCACCCTTAGGGCGGGAATCGAACTCAGGTTACGGGTCGGGCACGAAATCGTCAGCTGCATAGTGGACGTAGTAATGCCTGATCAGTCCTGCTTCTGGATCTGGACGGCTGCCGGGATGGGCCGGCGAATGATTGACACTCGTAGTGCCGCCATGGCCGCTCTTGATTCCTGAACTTAACCTGCGGGAAGCGCGCCGCGACATGGAACCAGCCCCAATCGCACCTGCAATCCGCACGGCCAGGCAGTCGCGTTGAGTCGACCCCCAGGCACTAAGAAGAAGGGTCGCCGAACCCGCTCATCGCAGTGGGGGCACTTGCACTGGCGCCCCCGCGTGCTGCCAACCTAAAGTACACCCCATCCTGACGTCAGGCAGGAGTGAAATGCTCGTCAGAATAGGGTCCGGAAAGCAGTTCCTGGACGTGTCCGCCGAACGGTCTTGGATGCAAACCTGACAGCCGGCCACGCCGAGGTATTCGGCAATTGCGCAACAGCCTGTTGCACGATTGCGGGTCTTTGGGGTGAAGGCAGGGCCCGCTGCCCACAGGCGGGGACGATCCTGATGGGTTATCCACCGCTACTGCTGCTGAGGGAGCTCCCCAAAGGCTCCCGATTTCCAGCCGTGGATAACCCGGATTGACCCCAACCGTGGACAGCTTAGAGTCGCCTGGTTCTGCCAGAGCTACCTCTCCTGGACTCGCACGTCGGGGAACCAGCCGTTCGGGGCCTTTTTTGGCTCAAGGTGTTCAGGGTCGCGGTGTTTTTGCATGTCGCATTTGTAGAACGGTCCGCGTGGGTCGAGGAGCACGCTCATGTGGTGGTCTGCGTGGTCTTTGAACCACACGCTGATGCCGGTGGCCCCGTCGAGTCTGAGGTGTTCCCAGACCCGCCACAGCGCTTCTATTCGGGAGACTGCTTCGGGGTGGAAGTACCATTCGATGCACCAATTGGCTGCGCGGCCGTCGACGTCGCGGACGTAGGTGGGCAGCAGCTGTTCGTGCAGGAACTCTTCGGCTGAGCCGTAGACCAGTTCCAGCGGCTTCTGCTCGTCTCCAGCCGTGCGGGCGGGCTCTTCTGCGCTCGTGCCGGGAGCTTCACTGAATCGGCCGATGTTGATGGTCATTTCAGAATTTCCTACCCGGTGACCCAGGGGTTGGCGGCGGCTGCTGCAGCGAGGGGCACTTCGTCTTGCTCCGGCCGGGGGCTGTACTTCTTGATGGATGCCTCCACAGCGTCTTTGTGCGGTCCGGTGTACCAGGGCATAGTGCGCACCAACGTGGCCGGGGCACCGGAGGCGAGGATCACGGCGCGGCCGCGGTCCAGCTCGGCGAGGTTGGAGACATCGAAGATGCGTTCCTTTCCCTCCTGCCGGGAGCGGGAGGATCCGGACTTTCCGGAGGAGATGGAGACGTTGGTGTAGCTGTAGTCCCCGATCAGGTCCGAGAGTGCCCGGAGGAAGCCTTCTTCGGCCACGCCGCCGCCGTAGACCTTGACGTTGGCCGCGGACCAGATTTTCCGCATGTTGGCCTCGCCCCACAGTTCGACGCCCTGGGACCAGGACTGCAGGATGCCCATGACGATCAGGCCCTTGGAGCCGTAGTGGCTGAACTGGTCCGGCAGGCCGGCCCAGCGCACCACGTTCGCCAGCTCATCGAGGGCGAACAGCGCAGGTTTGGGCAGCCGGCCGCCGCTGCGCTCGGCCCGTTCCTCCATCGCCTCGGCAATGGCCACCGTCAACGCTGTCGTGAGCGGGGCGGCCGAGCCGGCCCCTTCCTTGGAGAGGATGTAGATCGTCTCCTGCGAGGCGGCGAACGCGTGCGGGTTGAACCGGGGGCGGGCATCACTGGCCACCCTCGCGCCACCTGTCGGGGCGACCCAGCGCAGCGTGTTCCTGCTCTTGAGGCACTGGATCATCTTCTCGGCGGTGCCGAAGATCCCGTCACGCTGCTTATCAGCCAGCTTCAGCGTGGACTCCAGGCCCTTGTACTGCAGCTCGTAGCCGTGCTCTTTGAGGATTTCGATGGGTTCCTGGCTGACCTGCTCCGTCACCCACAGATACACCTGAGTGATGGGCAGCCCGCCGAGCGCGGCCGCGAGGAAATACGAGGAGAGGATGTCTTCGGCTTTGGGGTCGAAGTAGGCATCCGGCTTGGACCCCGGAACCCGTGAACCCACTGAAAAGTGCTGCGTGAGTTTGTAGGCCCTCTCTTCGTCCGTGACGTAGGACAGCGGGTTCCACCACCAGTCCGGTTCGTCCTGTGCGATCTTCTGCGGATCAAACACCCACACCGGGCCGGTTGCCTCGCGGACGCCACGGGTGCCGTCCACGACGTCGCGCTTGTTCGAGGTCGAGACGACAGCGCCGGGCGCGTCCAGGATCGCCGGCATCACCCGTGAGGTTGACTTACCGGTACGGGGACCCCAGATATCGAGGCTGAGGTCTTCCCAGGACTGAATGAACGTCTGCCCGGTGGAAACCACCTTGCCGACCACGACCCCGGGAGTGTCTTTCACGCCCAGCCGGTCGGCGGTGGCTTTCGCGCCCTGCTCGGAGAACGCAGCCAGCGACTTCCCTCGACCCAGGTACCGGGCGGCCTTATCGACCCGGGCCCGCTTGGACGCACCCTGCCGCCAGGCCACCAGCACCACGACGGCCAGAACCACGACCACCCCTGCCATGAGGGCGCCCGCAACCGTGGACTGGACAGGCCAGGGCACCCGTCCCTTGATCAGCCCGGCGATCAGATCAACAGGATGGGCAGGCGGGGCGTCGAGGCCGGCCATCCAGGAGCCGACGTGGGCGGCGGCGTAGGTCCCGCCGCCGAAGACGACGACGAACCCGATGGCCAGCCAGATAAGCAGGGCATCCCCGAAGCCCATCCCTTTACGGTTCGGCGCACTCACAGCGATCCTCCTTCAAGGGGTACGTCAGGGGCCAGTGGCTCGAGGAGGGTTTCCGGGGCATCACGCCATTTCCCCTCGGTGTCGTTGACTCCCTCAGGGCCTTGTTCCAAAGACGTCAGTCCCACCAGGACCGGGATCCCGGGCCGTCCGCCGACCTTGATGAGGAACTTCCCCCGTCCGGGAGGTTCGACGTCGAGCCCGCGGGAGTCCCATGCGGGCGGGTCCTGCCAGGAGATGAGCTTCTGCTGTTCCTGCCGGGAGAGCGGAATGGCGGAGGTCAGCAACGGCATCTCAGAGGCGGGCAGGCCGCCGCAGATCACCATGCCGGAGCGTTCAACGAAGCCGCGGGCCTTCATCCGGTCCTCTTCCGCCGGCAGTGCCAGCAGGTCGGACATGGTGTGGGAAATCATGATCTGCCCGACACCGACCGAACGGTTGAGCCGGGTCAGGGCGTCCACCCGGTCCACCATGCCCTTGCCGGCGCGCAGCGCCCGCCAGAGCTCATCGAGGACCACGAAGTAATTCCGGCGCGGTTCCAGGCCGGCGTCCGCGAGGGCGTTGGCGACGTTGACGGTCCCGAACCCGTAGGACCAGCACGCGAGCAAAATTGCCGCCTGCAGGTCGGTTTCGGTCTCGTCAATGCTGGAGACGTCGAAGACCACGGCGCGGTCACGCATCATGGGATTGGTGGTGTGCCGGGAGAAGATCTCTCCGAGCTTCCCGCCTCCGGTCAGGCCCAGCAGGGTTGCTTCCAGGGCCCGTGTTTCCTGCAAGTAGACGTTCATGTCGCCGCGGTCCAAGGCGACCTGCCGCAGCTCATCGGGTGCGGAGATGATCACGTCCAGCAGGTCCTTCAGGACGGGAACGCCGTCGAACCGGTCATCAAGGACGCGCAGGGCACGGTCCAGGATGGTCTGTTCCTGATCGGTGGGCGGGTTGTTCCGGCTGATCGTGATCAGGGAGACAACCATCGTCAGGCGCCGGCCGTGCGCGTCAGCGCGGACCCGGGCGGCGTCCTCATGGTGGCCGCTGTCTTCGAGCAGCTGCGCCGCTTCGACGGCCTGGCCGGGATCGAGAATGTTCAGGTACCCGACACCGCGGCCAAGCTTGATGACCTGGCCGCCGAGCGCCTGGACCGCTTTGACGTGCTCGCCTTTCAAGTCCCCCAGGATCAGCGGGTGGACACCCTGGGCGGAGAGACCAATGAACATCCGGCGCACCACGGTGGACTTCCCCAGCCCCGGCTTGCCCAGGATAAACGCCGACGGATTGGAAATCAGCCGTGCGCGCTGGAACCAGCTGATCGGGTCACAGCAGACCGTGGCCTGAGTCTCCTCATGGCGTCCGAGCGGGACGCCGATCATGGGCGAGGACGCCCCGGAGGAAAACGGCCACAGCCCGCAGACCTGAACCGTGGTTCCCCGGTATTCCTTCACGGACGGAACGAGCTGGGCCATGCCGCCGCCGCGTCCGGTCCAGCCCCGGGCAGCCGGCCCGGCCTGACGTGGTTCCTTTCCGGCCTTCTTCTTCGGCGCAGCTTTGACCGGTGCTGCAGCTTTCCTGGCAGGGCGGGTGAAGAGTTTCATGCGGGCCATTACAGGGCATCCTTGATTTCGGAGGGCAGCATGCTGTGCTTGGGAAGGACCAGACCCAGCGGCAGCGACGCGGCGAACGCGGTGTCCTGGGTGCCGTAGGCCCGGCGCAGCAACACCCGGGCAGTACCGGAGGTCTGTTCCACGGCGGCGACCGCGTCGGGGAGGCGTTCCTTGTCGGTCACGGTGGCCGTGACGACCATGCCGAAGTTCACCAGCCCGGCGCCCTGAGCCTCTTCCTGCGCGGTCTGCACAGCGGAGCGGGCATCGACCAGGGCGCGGGCGGAGGGCCGGTTTCCGGAGGTGATGCGGACGTTGGCGTTGTTCTGGTCCCGCTCCACCACGGCGGCGGCGCGGGCCGAATCCATCGGACGGTACAGCAGCGAGACCCGCTTGCGGTCAATGTCCCCGTGCGGGGCCAGCAGCCGGGACAGGACCGAGGAGTTCACCGACCCACGCGGGGCACCGGTCATGGTCCAGGAGACCGAGAACGCGGCATCGTGCCGGTAATCATCCCAGGACGCCTGCGTCGCGGAGGGACCGACGTCGCCCCAGGTCAGGGACACTGGGGAACCGGCGGCGTGAGCTTGATCAATGATCAGGGCAGCGGGAGGATCGTAGGCGATCCGGACGACCTCGCAGAGTTCCTGCGCGGACATCGGACGGGCGATGCCGGCGCCGGTGGACTGCAGCCGGGCCGACAGGCCGGGGATCCGGGACGCGAGGTCACGGGCCACGTCCTCCGGTGTGCGCTTCTTCGAGCCTGCCCGCAGGGAGGCGTTGAAGGACAGGGACACCCAGGCCCGGACCGTGGCCGATCCTTCCGGGTACGTCTGCACGACCTCGTTGAGCACGTTCCTGGCAAAATCCGGGGCGTTCGGGTCGATGTTCATCATGACCTCATTGCGGAGCCGGTAGCCGGAGTCCGGTGCGGTCTCGACCGTCACCGCCGCGGCGTCCAGGCCCGCTTCGTCCCCGAGGCCGGCGAGCCAGCCGCCCCAGTTCGCCACCCACGCGTCGACCTGCTCCGGGTCCACCAGGGACGCACCGTCGGGCTCGGTAGAGAAAATCACGATGTAGTGGCTGGTGGCAGGGACGTGCAGGAGCGCGAACGGGCGCTTGTAGGAGTCGGTGAACTCGTACAGGGTCGACTTCGCGGCAAGGCCGGGCAGCTGGTACATGCCCCACTGCGTCACCCCGAGGGGGCCGGAACGGTAGAGATTCGTTCCGGAGGACCTGGAGAGACGGAAACTCATCCGTGTTCCGAACCGGTCAACAACGGACTGACCGTGCTTGTCCTTGACCGTCAGCAACAGCGCGCTGGCCCCGGCCACAGCCAGGACAGCAAGGCCCGGGAAGAGGCCAAGAAACGCGAAGGTGATGATCCCGGCCAACAACCCGGCCATAACAATGCCGGTGCCGATCGCGCCGAGGTTACCCAACCCGGCAGAACGCGGGACACGCCAGTTGCCGTAGGACGGTTCCTTGTACTCGGTATTAATTACTGCCACTGGGGCCCTCCACTATTTCTGATTGGCCGGTTGAATCCTGCGCGGTCTGTTGTGCGGCATGAGAAACCCTGGACGCTGCTTGTGCCCCTACGGCGACGGCCATGCCAGCCGGACCTGCGGCCTTCGCCGCACCCGACGCGGCGCCTGCGCTGCCGGCGGCAGCTCCTGCCCCGGTGCTGCCTGCTGTCCCCGCGGTTGCGGAGCCGGCTGCCCCACCCGGACCGGTAGCCCCCGGTGTCGGCTGGCCGCCATTCCCCCGGGGTCCGTTTGCTCCGTTACTGCCCTTCGGAGATGCCCCGGACTGGTTGCTTTGTGTACTTGCCGGTGTCGGCGCGGCATTGCCCTTACCGCTGCCACTGCGACCCATGGACACAGCGCCTGTGGCCATCGCCCCCACGGCAGCTCCTGCTCCCGCTCCCCCGCCAGAGGCGACGGCACCGACCATCGGCGTCACGAAACGCATCAGCGCCGGCAAAGCGAACAGCGCGACGATCATCAACGTGAAGCCCGTGATGGAGCCGATCAAACCGTCCTTCCCACTGTTGTTACCCATGAGGAGGAATGCGACCGAGTAGACGATGGCCGCCGCAGGTTTATAGAGGATGAACGCGATAGTCCAGCCAACTACCTTCTGGAACCACTGCCTCCCCATTTCGGTGTTGGTGAAAGCCGCCGTGGTGGGCAGGATGCCCGCCAGAATCACCAACATGCCGCTGCGGACCACCATCAAAACGACCTGGACGAGGGAGGCAATCAGACCGATTAATCCCAGGACGATGAGGATGAATACGCCAACACCTGTCTGGTTGGTCAGCACGAGGATATTCATCGACTCGGCAAAGCCCTTACCGTCCGTGGATCGGTCGATGATGGCTGCCGAGAAAGCATCCGCGGCGATGACCAGAATGGAGATGACCCCCAGCCCAAGGCCCGAGACTAAAGCCAGTGTGATGAGGGACCGGAGCAGATCCTTCAGTGGTGCTCCGCGTTGTTCCCAGATCATCCGGATGCCACCGAGAATGACCGCGAGGACAGCCAGCGTCAGAGACCAGAGCATCAATTCGCTGTTCACCATGGAGACGATGGGACTCGGCGTCGCACCGTCGGAGCTGGCCAGGTTCACCGTGGGCATCGACACCCAAAAGGTAGACAGTGTCGTCACCATCTGGCTCATGCCCTCCATGATGGCTTTTGCGAGATTGTTGATGGCGTCGTCTGCAATCCCTGCCGCGATATTGCTGGCCCCTGCTGCGGCCCAGCAGGCCCCGTCCCAGACTTCACATGCTTTATCTGCCATGTCAGACGCCGGCCCAGGGGATGAATGAACTCAGGTCACTGATCTGGCGCACTGCGCCTCCGCCAGCGGCCGGCATATCCAGTTTCCAGTCGCCGTCCTCCCAAAGCAGCGACGTCGAGAAAGCACCGTATCCTCCGTCGGCGCTCTTGATGGCCAGTTCCACGACGGCCGTTCCGGGAGTGTACGAATGAATGATGAAGCCGGCGATCTGAACCTTCGGTGAGGTGGAGCTGCCGACGTCTTTCCCGTCCTTTATGGCCTGTACAGCCTTGTCCCGCGAAGGGCTATCAGCTGAAAGCTCCAGGTAAACCTGTTTTGCATAGCCGTTAAACGACGCGGCCCAGATGTTTACCGTTGCGTACAGGGCTCCTGTGGGGGAATGAGCAAAGCACGACCTCAGACCGTCTTTTGCCACAGTGCCAGGGCCGGCCGTTGATGGATCGCTGGGAACGGCCATGGTTCCGAGCAAGTCCCATTTGGATTTAGGCGCTGCTCCCAGTGCTGTTTCCGTGCTTGAGGGCAGTCCGCAGACGCTTTTGCCTGCAACTGTCGTGGCGCTGGGGCTGGCTGTGGCCGGGTTGGTGGATGTTGCTGTTCCCGGCGCGGGCTGGGCGGTGTCCTGTCCTTTGGGGAGCAGGAAGATGACGATGGCTGCTGCAATCAGCGCGACCACCAGCGCGGCAGCAATGATGAAACCGGGTTTGGTGAACGGATTGCTGCCGGTGGTGCTCTCTGTTGACTGGCTCATGGTGAACCTCCCGTGGTTGGTGCTGGCTTAGACGAAGGCGCGGACGATGCCGGCGGCGCCGGTGATGATGATGCAGCCCATCAGGACCCAGCCGAGCTTGCCGATGGCTTGGGCTCCTTCGCCGCGCTGGAGCTGGATGACCATGCCGATGCCCACGATGATGACGCCCAGGACGCCCAGGACCAGACCGATGCCCGATGCCCAGTTCAGGATCGTGAGCAGGCCACCTGCCTGTGCCGGGACAACCGGGGTGGGATTGGGGATGACGCTTGCTGCAATTGCGGAGATGGAGTTCATGGTGAGACCTTTCAGTGCGTGGTGCCGGGTGTGGCGTTGCTAGCCAGGGCGGCCAAGTCAGTGATGAAGCGTTGGTATTCGCGGGCCGGCGGCGGGGCGGAGTCTCCGTGTCGCCAGGCCTCGACCCAGGGCAGTGTCCAGAGCCGGGGTGCGCCCCCGCCGACGATGGCGGCGAAATCGCGCAAGGCTTTGGGAGTCTTCCCCGGTGCGTCCGCCAGGACAGCGAGGCCGAGCAGATCAACCGCCGGCGCCGCGCCTGATACCCACTGCGTCAGGGCGCTCCGGGCCGCTGTCAGGCCGCGCATATCTGCACGGCAGGCCAGCAGCACCCGTGGCTTGCTGCCGTCCTGGAGAACCGGCCAGCAGTGACCGGTGGCCCGTCCCCCGCCGATGAGGTCAGCGATTCGGCTTTCGCCGGATCCTCCATGGGCGCCGGTGACCCACAGCGCCGCGGAGCCTGCGACGGTGCGGCGGCCAAGGCGGTCTGCGGCGTCCGGTTCAACCACTCCCCTCAGCGGTGCACTGATCACTGCCGCCGGCGGCAGGTGCACGTCCTGCGCCTCCTCCTCCGCGTTGTCGGTGGCGGGGCTTGTGATCCAGGGGTTCAGGGACTGCTGCATTGTTGCCTCCTTTCAGAGTCCGGTGGTGGGTGGTTTAGAAGCCGGCGGCGACGGCGGCCGCGGCCGCGAGCCATGCCCTCTGGGTGGCGGGCTGGAGGGCTTCGTAGCGGATGGGCCCGTTGACCAAGGCCGGATCGTAAGGAATCCGGACGACCGCCCGGACGAAGGGTGCGAAGCCGTCAGCGATCCGCTGGGCCTCGTCCTTGGCCCGCTTCAGGGCCTCGCCGCTCATGCTGCGTTTGGCGTCGGTGGATTCGGAGACGATGACGACGGCGTTGCGTGCCAGCTCCGCGTCGTGGCCGCCACGGGATTCCAGCGTCTGCAGGGTCAGCCGCGCAGCTTCTGCGCGGTCCTCGATGGCTGTCACCGGGACGACGAGCTGGCTGGTGTGGTCGATCATCCGCCGCCAGTTCGCTGCCCGGGCGGTGTTGCCCGAATCCATGACCACGAGCCGGTAATACCGGGTGAGGACCTGGTGGGCAATGTCGACTTCCTCGGCGGTGACTTCGTGGTCGCCTTCTTCGTTTTCATCCGAGCGGAGGACGTCGAACTTGTCCGCGGTCTGGTGGTGGACGAACTTGGCGATTTCGGCCGCGTTCGTTGACGGCGAGAGCAGTTCGGTGGAGGCATCGATCAGGTCCAGGACGCTCCGGTCATGGGAGCCCTTTTCCGTCCGCCACCCCAAGGTGCCCTGGGATTCGTTGTTGTCCCACGCGACCGTGGCCGCGCCGCTGTAGCGGGCGAGGATGGCCGAGAGCATCACCACGGTGGGAGTCTTATTGGCCCCGCCCTTGCGGTTCACCACCGCGATGGTGCGGGGGCCGGGCCAGTGCTGACTGACGGTGCGGATGTCTTCGCGTTCGGCCATCTCCTGCGCCGAGGGGTCCATCCGGAAGCCCAACCGGGTAAGGGTTCCGCGCCAGCCCTTTGTGGCCGGTTCCAGGACCGGGGCGCTGACCAGGAAGGAGGTGTCTTTCAGGCTCCGGCGCGTCGGGGCGTCCTCCACTGCCGGGGCCGTTGCGGTGATGGGCGTCATCGTTGTTCCTGTTGTTGCTGTGGTGTTAGCCGTGTCGGTCTGTAGCTGGTCGGGTTCGACCGGGGGCGTTTCGATGACGGCCGTCGCGGCGGCGTCGGTGGTCGTGGGGGCCTCGGCCCGGCGCCTGGCGGGCTTGGGCGTGTAGCTGACGGATTCTTTGCTGCCGTCGGGGCTGACGATGAGTTCCCCGTGTCCTTCGGGGTCATCGATAGCCACCCGGACGGCCCGGTTCAGCGTCCGGGCTTCCCCGACCACGAGGGCCAGGGCGTTCTCGCGGAGCTGCTGCAGGGATCCTGCGCGTGCAACGGTGCGGGAGTTCCCTGCCACCATGACGTCGGCGGTGCCGTTGTCTCGGACGATGGCCTGGATCCTGGGGAAAGCCAGTACCTCTGTCGGGGTGAGACCCATGAGTTTCTTCCTTTTAATGAGTAGGAGTCGGGACTAGCGGCGGTCGGCCGGCGGCGTGATCCGGTTGACCTTCCAGGTGGAGTCTTTAGACGTACGGAGCAGCTGGACGGCGTAGGGGCCGATATCGGTGGGGAGCGTGACGGTGACGCCGTAGCCGTTGGATTCATCCACGGCCATAGTCGCCGGGCCGGTGACCCGGGAGACGGGAATGTTGGCCGGGTCCACCGTGGAGTAGTCGGCCGTGGCCTGCGGGGTGAGCCAGCGGGCGAAGTCGTTCGCCCACTGCGTCGCCTCCGCTTGTGGCCGAGCGAAGTCGGCCATGGCCCGAGTCGCGACCGCGATGGCCTCGGTCTTGCTCTCGTCATCCCAGGCGATGCCGGATGTGGGCGGGACGGTCCCGCCCGGGGCCTGGGACCTGCCGCCGGCACTCAGGGATGGGGCCACGGATACCACTGCGGGGGACGTGGGGACGGGCTGGCGTTCCGGACCGCCGCCGGTGGGCGCCGTCGGTGCGCACGCGGTGCACAGGAGCGCGGTGGCCAGGGTTGTCAGGGTGCGTTTCATGTCTGTTCCTGTCCGCCCGGCACGTACAGGAACGCGCTGGGCACATCGTTGTTCACGGTGCGGGTGTAGTACTTGTGGTCCTCCGGGGCCGGGTTGCCGTTGTAGCCCTCCTCCAGATAGGTCCCGTCGGCGTTGACGGCCTTCACCACGGCGACGTGGCCGTAGGTGGGGTCCGCTCCCCCGGCACCTGGTGCGTACCAGACGACCGCGCCGACCCGGGGCGCCGGGCCGGTGGGCCAGCCGCGGGCGTTCCAGCCGTCCCGCCACGACAGCGCCGAGCCGAGATTCACCCCGTCCGGCCGGAACGTGCTGTTCAGGATCTTGTA
This sequence comes from Arthrobacter sp. 01L42, assembly GCF_056400005.1. Lineage (NCBI taxonomy): Bacteria > Bacillati > Actinomycetota > Actinomycetes > Micrococcales > Micrococcaceae > Arthrobacter > Arthrobacter sp. 01L42. Next base: position 8,886 of record NZ_JBFTSL010000017.1, on the reverse strand, counting down.
CGGGGCCGTGGTGCTGCCGAGCTGCTGGTTGACCCGCCACAGGGCGAAGTCCACGCACTCACGGTTGAACATCCCCAGCGCGCTGGGCTGGTAGATGGCGGCGGTGGCCCACGGCAGATCATCGCCCTCACCGGACACGCCGGGAAGCGCACAGCCTGCGCCGCTGGGGGAAAACTTCGCATCCGAGAGCGCCTGGACAATCTTCGCTGCCGGGTCCCAGTACCGCTGGTAGTGATACGGATCCGCGTTGCGCTGGACCCGGTTGGCCGCGATCGTCGGTTCCAGCAGCTCCCAACCCTCGACCTTCTGCAGGGCCTTGACGAAGTTGGCCGCGCTGATCGACGGGTCGATGCGGTCCGCGTAGGAACCCCAGGCGCCGTTATCCCGCTGCTGGAACAGACCCCGGGAATCCGGCCCAGCCGCGTCGCCGATATCCAAAACCCGCAGGCCCGACTCCCCCAGGGCCACCATCACACTGACCATCTGGCCCTTGACCGACAGGTTCAGGGACTTGCCCGCATTCATGATCGCCGCAGCGTTCCTCACCTGCTCAGATGAGTACCCGTCGACCTTGGTATCGGCGCTGATCGAGACGGAAACCGCGGGGCTGCAATCGGCCGCTGCCGGTGGCGACCTGAAGAGCAGAACGATCGACAAGGCCAGCCCCAGGAACATCGCTGGCACCAGCAGTGCCGCACCGATCGCTAGCCCTTTCGGCTTCATTCTTGCTCCCCTTTCGGCTCTCTCAAACGGACTAGAAGCATCATTTTTAAAATGATGCTAGCATCACCAAAAATACGTTGATGCTTTTTCAAGTTGCGACGGTGCGTGAGAATTGACGAATGCCCCGCATCTACAAGCCGCTCCCTGCGCCGCCTCACGAGGCCGGAAGGGCTTTGAACGTGTTCAACGCCAACACGCTGAGAGCGGCTGTTATCAGGGACCTGGCCCAGCATCTTGACGGCGACACCACCGGAAATATCGCTAAACGTATCGGCGTGGACTACAGGCAGGTCTACGCGCATATCAAGACGCTTGAGGCTGAAGGGCTCGTCTCCGCCGCAGGCGAAGCTGGGGCCCGCAGCGGGCAACGCGTTCACTACTCCATAGACTTGGCCAGGCTGCGGGCGCAGGGCCTCATCTACATGAGATATCTGTCGGGAGAATAAGCGCTCAATGTGGCCGCATTCGAGACGGCGGGCCACCCCGTCAGCCTGTAGATCAAGGGCGTGGGTAACGAGATTTGGGCCCATGAGGGCTGCGACCCGAGTGCGCATCTGAGCGGCGGTCGCCGCGGAGGTGCAGCCCCTACTACCCCCCAAACCTGTCGTAGGGGCCGCACCTTTAGTGCCACTCAATGCGCATGGTCAGGCCGGAGCGGGCGCCTAGAGCATGTCATGCCCCTGAGTCTACTGAAAAAAATTCAGTAGTGAAAATTTTTCAGTCCGTCGGGCGTTTCTTCTCGTGCCTGGGTGGAAGGTTTCGGAGTGCTTCAGTCACCGCGCGAAGGGCGTCGATGTTCACTTCTCCCAAAACCCGCGCTGCGAAGTGTTCTACCTCGGCGATGCGGTAAGCCTCTATCAGGCGGAGTTCAGCCTCGACGCGCTCCGGGATGGGACCGCTTCGCTGAAGCAGGTAGTTCTCGTCAACGTCAAAAAAGTACGCCAGTGCCTTCAGTAGCTCCGGATCCCAGCGGTTATCAGGGGAACCGGCCAGTAGCCGATGCCAGCGCGTTCTGGTGAGCGTGAGCCCATGTTCCGCGAGACCTTGTCGAACGTCTTCGTACGTGAAGCTGTCGGCGTCTTTGGCATGAACGATGTCCAGAAGAAGTTGGATTTTCGACGCGAGAACCTCTTTATCGCTGCGAGGATCTATGGGGTTGACGTTCGAATTCACGCGTAATCCTGCTCCCGGCCAACCAGGGCGGCCACATCCCGAGGGAAGCGCTCTGCCACCGGTAGCAAAGTCACAGCCCTCCTTCTAATTCCGTCATCGTTGAGACCCCCTGTGAGGCCTTGGCGGCTTCGTGGAGTGCCACGTGAAAATCAACCGACAATGAGAGTATATGAGGCTCCGAATGCGACTACACCGGTTATGAACCCGGCAATGACCTGAGGAGCTGAGTGATCCCGGAGATAGACCCTGGACCAGCAGACAAGCGGGGCCGCCACGACGAACGGAAGACCGAGCCAGCCGAACATCAGTACCGCTGACACGGTCGCGCCGCCCAACGTCATTGCGTGGCCCGATATCTTCCAGATCGGGCTGACCAGAATGAGGGCTACAATCCCGCAAAGAATCCCGCCAATTAGCCCCCAGACGGGCTGGGGTGCCCCGATGACGTCGAGGATTGCGCAGCCAAGCAGTGACGAACCCAAGGTCCAGAGCATGACCGGGCGGCGTTGTTTCTTGTCTCCCACGTGGTGGTCCGTCAGCTGGCCTTTCTTGGCAAGCATCAGTACGACAGCAAATGGCACAAGGCAGATGCAGAGTGCAGCGATAATGCCCGACCAGATAGAGACCGCCCACCGGTCACTCAGCAGAGAAGCCAATATCAACAGGAGGGACAACACCAAGGGCGGCTGCGCAATCTCGGTTGCGGACCTGGCCACACGCCCAACGGCTGTGGAGGACCTCTCTGCGGTGGTTCGGGTCGTGGTTGCTGCTGTCACTGAGGTGCCTTTACCGGCAGCACCGATTCCAGGGAACCGACGCCGCCATCAAATCGGGCTTGGACCGCGTCGAGGACACGGCTGGCAAGCATAGGTGTGGATCGCCCGGAGAGAACGACCTTGTGATCGCTGGAGCGAATAACGTACTCATACAGGCGCGCGGAGGGGCACGTGTCGTAGAAGCTGCTCGCAATGCCTGCCAACCACGCTGCACGGGAGTGCCCCCAGTAGGCTCTCCCCAGCGTGGCTGTAAGAAAGACCAAGGCGACCCGGTCCCAAAGCTGTAGCCGGCGCCACGCCTTAACAAGCGGGGGGATGCCCAGACCGAGAGAGGTGAGCAGAACCCCGCCGTAGAACAGCGGACTGAACAGGGCGTACAAAGCCTGATGGAGATAGTAACCGCCCACATCGATGTGCATGGCGGTCATGTACGCGATCTCTTCGAAGGAGGCGAGTGCGACCATCGCCATGCCGAATGCGACAACCCGGGAACTCACACGGACGGGCAGGCTTTCCTGAGGCCGGAGGCAAATGCGAAGGACGGAAACAGCCAGCAACGCCAAAATGCCCATGTAGACGCTGGCATAGATGAAGACCGGCAGCTGCTGGACATTTTCCGGCACGTAGCTCAAAGTCGTCGGAACGAACTGCTGGAACAGGAATGGAACCGTGATCACAACTGCCCCCAGGCCAGCAGCAATTGGGCCGTGGCTGAAGCGGATTCGGTACTTATCGTCAGGTGAGTAGGCAGCGAAGATTCCCTCCCGTACCAGCCAGACGGCACACGTGACACACATATTGCGAACAAGGTGCAGAAAGTTGACGCCGCCGAGAGCAGCGTCCATGGATTCTTCGGGTAAGACGACGCCCGTAAAAAAGAGGCCGAGGACACCGATCCCGATCGCACCAACAAAGGCCGTGGAAGAGCCCCACCGAGCGGCAAAATACAGGCGAAAAACAAATACCGTTGCCAGGATCCAGAACGCAGCAGCGATCATAGGCCAAACACTCGCTCGGCCTTCGTGGCCTCTTTCATGGGCGTGGCATGCAGAACCTGCGCCAGGCCAAAGGCCAATCTTTCGGCTGCAGCCTCCGCCTCGTCTAGGGGAACGTCCACTGCGCGGCACATCCAGCTGACACCGTTCCGCTTACCGATACCGGAAAAGAAAGACCCTGCGATAAGGCCGTCGAGAGGCTTCCCCTTATGGCCCAAAAGGATATGGCTAAGTTCATGCAGAATGACGTGAACACTCCAAGCCTTGGCACCACGCAGGTAACGGACGATGCCATAGCCGGGAGTATCGAGCCACTGGCCAGTGACACCTTCTCCAAGGCTTTCCACTGTGCCTTCCTCGAAGATCAGACGCTTGCCGTACTTCTCTTCAACCGCATACACCACGTCGCCCAGATCCGGGTACGCCGGAAGATTCAAGGTCTCTATGACGTCCGCGGTCAGTGCGGCCTGTTCCATATCTAAGCTGCTCCGGTAATCAACTGAAAAAATTTCAGTAATGTGTACTATGAAATCAGCGCCAGACGCGCCTTGGCAAGGAGCCACCCTACCAAGCTTCCGAAAACAGCAGCAGTCAAAGAAGGAACAGGAATCCCGATGACCCAGAACTGGACACCTGAGCAGCAATGATCGAGACGCGTTTTGAGCGAGGTCATCGGGAAGCGAGCGACCGCCCCCGCGCAACTCGTCGCTTATCAGAAGGCAGACATGGTCGTTGAGGTTTCGTGCGGCCCCGCGGCGTAGACGCTACTTTCGGCGCGAACCGCATATCCGTCGACATCCGCGCCACCGAGGGCAATCGACGGCCAGACCCTGTAAGCGGCTCGTCACGGCGTCGCCTACCCGAAAGGGAATGGCAATGTAACGAAGGCGACACGCCGAGTAGTTACAGTAACCAAATCCGCTTCCAGCGGTCCCCTGAATGCTAGGTTCGGAGGAACCTAAAACAGTAACTAAAACCTGTTGAGGGGTACGAACGATTTACAGCACTGAAGCCAGTACAGGTGAAGACAGTCTGTACGAGATTCAAAGGACATGACACATGACTGCTGTTGCACATCGGGGAGGCGGGCGCCCCAGTAAGGGCCTCCGCAAATACATTGGCTTTCGTGTGCCTGCCGAGATGGCCGACCAGGTCGCGCAGGTGGCCGAAGCGGAGGGGGTCACGATCACGGACTACGTGGCTTCGGTTGTAGCAAAGCAGCTTGAAGTCGATCTGGAGCGTCACGACCACCCTAAGTTTCAGGAGGAGCTGCCCATTGGCCGCATCGCTTCTTAAATGACGAAGGCCCGCACGAGGCGGGCCTTCTAAGCATTTGACTCACTACCTTTTTTGCTTGCCGGCGACGAGGTAGAGAGTCCTTGAGAATCAACTCGGGCCTTGCGGTCCGGGCATCTTCCTATCCCTTGAGAGGAATAGCATCATCGTACCCCACGAGATGCGCGCATGCACAGACTCACAGAGTTCGGGCGCGCCGCATGCACTATGCCGTCCTGCCGAAGCCTGGGCCGCACTAGCTCTCTTGCTTGCCGGGCAGCCTCGCATGCGCCTTTCCCGCGACGGCGGAAAGTCCTACCCGCAAAAACATGAACGAACCCTAACGCCAGCGCTTCCGGCCTTCCCCGCTGCCGTCCGGATTTTTGGCAAGGACGGCACGTGCGCTGCGATTTTCCTTGACTTTGACTCGTCCGTTGCTGGTGTTGACTGGGTCGAGGCCGATGTCCGGGCCGTCCAGACGTGGCTGCACTCGGTCGGTGCGCGGTGGATTGAGGATTACTCCCCCAACGGCGGCCGGCACGTCTACATCCCGCTCGAGCAGCGGGTCACCTTTTCTGAAGCGCGTGATCTTGTCGAGGCGCTGGGCACCCGCTACCGGAGCCTGGACAAGACCCCGCACCAGAACCTCCTGCATGGCTGCATGCGCACACCCGGATCCCCGCACAAGCGCGGCGGCCACCAGGAACTGGCGATGTCGTTGTCGATGGCCTACGACGTTGCCCGGCGGCCCAACTCGGCCACCGCATGGGCAGCCATGAAGGCCGACCTGGCGGGGGAGATCACCGCGGTCAGGGCGCTCCGTCTGGAAGGCGCGGTCACACCGGCCACCGCCGAGACGTCCCGATTCCAGCACCCGGCCGGGCGGATGTCCCGGGCCATGCAGCTGATGGCCCAGACGGGGCTGTACGACACGAACCGGTACGCCTCCGATTCGGAGGCACGACAGGCCATTGTCACGGGGGCTGCGGCCGCCGGGCTGGAGCTCGTCGACGTCGAACGCCGGATGATGCAGGGGACCTGGCCCGGACTGGCATCTTTCTATGCCCGCTACGCCTCCCGGCACCGGGTTCCGGCATTGCGCAGGGACTGGCTGAATGCGGTCACGTATCTGAGCAAAAACGCCGGGACCAGGGACGGAAAGAACAATGCCCGTATATCCCCCACAAGCCAGCCAAATACACAGCCCCCCGTACTGCAGGGAAATCCGATTTCATCGAATCCCGATGTGGAGCATCGGTTCATCCGGACCTGGCGAAATGCATTGCGGTTGAAGGAACATGCCTACACCGAGTCAAGGACAGGGCTGGCCAGGAGAATGGTGCTGCGGTCGCTGGGGGAGGCAGCACACATGACGGCGTCCAGATTCATTGAATTCGGTGACCGGTCCATCGCGGTGGCCACCGGCCTCGACCACACCACGGTCGGATCACACCTCAGAGCCCTGCGCAACGAGAAGGACCCGTTGGTGACCCTCGTTGAACGGGGCCGCGGTACCAAGGGAGACCTCTACATGCTGACCGTGCCGGAGGAGGTGAAGACGGCGGCTGAAGACCTGACTTGGCGGAAGGGGAAAATCCACGCACTTCGGCCAGTTTTCAGGGAACTGGGACTGCCGGCGGCCTTCGTGTACGAGGCACTGGAACACTCTCCCGGCCTGTCAACATCCGAGATCGTAAAGCTGACCAGGCTCTCGAGGACAGCTGTCAGTGAGGCGCTTGAGGTGATGGCCGCCTGGAACATGATCGCCCGGAACAACGCACGGGCCTGGTCGGTGGTGGCATCGACGTCACTGAAAGACCTCGCCGAGCACTTCGGGGTCATGGAAGCTGTGGCGGCGCAGCTGCAGCGCTACCGGATCGAACGGATCCTGTGGAAGGAATGGCTGTCCAAGAACGTCAACACCGTCGCCGAGCTCCTCTCCCCCGGTGAGGACTATCCGTGGGAGGCATTTGAGGGTCCACCGGACGAGTGGGCCCTGACGGACATGGCGTTCACACAGGCAGGATGATCGGACCAAAACGAAGGCACAGAGCATTAGGGTCCTATCCCCAGGAGTCAGGTCCTCCTGGGGACAGGAAACGGCGATTTTTTAGGCCCGTGGGGCCAGGCCCAAGGCAACGCGGAGCTCATCCTCTGTAGAACCCACCAGTTCCTTCTGGCGCTCCATCAGCAGGTCCACGGCAACGCGGATCAGCGTGTTATCGGTGATCCGCTCCCCCTTTTCCCTACGGGCACGTTGAACCTTCGAAGCGAGCGCTGTCAGCTCATCAGCCTGGTCTGCGTGCAGCCGCAATTCCTTACGGACCAGATCTGTGTAGTGGGTATGGCTCGAAACAACGGGTCCCTTAACCTCTTGTATCTCTTGGGTCAAAGGGGGCTGCACCAGGGCATTCTCGAGCCTGGGCGCGACCTCGGACTCCACTCCCCCATTTGTCTCAGTTCGTGCAGGCTCAGCAGCCGGCGCAGGCGTGGCAACTTGTGCTGTCGAGGGCGATTGTGAGCCATTATGCAATGCAGCGGCCTCATGGACAATGTGCAGGACGGGCGCAACTCCACTTAGGTCAATGGGAGGGGCTTCTTTGATCTCCCGGGTCTGGTTGGCAAAGTTCTTGAATCCACCTTTGAGCGCCATCGAGGTCAGCCCTTCCTGGTCTTGGCCCAGAGACTAAACAGCTCCAGGGCGACGTCTTTGTAATCCATAGTTGCTTTCTCGGAGTTGCGGGTCTTCTCGTAAGAAGTAACCACCGTTCCGTACATGGGTGCCCGCTCGTGTGCTTTATAGGCTCGAACAAACGAGTTGCATACGAGGATCCCCTGCTCTCGCAACATCTCCTGTGCATCCAGTGCATCTTGCGGGGAACGCGAATCGGCTTTTGTGACGACGACCCTGTAGTCCCGACCGGAGGGCTGGACTATCTTCTCGAATGTGTAGACGAGAGGCAGAAGGGCCAAAGGAGTTGCTTCTGTAGGCATCACAATGAAGTCCGACTGGCTAACGATGGCCTTGAGTACCTGAATGTTTTCCAAGTTACCGGGGGTATCGACGAAGACCGTGTCGTAGTCGAGATCGCGCATTTGTGTGAGCGCTTCCGGATCCGTCTCAGTCGCGACGTCGAACTGCAGCTGTTCCTTTTCAGGAAGTTCCTCTGCATTGGTTGCCCACATCGTTACTGACCCTTGCGGGTCGGCGTCGACGACGAGCACTTTCGAGCTCTGGGCGGCAACGGCGGCAAGATTCATCACCGTGGTGGTTTTCCCGGCGCCGCCTTTTTGGTTGACGACAGCTACGACCCTCATGAGTGCTTCCTTAAATTTGGTTTCCATGGCACTCGGACCGACGGCGGATTGGGACCTCACCAAAGCTTCACAACCCGAGAAAATGGGTCAGCTCGATCAAAGGCAGAGAACATCTGTATCCACGTCGCCGGCAAGCGCTACGCCAAAATTACCAGCCCCACTCCCCTTCAGTCGGAAGAAACGCCGTAGACGCACAGAGTCAGTGACTTCGTTTCTCTGTAACTCTGTAACTCTGTACTTCTGTACTTCTGTATCACCCTAGGCATCTGGTGGGCTCAACAGACCACTCCCCCGCGATTCAGTTCAAGGCCAATGAATCGCGCCCGACAGCTATCCGCCCCCTGACTACAAGGCCACCGAGCACTTTTAGTCACGTTCTGTTGGAACTTGGTGGACATAGGGGCACGGAGTCGTTTGACTTTGCTGGCCTACAGACTCCCGGAGTTCGTGACTTCCGGGGTCCGGAGTGTCAGGGTACAGGGTGGGCTGCGGTTCCCAGCAGGACCTCTGAATTGGACGGGCCTACAGACTCACGGACTCACAGACTCACTGTGTTGCCGGGCGGGCGTCCCTGGCGTTTGGCGGTTCAGGGTTGGCCGGCGCGGTTTGTACAGAGCCCGGCAGTT
>NZ_JBFTSL010000016.1:0-189092 GCF_056400005.1 Arthrobacter sp. 01L42 | reverse complement strand
GTCGCCACCAAATGCCGGATCTTGATATCGGGGTGCATTTTGCTCATGACCCGAGCAAAACCGGTCCGAGTGTCCACGATGTCCTGAGACACACTGTCCACGATGTCTTGAGACAGAAACGTCCATTAAGTCATGAGACTCCACAGCTGCCCTGAAGCCCTCAGGGCAACCCGATCTGAAAGCGCAAGATGTGTTTTTAGGGGGGGCGGATTATTCGAGGCCGGAGCGCGTGGCGTCGTCCAACGGCGTCCACCACGTCTGGGGCGGCACCACCTTGAACCGCCGGCCCGTGACGGTGTCCGGCGCAATCCGGACGAAATGTTCCTTCTTTCCGGCCTGCCACGGGAACAGCAACAGGCCCACCGTGTCCATGACTTCCTGGGGGTTCTGCACTGGCGCGGCCTGGCCCTTGATGACGACGCTCCAGGCGACGCCGGTGTCCGCGTTGATGCCGTCGGCCTCCAGCGCCACCGGCGTGCCGCCGGTGGCCGCCTGCAGCTTGGTGCCCTCCGCGGTGCGGAACACCAGCGTGCCGTGGTCCACTTTGTAGTTAATGGGGAAAATGTCGGGATGGTCGTCCACCCAGACCGCCAGCCTGCCGACGGAGACGCTGCGCAACAGCCGCCAGCATTCGTGGTGGTCGAGGTCTTCGACGGCGTGGGTCTGGTCCTTTGGCTCGTGACGGCCCGGGCTCGATTCAGTGCTCATGCCGGCGAGCGTACGCGGCCGGGCTGACGGCGGCTAGGGCAAATGGACCCAGCCGCCGGGTTAATCTCCGAATTCTGAGGCTTTCCTGAGTGGTTCGCGGTATTCTGGCAAAAGGCCGTCAGCGTCTACATTGGCCGGAGCGAATGGGGGCAATGACATGCATTCAGCGGGTGAGGGCTCAGGCCATACCGTGTCCGAACCAAATCCCGTCGTTGAGGAACTGCTGATGGGGTTCGGCGCCCGGACGGAAGAGCTGCTCCAATCCAAGGAACGCATCACCGGCCTGCTGGAAGCCGTCGTCGCCCTGGCCGAGGACCTGAGCCTGGATGCCGTCCTGGAACGCGTCGTCGAATCGGCCTGCCGGTTGTTGCACGCCAGGTTCGGCGCCCTTGGCGTCATCGGTGATGACCACGCGCTCAGCCACTTCATCACTGTCGGCATCGATGGCCAACTGGCGCGTCAGATCGGTCCGCTGCCGACCGGCCACGGCGTCCTCGGCCTCCTGATCACAGACCCGCGGCCGCTCCGGCTGCATGAATTGAATAAGCACCCCGAGGCCTACGGGTTCCCCGCGCACCACCCTCCCATGCAGTCCTTCCTGGGGGTACCGGTCCGCGTCCGGGACGTGGTGTTCGGCAACCTCTACCTCACGGAAAAAGAAGGCGGGGAGGACTTTTCCGCCGAAGACGAGGCCCTGGCCGTCGCCTTGGCCGCAGCGGCCGGCGTCGCCATCGAAAATGCCCGGCTCTACGACGACGCCCGCCGCCGGGCCCGCTGGCTGGAGGCCTGCATGGACGTCTCCGGGCTGATGCTGAGCACGGACCGCGACTACACCTCGGGCGGCCTGGACCCGATAGCCGGCCGCGCGCTCCAGGAGTCCGCGTCCTCACTCGCCCTCCTGGTGGCCCCCGCCGCCAACGCCATGGCCCACGTGGTGATCGGCGTTGCCGGTGAGCGCGGCACGGCGTTTTCGGGACGGTCACTGCATTTGGAGTCAAAGCTCCTGGAAGGTGTCCTCGAAGGCGGCGAGCCAGTGCTGTTCGACGACGCATCCGAAGTGTTGGGGGAGGTCGACGGTGCAGTCACCGGCCCGCTGCTGGCAGTGGCCCTGAGTACCCAGGGCGCCCACCATGGCCTCCTGCTGCTGGCACGGGACAAGGAGTCGGTGCGCTACGCCCGGACCGACATCGAAATGGGGGCCGTCTTCGGCTCCCACGTGGCCCTCGCCTTGGAACTTGCCCGGGTGCACCGGCTGCGCGAGGAGCTTCTGGTCTTCACCGACCGCGACAGGATCGCCCGGGACCTGCATGACCTCGTCATCCAGCGGCTGTTCGCCGCCGGGCTGAGCGTACAGAGCCTGACCCGTTTCACCAAGGAGGATCTGGCGCTGGAGCGCATCCGCAACATCACCGGCGAACTCGACGAGGCGATCCGCAGCCTGCGCGACACCATTTACTCGCTCAAGAGCAACACAGGCGAGATCGAACTGCTGAGCGGCCGGATCCGTCGGGTCACTCGCAGTTCGTCCAAGTCCATGCCGTTCCCGCCGCGCCTGACCATCACGGGACCCGTGGATGCCGTGACACCGGGCAAGGCCGACAACGTCGTGGCCGTGGTTTCCGAGGGGCTCAGCAACGCCATCCGGCACTCCGGGGCGGATACAATCTCGGTCTCGGTTGCGGTCGTTAAGGGCAGGGTGACGGTGGTGATCAGCGACAACGGCGCCGGATTCACTCAACCCGAAAAACGCAACGGGCTAAGCAACCTCGAGGACCGGGCGCGCATGCTCGACGGCGAATGCACCATCACGAGCGTGCCCGACTCCGGTACCAGCCTGGAATGGTCGGTGCCCCTGTAACCGGCACGCCCGAAGGTCCGGTTTCCGCGGAGCCTATCCGACGCTGCGGGGCCGGATTACTTCGCCGGTCCTCCCGCCGGCGGCCGCCGGAAATGCCGGGCTGGCGATGAAGACGGCTGCCTGCGTGCGGCGTTCGAATCCGAGCTTGGCCAGCAGGGACGACACATAGTTCTTGACGGTCTTTTCCGCCAGGAACATTTCGGCGGCAATCTGCCGGTTGGTCAGTCCGCCGCCCACCAGCTCCAGGACCTTGCGTTCCTGGGGCGTGAGGGAGGAGGTGCGCGGGTCGACCTCTTCGGCCTCCACCAGGCTGTCCACGACGCCGGCGGCCACGCCTTCCTCGAAGAGGGACTCGCCCGCTGCTGCCCGCCGCAGGGCGCCGATCAGGTCCGTGCCGCCGATCTCCTTCAGCACGTATCCGCGTGCCCCGGCCAGGACGGCGCCGCGCAGGGCCTGTTCGTCGTCGAAGCTCGTCAGGATGATGCAGTTCAGGGACGGGTCCACCGACCTCACGTCCCGGCAGACCTCGATGCCGGTTCCGTCCGGCAGACGGGCGTCCAGCACACAGACATCAGGATGCAGCGCGGGAATCCGCCGGGTCGCCTCCACCGCGGATCCGGAACTGCCGACGACGGCAAACCCCTCGCCTTCGAGAAGTTCCTGCAGCCCGCGCCTGACAAGTTCGTGATCATCAAGGATAAAGACGCGGATCACCGCCTGCCCGCCATCAGGTGCAGTGAGACCTGCGTCTGCCCAGGCAATCATGATTCTCCCGTCCGGCCGCTCGCGCGACCGCTCGATACTGTTAATGACACCATGCCCTTTGTCACGAGATGCTGTCCTTCGTCTGCTGACCCCAGCCTCTGCCATTCTTGTGCACCGGGGCGGCGCGGACAAGGGTCATAGTGCCCAACAGGCCGCCTCCGGCCAGTCGCCCGGAACGTTTTCGGGTGGCCCGCCAGCCGGGCTGCGTGCATGCCCTTTGGCCCTAGGCGTCATGCCGGCCGAAGGAAATCATGGGAGCGTCGCCATCTGGCGCGGGAAGCTCGGCCGGTACGAGGGCAAAGGATTGCGATGAACGAAGTCAGGGACGTCCGGAAGATCGTGGTAGGCGTTGACGGCTCGGACGCTTCGGTGTCCGCGTTGCGGCATGCGCAGGCCCTCGCGGTGCCCCTGGCCGCCAAGGTCGTCGCAGTGGCATGCTGGGACTACCCGCCGGTGTACGACGGCTATGTCGCCGTCGGCATCGAGGACTTCGACGTCCGGGCCGGGGAAATCCTGGCCGATGCGGTGGCGAAGGCCTTCGGCCCGGACACCCCGGACAACGTCGAGGCCCGCCTCATCCAGGGGCACCCCCGCCGCATGCTGATCGAGGAGAGCAAAGCCGCGGACATGCTTGTTCTGGGCCGCCGCGGCCACGGCGGATTCGGTGGACTGTTACTGGGATCTGTGAGTTCCGCCTGTGTGGCACATGCGCATTGCCCGGTGCTGGTGGTCCACTCGCCAGAACACGGCTGACGCCGCAATCCTGCCGGGAGGGTGCCCGGGGGATCCTATTCGAAGGTGGCCCGGCGCGGATCCGCGAGCCGGGTGGTCCACACGTCGGGCCGGTTAACCTTGAAGCGTCGTCCGGTCAGGGCTTTGGGAGCCACCCGCACGTAGTAGGCCTTCTCGCCGGGCTGCCAGGGCTCCAGGAGCAGGGAGTCAATTTCGTCCTTCTCCTCCTGGCTCTCGATGACCTCGGCTTCCCCGCGCGCCATTACGCTCCAGGCCGTCTCGTCGCGGGCGTCGTAGCCGTCGATCTCGAATGCAACCGGCTTGCCTGTGATCGCGCCCCACAGCTTCGTGCCGCCGGCGGTGCGGAAGGCAATCGCCCGCCGTTCGAGGACGAAATTCACCGGGAAGATCTCCGGATGGTTGTCTACGATCAGCGCTACGCGCCCCACAACTTCGGTGTCGAGCAGCGCCCAGCACTGGTCCATGGTCAGCGAGAATTCCGGCGAGGGCGTGGTTGAGTCCATGTCGAGCCACACTACGGGCCGGCCCGGACCCCGATTAGGGCCATAGGTCCCGCAGCGGACACGTAAGTGACGGACGCCGCGGCCCGCCGGCGCCGGTCACCAGGGACTGGGCTTGTAGTCCTTGAGGAACACGCCGTACTGGTCCTCGCCGGATTCGCCCATCACGATGGGGTCGTACACGCGGGCGGCGCCGTCAACGAGGTCCAGGGGTGCGTGGAAGCCCTCTTCCATGAGGCGGACTTTGGTGTAGTGCGGCCGTTCGTCCGTGATCCAGCCGGTGTCCACGGCCGTCATGAGGATGCCGTCGGCGTCGAGCATTTCCTGGGCGCTGGTTCGCGTCATCATGTTCAGCGCCGCCTTGGCCATGTTCGTGTGCGGGTGCCCGGGGCCCTTGTAGGCGCGGGAGAACTGGCCTTCCATGGCGCTGACATTGACGATGTACTTCCGCCGCGCGGTGGAGCGCTTCATGGCCCCCCGCAGCCGGCTGACCAGCAGGAACGGAGCCGTCACGTTGCACAACTGCACTTCGAGCATCTCCAGCGGGTCCACTTCGTCCAGCACCTGGGTCCAGCTGTTGATGGTGGCGAGGTCCGGGACCAGTCCGCCCGCGTCGATCGCGGTGCCGGAGGCAATCCGCTCCAGCGACGCCGACCCGGTGGACAGGGCCAGGGACGTGATCGCGTCCCCGGCCAGGACGGGATGGTCGAGCACGCTGCTGGCGAGGGCAAGCGGGTGCTTGTCGTGGGCGTGGCCGAACGTGACAAGCTCCGGACCCCCGTTGGCGGCCTGGAGGGCGACGGGCAGCGGCTCGTCCTCGGCGTCGACGAGCGGCTTGTAGGCGTTGCCGGAGCGCCGCACCGTCTGGGCCGCGTTGTTGATGATGATGTCCAGCGGTCCTGCGGCATCCAGGGAATCCGTCAGGGCCATCACCTGGGACGGGTCACGGAGGTCGATGCCCACGATCCGGAGCCGGTGCAGCCAGTCGGCGCTGTCCTCCATCGCAGCGAAGCGGCGGGCGGCGTCCTTCGGGAACCGGGTGGTGATGGTGGTGTGCGCACCGTCCCGGAGGAGCCGGAGCGCGATGTACATGCCGATCTTCGCCCGGCCGCCGGTCAGGAGGGCCCTGCGGCCGGTGAGATCGGTGCGGGCGTCGCGCTTGCTGTGGCTGAACAGGGCGCACTCGGGGCACAGCTGGTGGTAGAAGGCATCCACCTGGGTGTAGTGCTGCTTGCAGATGTAGCAGGGCCGGGACCTGATCAGGTGGCCGGCGATTTCCCCGGTGGCGGACGTGGCGAGCTTGTTGCCGCGCGTCTCGTCGTCGATCCTGTCGGGGGCGGCCGTCGCCGTCTGAGCGATCACGGCGCGGTCCGCCTCGGCGATCTCATCGCGCTTGCTGACCCGCCGGTGGCGCTTGACGGCCTTGAACATCTTCCCTGTGGCGCGGCGCACTGAGACGTAGTCCGGGTGCTCCTCGTCATAGGCGTGGATCGTGTTCAGGACTTTCAGGCAGGCCTGGATTTCCTCCGGGGTCAGTCCGGCGAGATCAGACCCGGCAAGACCAGATGCGGCAGAGGGAAAGTCGGAGGACAGATCGGGGGAGCTCATTGCCCTAATTTTACAGGGTGCGGGGAGCCCGGCCGGACGTGCCTGCCGGGCCCCCGCCTGCCTATGCCGTGGGTGAGTGCTTGACCGGTGCGTCTGTGCCCACAGCGGCGGCCTGCACGTCGGCAACCTTGTCCACGGACTCCCGCAGCTCGGGCCAGTTCTCGGTGGCGGTGCGGACGGCGTCGGGCACCAGGCGCAGGTTGGCCGCGGAGAGCGCCCTTTCCGCGTCGCTGGGGTCCGGGACGTGCTGGCCCTTGGACAGGACCGTGATTCCGGAGTCGGTGACCTTGAACCCGCGGGCTCGGTCCAGTTCGGGGTCGAGCCCGATCGTGGCCCCGGCCGGAATCTTGACGTTCTTGTCGATGATGGCGCGTTTGATCACGGCGCCTTCGCCGACATTGACCTTGTCCATCAAGACCGAGTCCAGGACCCGGCTCGAGGTGCCCACGTAGACGTCGTTGGAGAGCACGGAGCCCTCCACGATGCCGCCGGAGACGACGACGCCGCTGGCCACGATGGAATCCAGTGCCGTGCCCACGGTGTTGGACTTGCCGCGGACAAACTTGGCCGGCGGGGAGATGGTCTGGCGGGTGTAGATCGGCCACTCGGAGTTGTAGAGGTTGAACACCGGGACGGGGGAGATCAGGTCCATGTGGGCGTCGTAGAACGAATCGATGGTGCCGACGTCGCGCCAGTAGGTGCGGTCCCGTTCGGTGGACCCGGGAATGTCGTTGAGGGTGAAGTCGTAGACACCGGCCTCGCCCTGGTTCACGAAGTAGGGAATGATGTCCCCGCCCATGTCGTGCTTGGTATCGAGGCGCTCGGCGTCCACGTGGAGGGCTTCGATCAGGGCATCGGCGTCGAACACGTAGTTGCCCATGGAGGCCAGGAACTGGCTGGGGTCGGCCGCGAGGCCGGGAGTCGACGACGGCTTCTCCACGAACGCGGCAATTTTGTCCGGGTTGTCGGCATCGGTTTCGATCACGCCGAACTGGTCCGCCATGTGCAGCGGCTGGCGGACCGCGGCGACCGTGGCCTTGGCCCCGCTCGCGACGTGCTGCGCCACCATCTGGGAGAAGTCCATCCGGTAGACGTGGTCTGCGCCGACCACGACCACGATGTCGGGGTTGGCGTCGTGAATGAGGTTCAGCGACTGATAAATGGCGTTGGCGCTGCCGAGGAACCAGCTCTTGCCGACGCGCTGCTGGGCCGGGACCGAGGCCACATAGTTGCCGAGTTGGGTGGACATCCGCCACGTTTCGGAAATGTGCCGGTCAAGGCTGTGGGACTTGTATTGCGTCAACACCACAATTTGCAGATAGCGGGAATTCACAAGATTTGAAAGGGCAAAGTCAATGAGCCGGTAGCTTCCGGCAAACGGGACACCAGGCTTGGCCCGGTCCGCCGTCAACGGCATGAGCCGGTTTCCCTCGCCACCTGCGAGGACAATTGCCAAAACTCTCTTTTGATGCGGCATGGTGATAGCTCCTGAACGCCTTCGTTACTCCCCAATACAGTCCGGCATGCCCGAACGTCTTCACACTAGATCAGTTCCACCGTAACGACTACCTTGGTGCATGTGCGAATAGATATTGTGACCAAAGAATTCCCGCCGGAAATTTACGGCGGCGCCGGGGTCCACGTGGCCGAGCTCAGCCGAGTGCTGGCCCAACGCGTGGACCTTCAGGTGCGTGCCTTCGGCGCGCCCCGCGAGCCCGGGTATCACGGAGCGACCGTCACGTCGTATCCCGTGCCCGAAGACCTGGGCTCTGCAAACGCCGCCATCCAGACCCTCGGGGTGGACCTGAGGATCGTTCCGGACATCGCCGGCGCGGACCTGGTCCACTCCCACACCTGGTATGCCAACATGGCCGGACACATCGCGTCGCTGCTCCACGGCATCCCGCATGTCCTCAGCGCGCACAGCCTGGAGCCGCTGCGCCCGTGGAAGGCCGAGCAGCTCGGTGGCGGCTACGCGGTGTCCTCCTGGGTGGAAAAGACCGCCTACGAGGCCGCGGCCGCCATCATCGCGGTCTCGGAAGGGATGCGCCAGGACATCCTGCGCAGCTATCCGGACGTTGACCCGGCCAAGGTCAAGGTGGTCCACAACGGCATCGATGTCAGCCAGTGGAACCGGGACGAGGCTGATGACATCATCCGTCCGCTCGGAATCGATCCGGAGCGCCCCAGCGTTGTTTTTGTGGGCCGGAACACCCGGCAGAAGGGCGTGCCGTACCTGTTGCGGGCCGCCGCCAAGCTCCCGGCCGACGTCCAGCTGGTGTTGTGCCTCGGTGCCGCGGATACCCCGGAACTGGCGGCCGAGACGGCACGCCTGATCGAGGAGCTGCAGAGCCAGCGCAGCGGCGTGATCCTGATCGAGCGGATGCTGCCCCGCAACGAGGTCATCCAGGTGCTCAGCCACGCGACCGCGTTCGCGTGCCCGTCCATCTACGAACCGCTGGGCATCGTCAACCTTGAGGCGATGGCGTGCGGTGCCGCCGTGGTGGCCAGCGCCACCGGCGGTATCCCGGAGGTCGTCGAGCACGGCAAGACCGGACTGCTTGTTCCGATCGAGCAGGTCACGGACGGCACCGGAATCCCTCTGGACCCGGAGAAGTTCGTCACCGACTTTGCCGAGGCCCTCATCGAAGTGGTGTCCGATCCTGCCCGGGCGCGCGCCATGGGCGAAGCCGGCCGGCGCCGGGCCGAGGAGCACTTCTCCTGGGAATCCATCACGGAGACCACGCTCGAGGTCTACCGCTCGGTGCTCCAGCAGGGCTCCTGACCCCGCGACGGAACAGCACCACAGCGTCACTGCAGCACGGAGTCACTGCACTACAGAGTCACTGCACTGCGACGACGGCGCCGCCCCGGCTGAGGGGGCGGCGCCGCCGTCGCATTTCGGCTGGGTCAGCCGCGGGCTTTGGTGCCCTGGGCCTTGGTGCCGTGAGCTTTTGTGCCGTGAACGGCGCGGGCAAGCAGGATCTTTTCGTCCAGTGGCGCCTGGCCGCTGGCCCGCTGCTTGCGGAAGTAGTCCCGGGCCTCGTCCTGGCGGACCTTCTCCGCGCCGGTGGAGATCTCAGCGCGGAGGTGCTCCGGGCCGTACCCGAACGCGTCCACCAGGTCCAAGGCGTGCGGACGGATCTTCACGAGCAGGCGGTTGATGTATTCGCCCACAGTGCGTCCGCGCTGCATCGACAGCCTGCCGTTCATGAGGTACCAGGACAGGTTCTTCTCGATCAGGGACAGGCCGAAGAGATCGCGCAGCCACGTCAGGACTTTGTGCGTGCCCGGGTCTGTCACCTTGCCCAGGGCCTCGGTAAAGGCTTCCCACTGCAGCAGCTCCGCATGGGCCTGGGCGGCTTCGATGAGTTCGTGCTGGTGGGCGTTGAACAAGGCGGCGCCCTGCTGCTGCGGGAGCTTGTTCGCGCCCTTGAGGGCCGTGGCCACCTCCGCGACCATGGTCTGGACGCGGTCCGTGAGCAGGGTCCGCTGGCTTGCTTCGTCCTTGATCGCCAGCGCCGCTTTCTGCACTGATCCGGTGTCGGCCACGAACTGGGCGACGCCGCGCAGTCCGGTGCGGTGGATTGCCGCACCGGTGGCCTGGCCTACGACGTAGCGGGCCAGCACGCCGACGTTGACGGTGCGGAATTCCTTGGCGTAGTCCGCCAGCAGGCGCTTGGCGACCAGCTGCAGCAGGACGGTGTTGTCGCCTTCGAACGTGGCGTAGACGTCGAGGTCGGCGCGGAGCGAGGCGAACCGGTTCTCGATCAGGAATCCGGCACCACCGCAGGCCTCGCGGCATTCCTGCAGCGTATCCAGGGCGTGCCAGGTGCTCAGCGGCTTCAGGGCCGCGGCCAGGGTTTCGAGGTCCTGGCGGTCCTGGTCGGTGTCGTGGCGGCCGGAGAAGACATCGTCGAATTTCTGCAGCAGTTGCTCGCTGGCGAAGCTGGCGGCGTACGTGGTGGCCAGCCGGGTGAAGAGCCGGCGCTGGTGCCGCTGGTAGTCCAGCAGCACTTCCTCGTCGGTCTGGGAGGAGGCATTGAACTGCCGGCGTTCGGTGGCGTACTGGATGGCGGTTTTCAGGGCCAGCTTCGACGCCGTCACGGCGGCGCCGTCGAGGGAGACCCGGCCCTGGACCAGCGTGCCGAGCATGGTGAAGAAGCGGCGGCCCGGGCTGGCGATGGGGGACGTGTAGTTGCCCTCGGGGTCGACGTCGCCGTAGCGGTTCAGGAGGTTGGTGCGGGGGATCCGGACGTTCGTGAAGTGAAGCCGGCCGTTGTCGATGCCGTTCAGGCCGCCCTTGACCCCATCGTCCTCGCCCCCGATGCCCGGCAGGAAGTCCTTGGTCCCGGGGTCCCGGAGGTCCATGTAGAACGCGTGCACGCCGTGGTTGACGCCCTTTGTCACCAGTTGGGCGAACACGACGGCGGCCAGGCCGTCGGTGGCGGCGTTGCCGATGTAGTCCTTCCACGCTGCCCGGAACGGTGTGTGGACCACGAACTCCCCGGCGGCGGGGTCGTAGGTGGCGGTGGTGGCAATGCTGGCCACGTCGGAGCCGTGCCCGGTCTCGGTCATGGCGAAGCAACCCGGGATCTCCAGGCTCATGATGCCGGGCAGCCATTTCTCGTGGTGTTCCGCGGTGCCGAGGTGGTTCACTGCGGAGCCGAACAGGCCCCACTGCACGCCGGCCTTGATCTGCAGCGACGGGTCGGCGATGACCAGTTCCTGGAAGCCGGCCACGTTGCCGCCGTGGTCATCGGAGCCGCCCACGGACTCCGGGAAGGCGCGGTGGACGGCCCCGTTGTCCACCAGGATCCTGAGCTGCCCGAAGACGCGCCGGCGGTGTTCTGTGTGGGTCTGGCCCTCGATCTTGTGCAGTTCCGGGCGGCCGGCGAGGCCCCTGGACTTCAGCCGGATGTCGGCCCACTTGCCGAGCAGCTGTTCGCCAAGGGCCGCGACGTCGACGGCGGGCGCCTCAGGGGTACCGGGCTGGCCGGAACGGCCGGCTGCCGTGGTTGCCGCCGGCTGCTGTGGTTGCGGCCGGCGGCTGGGTGCGTTGCCGGTGGTGCGGTCGGCTAGTTCAGTCATGTCGTTTCCTTCTGTGGTTTTGACAATCTTTAGTGCTGACAGTTCAGGTGGCGGGCGGGGGCCGGCGTGCCGCTGCTACGGCGCGCCCTGGCCTGCCGGGTCTGTTCGTTCCGTTTGTGCTGCTTCTTCGGGAGGAGGCGCCTGCAGCTCGGGGGCGATGCCGAAGCAGAGCCAATCGGTGATCTGCCGCGCCATGGCCTCCTGGCCGGGCTTGGCCGGCCCGGGCGGGCTGGCGAGCCACTGTTCGCCGGCATTCCGGACCAGGCCGATCGCGGCGTTGGGCCAGTAGCCGATCACAGCTTCCTTGTCCTGGCCGCCGCCCAGATGGCTGCGCATCGGCCGGGCAATCATGTCGCTGATGGCGGCGAAGAAGTGGCTCAAGGCTCCCGCAGTGGACATGGACGGGCCGGCCGTTTCGGCCTCGCCGGAAGCATGGCGCGTCACGAACGTGTAGACATTCGGGCTGGTCTCGGCCATTTGCAGGTACGCGGACACCATGGCGAACAGGCCTTCGCGGGGCGTCTGGGCGCTCTGGGCCGCCTCCTGGATGCGCCGCTGCATCTGGCTCAGGACCACCTCGCCCACGGCCTGCTGGAGTCCGGCTTTGTCGCCGAAATAGCGGTAGAACACGGACTTCGACGTTCCCGCGGCTGCGGCAATGTCCTCCATGGATGCGTCGCTGCCGAGGGCATGCACCGCTTTCCGGGCGGACTTGATCAGCTCCCGCCGCCGTTCCTCGCGGTGGGACTGCCAGCGGGAAGCGCGGCCGTCGACGGCGGCCTGCCCGGCGGGCACGGCGGGCACGGCGGCTTTGGGGATGTTCACGATACCCAGCGTATCAGGTACGCTGGGTATCGGTAATCGCTTTGATCGAAGGAGACAGCCCATGTCCGTCAACGGACAGTCAGTGCCCCGCCCCCAGCCAGCCGCCGCACCCGCCGCCGGGAAGACACAGCACGCCGGCGCGGGCCCGGCGCAACTCCGCAAGGCCGTGGTCGTGGGCGGCAACCGCATCCCGTTCGCCCGGACCGGAGGCGCGTACACGAAGTCCTCCAACCAGGACATGCTCACGGCCGCCCTTGATGGCCTGATCGCCCGCTTCGGCCTGCAGGACGAGCGGATCGGGGAAGTGGCTGCGGGGGCGGTCCTCAAGCACTCCCGGGATTTCAACCTCACCCGGGAAGCGGTGCTCGGCTCGGCACTCTCCGCCGAGACCCCGGCGTATGACCTCCAGCAGGCCTGCGCCACCGGCCTGGAAACGGTGCTTGGCCTGGCGAACAAGATCAAGCTGGGCCAGATCGATTCCGCGATCGCCGGCGGCGTCGACTCGGCCTCTGACGCCCCCATCGCCGTCAGCGAGGGACTCCGCGAGGTGCTCCTTGACCTCAACCGCGCCAAGACGATGTCCCGGAAACTGCAGGTCCTCAGCCGGCTCCGTCCCAAGGATCTGGCTCCCGATGCCCCGAACACGGGGGAGCCGCGCACCGGCCTGTCGATGGGCGAACACCAGGCGCTGACCACGGCGCAGTGGAAGATCACCCGCGAGGCCCAGGACGAGCTGGCCTTCAACAGCCACCGGAACCTGGCCGCGGCTTACGACGCCGGCTTCTTCGATGACCTCCTGACCCCCTACCGGGGACTGAGCCGCGACTCCAACCTGCGCGCCGACACGAGCCCGGAGAAACTGGCCACCCTCAAGCCCGTTTTCGGCAAGAACCTGGGCGCCGAGGCGACCATGACGGCCGGGAATTCCACCCCGCTGACAGATGGCGCCTCCACCGTTCTGCTGGCGTCCGAGGAATGGGCCGACGCCCACGACCTCCCCAAGCTCGCCGCGGTGATCGACGGCGAGGCTGCCGCCGTCGACTTTGTCCACGGCAAAGACGGGCTGCTCATGGCCCCGGCCTTCGCGGTGCCCCGGCTCCTCGCCCGCCACAATCTCAGCGTCGCGGACATCGACTTCTTTGAGATCCACGAGGCTTTCGCCGGCACGGTGCTGAGCACCCTCGCCGCGTGGGAGGACGACGAATTCGGCCGCACCCGCCTGGGCCTGGACGGCGCCTTCGGCAGCATCGACCGGGCCAAGTTGAACGTCAACGGCTCCTCGCTGGCCGCCGGACACCCGTTTGCGGCCACGGGCGGCAGGATCGTGGCCTCGCTGGCGAAAATGCTGCACGAAAAGGGCGACGTCAACGGGCGTCCGGCCCGCGGCCTCGTGTCCATTTGCGCCGCCGGCGGCCAGGGCGTCGTCGCAATCCTCGAAGCACTCTAGGGAGAACCGGATGAGCGACAAGTACACCCGGCTCGTCAGCCACGGACTCGGCAAAGACCTCGCCAAGCGGCTCGGCCTCCCGCAGCCAGTGGTCCTCCGGCGGCACGAGCCCGGCCGCCCCCTCATCGACGGACCGGTCCTGGTCCAGGGATCAACCGGTGGCGCCGACGAGCTCGCCGCCACCCTGCTGGACTGGAACCTCGATGTCCGTCGCCACGCGATACCCAAGGAGAAGCTCGGCGCCATCATCCTGGTGCTGGACGAGCTGGCCCACCCCGGCGATCTTGAGAAACCGGTCCTCACCGCCGCCGCGTCGCTGCGTGACCTCGCCCCGAACGCCCGCGTCATCACCGTGTCCCGCACGGCGGGCTCGGCCACGGAACCGGCAACGGCGGCTGCCAGGCAGGGCGTGGACGGTCTGCTGCGGTCTTTGGCGAAGGAACTCCGTGCCGGCGCCACCGGCAACGGCATCCTGCTCGCCGACGGCGCCCGGACCACGAGCCCGGCAACACTGGGGGCGGTGAGGTTCTTCCTCTCGGGCCGCTCGGCGTTCGTGGACGGGCAGTTCCTGACCGTCAGCTCCGGCGCCGGCCAGCTGCCCGACGACGTCGAGAAGCCGCTGGCCGGCAAGGTGGCCGTGGTGACCGGCGCCGCGCGCGGCATCGGGGCCGCGATTGCCCGCACCCTGTACCGCGACGGCGCCACGCTCATCCTCGTCGACATTCCGGCTGCGGGAGAGCATCTGGCGGCAGTGGCCAACGAGGTCCATGGGACGGCCCTGCAGCTGGACATCAGCCGCGACGACGCCGGCCAGCGGATCATCGGCCACGCCGCGGCACGGCACGGCCGGCTGGACATCATGATCCACAACGCAGGGATCACCCGGGACAAGCTCCTGGCCAACATGGACGCCGGCCGCTGGAACTCCGTGCTCGCCGTCAACATCGCCGCGCAGCTGCGGATCAATGAGGCCCTCCTGGCCTCGGAGCACTTCCAGGACTCGCCCCGGATCGTGTCCGTGGCCTCCACCAGCGGGATCGCCGGAAACCGCGGCCAGACCAACTATGCCGCGTCCAAGGCCGGCGTGATCGGCATGGTCCGCGCCACGGCGCCTCTCATCGGCGAGCGCGGCGGGTCCATCAACGCCGTGGCTCCGGGGTTCATTGAAACCGAGATGACGGCCAGGATCCCGTTCGCCACCCGCGAGGTGGCGCGGCGGCTCAACTCCCTGCAGCAGGGCGGCCGGCCGGGGGATGTTGCCGAGGCCATCGCGTTCCTGGCCAGCGACGCCGCGGGCGGGATTTCCGGGGAGGTGCTGCGCGTCTGCGGGCAGAACCTGGTCGGCGCATGAACGGTTTCCAGACCGTCATCCTGGGCGAGATGCCCGCCCTGTCCAAGCTCTACGTCAACGCGGCCGCCGCCGCGGCACGGCGCCGGGTCCTGGGCACCCACGGCGGCACCGAACTGCCCGCCTACATCCACGAGGTCCGTGGCGTGCGGGCCGACGTCGCCAATCTGACGGCGTATCAGCACCTGATCGGCGAGACCGCGAGCGATATCCTGCCTGCGGGCTTCATCCATGCCCTGGCCTTTCCGCTGGCCATGAGCGTGATGAACCGGGACGATTTCCCGCTGCCCCTGCTGGGCATGATCCACCTGACGAACAGGGTGGTGCAGTCCGGGCCTGTCCTGTTCACCCAGGCCCTGGACATCCGGACCCGCGTGGAGAATCTGCGGGGGCACCGCGCCGGTACGCAGCTCGATGTCGTCGCGGAGGTGCGCGCCGCCGGGCAGGAAGAGGTCCTCTGGCGCGGGGTTTCGACCTACCTGGCCAAGGGGGTGTTCCTCCCGGGGATCGACAAGGCCTCGGTGGCCGTGCCGCCGTCGCCGTTCTCCGTGCCGGATCCCACGGCCCTGTGGCAGCTGGGCGTCGATACCGGGCGTGCCTACGCGGCTGTCTCGGGAGACTTCAACCCCATCCACCTGAGCGTCCTGACCGCCAAGGCCCTCGGGCAGCGGCGGTCCCTTGCCCACGGCATGTACCTAGCGTCGCGGGCACTGGCCGACGTCGGTGCCGTCAAAGGCGACGCGTTCAGCTGGGAGGTGGCCTTCGAGGCGCCCGTGTTCCTGCCCGCCCGGGTGGCGCTGGACATCAGCACCGTCCAGACCGAGGGCGGCGGCTGGCGGCGTTCGGACTACGTGGCGTGGAACCCGCTGTCCGGTCGCCGGCACTTCAGCGGATCGGTCGCCGCGCTGGACTAACCGGTACTGCCATAGCCGGGCAGGACAGACAGTCCGACGGCGGCATCCGCTGTGGGGTTACCCCGGCGGGAGCCGCCGTCGTTGTGCCTGCCGGTTGCCTAGGTTGCGGACGGGGTTTCGGACGGGTCCGCCGGTTGCTCTTCCGGCCGGCCGGGCTTCGCCACCCGCAGCATGCGGTGCATGCTCAAGAGAATGGATTCCACCGCGCTGGGGGCGTCGTGGGTGTGCGGCACCGAGCCAAGCCTGGCGGTGAGCTCGTTGATCGCCGCGTCGGCGGTGCGGGCCAGCTCGGCCTGGCGATCCGGGTTGTCCTCCTCCGTGGCTCGCAGCACGTCGCCGACGGCGGACATGGCGTCACCGAGGGGTGCCGCGTATTCGTCCGGAATCACGAACGGGGTGTCCTCGGCCCAGATGACGTCGGAGAGCACCTGGGTGACGTCCTGGACGTGGAATGTGAGCCGCTCCAGGTCCCGCAGGTTGCGGTAGTCGAGGGTGATGTCGCGCGGATGCAGCCGGCGGCGGGGATTGGCCCGGCGGCTGGCGTCAGCTTTCTCGACGGCGAGCCGCACTGAGCGGGCGTGCGCCGCGAGCGCTTCCGAGCGGCGGGACCAGTCAACATGCTCCGGCGGCCAGCTCTCCTTGAGCGCCTTGCCCATGTCCCAGAGCTGCTGGGCGAGCGCCTGGCGCAATTCCACGATGCTCAGGGCCGCGGCCCGGAAATGCAGCGGCGGGAAGACCAACAGATTCACGACGATGCCCACCGTGACGCCGACCGCCATCTGGAAAAGGTACCCGAACGAGAACGAGTCCGGGTTGTGGCCGCCCACCAGCAGTACCAGCAGGGCCGCCGTCGGGATCCAGTCCCGGCCCGAACCGATCTTGGGCAGGCCGGCGAGGATAACGCCCAGTCCCATGACCACCGCGACCGTCCACGGCGACGGCGAGCCGAGGCTGAAAAGCATGAACGCCAGTCCCACCCCGATCGCCAGACCGACCAGCGCCTGCAGGCCCTGGCGCATGGAACCGGCAACGTTCTCGTACATGGCCACCAGGGCGCCGAGCGGGGCGTAGTAGGGGTAGTCAGCGGCGGAGCCCGGCATGAAGGGCGCGATCGCGAAAGCAATGCCCGCTGCCAGCGCCGCCTTCAGAGCCAGCTGGAGCCGCGGCCACACGAGCGCCGCCGCGACGCCGCTGGCCGCGCCATGGGCCCGTATGCGCAGCCAGGAGGGCGGCTTGTCTGTTGTCTTTTCTGGAGTGACCATCCCGGCTCACCCTAGGGCCGCGTGGTTGCTGCTACAAATGGACGAACCTGCTGCGGCGCCGCAGGAGCCTGCAGGGGGCCGGTCAGGACGCGGCGCGGGCGGCCCGCCGCACTGCCGCGGACAACCGCTGGGCCCGGCCGCTGGTCCGGCCTTCTTCGCTGCGGCGCGGCACGTACCCGAATCCGAGCCCGTAACCGGGATCCGCGAAGCCGAGGGCCGCGTTGGCGCCCTCGTGTCCGAAGGCCAGGTGGCTGCCGAAGTTC
This sequence comes from Arthrobacter sp. 01L42, assembly GCF_056400005.1. NCBI lineage: Bacteria > Bacillati > Actinomycetota > Actinomycetes > Micrococcales > Micrococcaceae > Arthrobacter > Arthrobacter sp. 01L42. The sequence continues at coordinate 171,750 of NZ_JBFTSL010000016.1, read as the reverse complement.
CGCCCCGGCTGGGGTTTCATGAACACGACGGCAAAGGCGTTGTCCTGCCCGGAGCACCGGTCCAGTCCCCACACCTGCTCAGCGGCCATGAGTTCGATGGTGGCCGGGCTCAGGAACGCGGGACCGCCGTCCACCCCGGTCGTGGCGGCGGCGTAGAGTCTGGCCAGTCCGTCGGCCGAGCCCACGCCGCCGGCGCTGCTCATTCCCGCGGCACGGACGACGCGGTGGTTGGGCAGTTCCATGATGGTGCTGACCGGCGCGTTGCTGTTCAGGCCGTCGAGGCTGAGCGGGTCCAGCCACGGCTGGGCCGGGTCAGGGTCGTAGAGCACCTCGCGGTACCGCGGTTCCTGGTCCTCGGGCAGGCCCAGGAAGAAGTCGATGCCCCGCGGGCGGCGGATACGCTCGTCGTAGAGCCGCTGGAGCGGCACTCCGGCGGTGCGGCGGCAGAGTTCCTCCATGAGGATCCCGATGGTCAGGGCGTGATAGCCGAAAGCCGTGCCCGGCCGCCACAGCGGCGCTGAGGCCGCGAGACAGCGGGCCGCCTCGGGTTCGGTGAAGTCGGCCAGGGCGAACCCGCCGGCGACGCCGGGCAGCCCGGCCTGGTGGGACAGCGCCTGCCGGACGGTGAGCAGGTCCTTGCCGTGGACGCCGAACTCCGGCCAATAGGACGCGACGGTCCGGTCCAGATCGAGAAGGTTGTCCTGGACGAGCACGGCGATGACCATTGCGGCGGCGCCCTTGGAACACGAGTACGTGCCCGTGATGTCGCCGGCAGCGAACCCCGGGCCGCCGCGGAGGTCCACCACTTTCGTTCCCAAACGGTAGACGGCCAATTGCGCGCTGTAGTCCTGGTCCTCGGAAAGGAAGGAGTCGAAGAGCTCACGCACCTCGGCGAACTCCCGGGTGGCAAAGCCGGCCGAGAGGGACTGCGCTGCGTGTTCCATGGACCCCATATTCATGACCAACACCCTAACGGCCGTCCCGGGCGCCGGCGGCTTCAGGCTGCGCCGTGTCCCGGGGCAACCTCTTCGCCGGCCCGGACCGGTCCCGGGGGTGTGCCGTCGCCGAACGGCCGGCCGCCGAGTTCTTCGCGGCCGTGCCCGGTGAGCCAGCTGCCCAGTTCCGGCCCGCGCGGGACGATTCCGGTGGGGTTGATGTCCTCATGCACGATGTAGTAGTGCTGCTTGATCTGCACAAAGTCGGTGGTGTCGCCGAAGCCGGGGGTCTGGAAGAGGTCCCGTGCATAGGCCCACAGCACCGGCATTTCACTGAGCTTTTGCCGGTTGCACTTGAAGTGCCCGTGGTAGACGGCGTCGAAGCGGGCCAGTGTGGTGAAGAGCCGGACGTCGGCCTCCGTGATCGTGTCGCCGACCAGGTACCGCTGGCCCGCCAGGCGTTCCTCGAGCCAGTCCAGGGCCGTCCAGAGCCGATCGTAGGCGGCGTTGTAGGCCTCCTGGGAACCGGCAAAGCCGCAGCGGTAGACGCCGTTGTTCACCTCGGTGAAGACACGCTTGTTGACGGCGTCTATTTCTTCCCTCAGGTGCTCCGGGTACAGCTCCGGCGCGCCGGCGCGGTGGTACTGGGTCCACTCCGTGGAAAAGTCGAGCGTGATCTGGGGGAAATTGTTGGTGACTACCTGCCCGCTGGGGACGTCCACGATCGCCGGGACGGTGATCCCGCGGGGGTAGTCGGGGAAGCGGCGGAAGTAGGCGTCCTGGATGCGTTCGATTCCGAGGACGGGATCCCTGCCGTCCGGGTCGAGGTCGAAGGTCCAGGACCGGGCGTCGTGGGTGGGGCCGGGTTGGCCGAGCGAGATGACCGCCTCCAGGCCGAGGAGCCGGCGCACGATCACCGTGCGGTTGGCCCACGGGCAGGCGCGCGCTGCGATGAGGCGGTAGCGGCCAGGTTCCACGGGCCAGCCGGGTTCGCCGTGGGCGCCCGTGGCACCGTCCCGGGTGATCCGGTCCTCAATGTAGTTGGTATCCCGGGTGAATTCCTCGCCGCCGGTCACATACGCGCCCTTGGTGCTGAATCCCGGATCGTCGGTGTGGGTACTCAGGCTCATGGTCCCAGCCTAAGGCCGGGAAGGGAACGGCCCGAACGCGGCCGTGAACACGGGCGCCATCGGCTGCCAGGCAAACCACCATGCCCCGGCCACAACCACGGCGAAGAGGGCAATCCACACCGCGGCGGGGATGGAGGTGGCCCGGGCCAGCAGATAGGCGTCCGACGTCGGGAGCCTGTCCCGGTGCCGCAAATGGACGTTGGCCAGTTTGCCGAGGTCCCTGACGGCAGCGACCAGTAGCGCCAGGCCCAGCACGATCATCACGTGGCCGTTGAATACCGGCGGCACGAACAGCACCAGGAGCGCCGAGGCCAGTACGGCGGCGGCGGTGATGAGGAGACCCACGCCGTTGCGGAGGAACAGGAAGGATGCCAGGAGGATGAGCGTGCCCACCGACATCGCGGCCGGCCCCCAGCCGTTGAAACCGCACCAGACCATCGCCGCCCCGACGACGGCCGGCACGGGGTAGCCCCAGAACGTCGACCAGGCGGCGGAGAGGCGGCTCCTGCTGTACGTCGTGGTGGTGCCGGAGTGGTCCAGGCCCAGCCGGATGCCGCCGAGCCGCTGGCCGGTGGTAAGGGCGGCAAACGCGTGGCCGAGTTCGTGGGTCACGGTGGCGAGCAGGCCAAAGTAGCGCCAGGACAGGCGGGGCAGGGAGACGGCCACTGCCAGCAGGACCACCGCAACGAGCTCAATACTGCTCACATGCGGGCTGGGGGCGTGGGTGAATCCGGCAACGATCCGCTCCCACCATGTCAGGGCCAGGTTCGGTTCCCCCAGCAGGCCGGGCGGGGTCATGCCCTGCCCGAGGCATGCGCGATGCAGTACGCGGTCCAGGGCCTGGCCTCCAGCCGGTCCTCGGGGATCGGGGTGGCGCATACAGCGCAGATTCCGTAGGTGCCCTCGTCCATCCGCGCGAGAGCGGCATCGATCTGCAGCAGGGAAGCCCTGCTCTGTTCCAGGAGCGCGGAGGCCTGGGATAGTTCGAAGGCGATCGTTGTGCCCTCGGGGTCGTGTTCGTCGTCGACGTTGGAGTCGAGGCGGGCGGCATTGACCGAGGTGATGTCCCGGCGGAGGGCGGGCAGGAGGGCAAGCTTCCGGTCACGTTCCTCGCGCAGGAGGATCCGGAACCGTTCGACGTCAACCATAGGCTTCAAGGCTAGCGCGGCCGCTGCGGGGGCGCCTAAACGGGCCGAAGGAGCCGTCCGCGCCGGGAGCCGGCCAAGGACTCAACGAACTGGTAGATGATTCCCACATCCACGGAAAGAGCGCGGGCGGTGGGGGCAGCGTCTAGAGTGGGCGCATGGTGGACCAGACGCACCCCGAGACCCCCGCAAACCCCGAGGACCGTCCAAACCCCGATCATCCTGCAGACGCCGGCAACGCCGCGGCCCCCGGGAGTCCCGGGCAGACCGGGGACGCTGATACGGCCGACGCGCTCCTGCGCGAACTCGCCGCAGCCTATGGCGTCGACACCAGCTACTGGGGCTGGGACGGAGTGCAGCGTTCCGTGGCCGCCGGGACCCTGCAGGACGTGCTGGCGGCCCTCGGAGTCCCCGCCAACGGGCCCCAGGATCAGCAACGCTCCCTGGCCGAGTCCCGGCTGGCACCCTGGCGGCGCATCCTGCCCCCGGTCCTTGTAGTGAGGGAGGGACAGGAGTCCCGCGTCGAGGTCCACGTCCCGCACGGAAGCGAGGTCCGCGTCTGGATCGACGCCGAGGACGGAAGCAGCTATGAGGCCGCCCAGCGGGAGAACTGGGACCAGCCGGTCGACGTCGACGGCGTTCTCACGGGACGTGCCACGTTCGCCATACCCGGCGGTCTCGGTCTCGGCTGGCACACCTTGAGAGCCGACGCCGCGGGCACGGCGGCGCAGTGTCCGCTGGTTGTTACGCCAGACCGGCTCCGTGCCTCGGCCCTGCTCAAGGAACGCCGCACCTGGGGACTGACGGCCCAGCTGTACTCCGTGCGGTCCTCCCGGTCCTGGGGGATTGGCGACTTCGCCGATCTCGGGGACCTCGCCGAGGTTGCCGGGGAGCAGGGGGCCGGCTTTGTGCTGGTCAATCCGCTGCATGCCGCCGAACCAGTGCCGCCGGTCGAGGACTCGCCGTACCTGCCCACCACGCGGCGCTTTTTCAACCCGCTCTACCTGCGGGTGGAGGAAATCCCGGAATACGGTTACCTGGACGCAGCCGGCCGGGCCGAGGTGGCACGCCTGGCCGAAGGCCTGCAGGCGGCCAACCGTTCCCGGGACCTCCTGGACCGCAACGCCAGCTACGCGGCAAAGCTCGCGGCCCTGGAACGCGTGTTTGCGGTCCGCCGCGGGCCGGCCCGCACCCGGCAGTTCGCCGACTTCTGCGCAGAGCAGGGGCAGGGGCTCGAGGACTTTGCGCTGTGGTCTGCGCTCGCCGAAGAGCTGCCGCCGTCGGCGCCGGAATGGGCCGGAGCGGCGGCATCCCCGGCGTCGCCCTACTGTGTCGAGCAGCGGCCGAGGCTGGCAGCCCGGATCGAATTCCACTGCTGGCTGCAGTGGCTCTGCGACCAGCAGCTCGAGGCGGCCCAGCGTTCGGCACGCCAGGCGGGGATGGGGATCGGCGTCGTCCATGACCTCGCCGTCGGGGTAAAACCCGGCGGTGCCGACGCCTGGACCCTCTCCGGCGTTCTTTCCCGGGGCGTCAGCGTTGGTGCGCCTCCGGACATGTTCAACCAGCTGGGCCAGAACTGGTCGCAGCCGCCATGGCATCCGGGCCGGCTCGCCGAATCCGGCTATGCCGCCTACCGGGACATGCTCCGTACCGTGCTGCGGCACGCCGGCGGCATCCGGGTGGACCACATCCTCGGCCTGTTCCGGTTGTGGTGGATCCCCGAGGGCGGGGGGCCGGAGAGCGGCACGTATGTGCACTACGACCACGAGGCGCTCATCGGTATCCTTGCCCTCGAGGCGCAACGGGCCGGGGCGATCGTGATTGGCGAAGACCTCGGGGTGTTCGAGCCGTGGGTCCGCGGCTACCTGGCCGAGCGGGGGATATTCGGCACGTCGATCCTCTGGTTCGAACACGACGCCGATGGCCCGATTCCGCCGGAACACTACCGCGAGCAGTGCCTGACCAGCGTCAACACCCACGATCTGCCCCCGACGGCGGGCTACCTCGCCGGTGAACACGTCACCTTGCGCGAATCGCTCGGGCTGTTGCGGCGGCCCGTGGCGGAAGAACGCGCCGAGGCCGCGGCCGAGCAGGAGGCCGTGCTGGCCCGGGTCCGGGCACGCGGCCTGCTGGCGGAAAACGGCACGGACGTCCGGACCACGGTGGAGGCGCTGTACGCCTACACGGCGCTGGCCCCGTCAGCGCTGCTGGGGGTGGCGCTGGTCGACGCCGTGGGGGAGACCCGGACCCAGAACCAGCCGGGCACCAGCACCGAATACCCGAACTGGCGCATTCCGCTGGCCGCTCCCGAGGGTGTGGTGCTGATAGACGACCTGCCGGACAACGAGCGGTTCCTGTTCCTGCTGGGCACCGTCCGCGGCGCGCTGCATCCCGGAGGGTGACCGGACACGGGGGAGCCGGGCCGTGGACCGGGCGCGGGCAGCTTCTTGACCTGAGCCTGGCCTGAGGCCGGGAATGCAGACAGCATTGGCCGCACCAATACCGGCCGCTAGCATGGACCGATGACGCGGATCGGCCGACTCTCCCTGGCCGGCGGATGGGCGCTGGCGATGCTGCTGGCGGGGTGCACGTCGGTGCAGCCCCTCCAGGCCGGCCCGCCTTCGCAGTCCCCATCTGCCGAGTCCCCACCGGCCGGGTCCCTGCCTGCCGGGCCGGCGGGGACCGAATCGCCGCCCACGTCCCCCGGCCAGGACACGCCCGCCGCGACCCCACCACCATCCCCGTATTTCGCGCAGCCGGCCCCGCACCCCGCTCCGGGCGGGCAGGCCAGCGGCGGAATCGCGCACATTGTGGTCATCGTCCAGGAGAACAAGGCGGCCTCGCAGATCATGGGCGCCAGCGAAGCGGGCTACTTCAACAAGCTTGCGGCGGAATTCTCCGTGGCCGCCAACTACCGGGCCATCACCCACCCGAGCCTGCCCAACTATCTCGCCCTCACGAGCGGAACCAGCGCGGGCATCACCAGCGACTGCAAGCCGGACTCGTGCACCGCCGATGTGCGCTCGATCGCCGATGAGATCACCCAATCCGGACGGACCTGGAAAATGTACGCCGAGGGCATGCCCGCGCCCTGCGCCGCGCATGACTCCCGCCGGTATGCGGTGAAGCATAATCCGTTCATGTATTACCCTGCCGTGACGGACGACGTGGCCTCCTGCTCGGACCATGTTGTTCCGTATGACCGGCTGGGGCAGGACCTGCGGTCGCCGTCGACCCTGCCGGACTACTCTTTCATCAGCCCGGACATGTGCAACGACACCCACGACTGCTCCATCGGCACCGGAGACGACTGGCTCGCCCGCGAAGTGCCGAGGATCCTGGGATCCCCGGCCTTCACGACGCAGAACTCCCTGCTGGTGATCACGTGGGATGAAGGCAGCAAAGACGACAACCGGGTGGCTACGGTTTTTGCCGGCCCGGCAGCGCGGAAGCACTTCACATCCAATGCCGCCTACTCGCACTATTCCTTGCTGCACACCATCGAGGACGTGTGGGGGCTGAGCCCCCTGACCGATGATGTCCGCAATGCGCCGCTCATGGGTGAATTGCTGAACCACTAGCGGTCAGCCTATTCCCGGCCAATACACAGGAACCACTGCCCATAATGGACCCGAAGCTCCGGTCAACCGCTATTTGACCGGAGCTTCGCCACATCCGCCTGCACCGCCGGCGGTGTCCGCCCGGGTGAAGCTAGGGCGTGGCCTCGACGAGGAAGACCAGGGTCTCGGGCAGTACGCCGTCGTAGGCCATCGCCTCGCCCATTACGTCATTCTGCATCGCGGCCATGAGGGCATCCACGTCAGGGACATCCATCATCACTGCGACTTGCGTCGGGTTCTCGGGGTTGACGAACGTACGAATATTGGTGATCCCCAGTGGGCCGAACACCTCTTCGCGCTTCGGCGAGGCAAGCCAATGATCCTTGTCCTTGACATCGTGGTGGCCGATTATGGTTGGCATGGCGGTCCTCTCGCAGGGGGCCAGCGGTCCGCCGGCCCACTGCTCCGAAAGTTACTCGCCGCCGCATGCCCGGGCAAGTCATTTTTCCAGCCTCATACCGCGCGTCTGTGTGCCTTACGGAGGGCCGCGGCCCTGAACTGGGCGGCCGCCCGTCCCCAGCGCCCGGTTTCCGTGACAATCTCCTCCGATAGGGGCCTTTGGGCACACGCCCGGCGCGTGCGGGAGTTCCTAAAATGAAGCATGGCCGCCGACGCGATCGAGGTGGAACGCAAGTACAGCCCTTCGGAATCCGACGCCCTCCCGCCACTGGCATCAATCCCAGGGGTAGATCGCGCCGGGCAGCCCGTCAACGAAATGCTGGACGCCGTCTACTTTGATACCAAAGCACTGGCATTGGCCAGGCAACGGATCACGCTGTGCCGGCGGTCAGGCGGTCCGGATGCAGGATGGCATCTCAAACTGCCGGTCGCCGTGGGGGAGCGCCGGGCGATTCGGGAGCCGCTTGGCGGCGATCAGGATGCCGTGCCGGAAAATTTGCGGCAGCTGGTGCTCGTCCACACCCGCTGCCACGCGCTGATGCCGGTTGCACACATCCGGACCAGCCGGAGGGTCACGCCGTTGTACGCCGCCGACGGCGCAATCCTTGCCAACTTCAGTGACGACCGTGTCGAGGCCCAATCCCTGCTAACCCGCGCGGGACCGTCGCGGTGGCGGGAATGGGAACTGGAGCTCGCCGGCGGCCCCCGTCGGCTGCTGCAGGACGCCGACGCTCTCTGCGCCGCAGAGGGAGTCACCATCGCCACCCACCCGTCCAAGCTCGCCCGGGCGCTCGGACCGGACTATCCGGAGAATCCGGGCACGGTTCCGAAACCGAGCCCGAGCGGGCCGGCCTCGGACGTCATGCTCTCCTACGTATCCCAACAGATACGCGCCGTGAAGCTGCATGATCCTCGCGTCCGGGTCAATGCGCCCGATGCCGTGCATCAATTCCGGGTGGCCGCCCGCCGGCTGCGGTCGGCACTGGCAACCTTTCGAACGCTCACAGATACGACGTCGGCCAGGTTCCTTAGGGGCGAGCTCCAGTGGCTCGCCGGCAACGTGGGCCAGGCCCGGGACGCCGAGGTCATCCGTGCCCGGCTGACGCAAATGATCAGTGCCGAACCTCCGGAGCTGTTGATCGGGCCAGTCGCGCAGCAGATCCAGGAGCACCTCGGCACTGTCCAGCAACAGGGCCTTGCCGCCGGACTGGCGGCGCTGGACAGCACCCGCTACTTCCGCCTCCTCGATGCCCTCGATGCCTTCCTTGCGGTACCTCCGCTGAGCGCCGGGGCAGGCAATGATGCGCCGGGGACGGTTGGCCGGCTCGTCTCCGCGGAACGAAAACGCCTCAAGGCGGCGGTCCGGTCCCTTGACGGCGGCACAGGCGGGACACCGCAGGATGCCGCATTGCATGAAGTTCGGAAGGCTGCCAAGCGGCTGCGCTATGCCGCAGAGGCGGCTACCCCCATTTTCGGCACTCAAGCAACGAACGTTGCCCGGGCCGCGGAGGGCATCCAGGAGATCCTCGGAGACTTCCAGGACAGCGTCGTCACCCGGGAATCCCTACTGGTGCTGGCGGGGCAGGCCGCGGATGCCGCCGGCAGCGGATTTACCTTCGGGCGCCTGCACGCCCTCGAGCAGCAGCGCGGCAACGAAGCCCGCTTGCGGTTCTACGATGCGTGGCAACAGTCCAGGCCGAAACCCCTGCGCTGGGCCTAGCCGCCGCGTCCGAACGCCGGGAGAACCCCTATGATCGAACCCCGCAACGCAATGCCGGCCATCTGGTCGGACGGACTGGGCCGCGCCAGCATCCGCTCCGTGCAGGTCCTCGCCGTGTCCGCCCTCGCGTGGGCAATCATCTGGGCCGCCAGCCGCATCCCGCTCGTCATCATCCCCGTCCTCATCGCCGTTATCCTGGCCGCAGCGATCTCCCCGCTGGTCCGCTGGCTCACCGGGCACGCCTGGCCGCGCGCCCTCGCGGTGGTTGCCTCGTTCGTGGCCATTCTCGCCGTTTTCGGCAGCGTCATCGCCGGCATCGTCATTCTGGTCTCCAACCAGTGGGGCGAGCTCACGGCCCGGGCCGCTGCGGGGGTCGAGCAACTGCACTCATTCCTGAACCACGGACCTGTCCCTGTCAGCGACCAACAGATCACCGCCGTCATGGACTCGGTGCGGGAGTTCTTCACCTCGAGCACGTTCAGTGCAGAAGCCCTCACCGGTGCCCGCACCGCGGTGGAAATCTTCACCGGCGCGGTGCTGATGGCCGTCACCCTGTTCTTCTTCCTCAAGGACGGTCCCGAAATCCGGGCCTTTCTCATTGGCATGCTGCCGGCCGACCACCGCGCCAGGGCACGGCTGGCGGCGGATCGCAGTACCGTCGTCCTGGGCGGGTATGTCCGCGGCACGGCCATGGTGGCCGCGGTTGACGGTCTCGTCGTCGGGATCACCCTCGCCATCATGGGAGTGCCGCTGGCCCTGCCGCTGGGAGTGTTCATCTTCATCGGCGGATTCATCCCGATCGTCGGTGCTACCGTCGCAGGAACCCTCGCCATTGTCGTCGCGCTGGTCTCCAACGGGCTGGTCCAGGCGCTCATTGTTGTGGCCGTGGTCATCGGCGTGAACCAGCTCGAACACCACTTCCTGCAGCCGGTCCTGATGGGCAGGGTCCTCAGCATCCACGGCCTGGCGATACTGCTCGTCCTGGCGGCGGGCACCATACTGGCCGGCATTGTCGGCGCGCTGCTGGCCGTGCCGATCACCGCCGTCACGTGGACGGTCGTGAAGACATGGACCGGCAAGGACCCGCTGCCCGGACTTGAGCCGCCCGGGCCGGAGCGGGCCGGACCTGAGCTGGCCGGGCCAGAGCTGCCCGGACCAGAGCTGCCCGGACCAGAGCTGCCCGGACCGGAGCCGCGGTAGGCCCGCCGTTCCGGACGCTGCCTGAAGCTGACCGCGGCAACGGGGACCCGGCACTACAATTGACCGGTTCCCAGGACTTGCTCCTGCCCGGCACACGCCCGGCCACCAACAGAAAGATCCGATGCAGACCACTTCTGACCACGCCGTCCCGGCGCAAGTTGACCTGAAGCAGGCCGACCGCCCGGACCACAAGCCCCTGGTCCGCTGGCTACTGGCCAACCAGGTCGCACCCGCCGGCCCCGAAGCCGAGGAAGATCACAAGCCCAACGCCTGGTGGAAAGTCATGTGCCTGACCGGCGTCGACTATTTCTCCACCCTGTCCTACCTTCCAGGTATCGCCGCCCTGGCCGCCGGTGCCCTCTCGCCGCTGGCAACCCTGCTCATTGTGGCCCTGACCCTGCTGGGCATGCTGCCCATGTACCGCCGGGTCGCGCAGGAGAGCCCGCACGGGCAGGGCTCGGTTGCCATGCTGGAGAAGCTGCTCCCGTTCTGGCGCGGCAAGTTCTTCGTGCTGCTGCTGCTCGGGTTCGTTGCGACCTCGTGGATTATCACCATCACCCTCTCCGGAGCCGACGCGACGGTGCACCTGCTCGAGAACCCGATCGTGCCTGCGGGATTGAAAGGCAGTGCCGTGATCATCACGGTGATCCTGCTGCTGATCCTGGGTGGGGTGTTCCTGCTCGGCTTCAACGAGGCCGTCGGCGTCGCCATTCCTCTTGTGGCCGTCTACCTGCTCCTGAACGCCGCCGTCGTCGCCGCAGGATTCGCCCATGTTCTCTCCGAACCGTCCCTGATCGCCGGCTGGACCGACCGGCTGCTCGCCAGCGCCGGCGGCGGCCCCATGGACCTGATCGGGCCCGCCGTCATCGCCTTCCCCCTGCTGGTCCTGGGCCTGTCCGGGTTCGAGACCGGCGTCTCGATGATGCCTCTGATCAAGGCCACCGGCGACAGCCCCGAGCAGGTCATGGCGTCCCGGGTCAGGAACACCCGCAAGCTGCTCACCACGGCGGCGGCCATCATGAGCGTCTATCTGATGTCCACGAGCTTCCTCACCACGGTCATGATCCCGGCCAAGGAGTTCGAGGAGGGCGGGCAGGCCAACGGCCGCGCCCTGGCGTTCCTCGCCCACGACCTGTTCGGCGCCGGGTTCGGCACCGTTTACGACATTTCCAGCGCCCTGATCCTTTGGTTCGCCGGGGCCTCCGCCATGGCCGGGCTCATCAACATCGTGCCCCGGTACCTGCCGGCCTACGGCATGGCGCCGGAATGGGGCCGGGCCGTCCGCCCGGTCGTCATCGTCTACACCGTGCTGAGCGTCGGCATCACCATCGCCTTCAACGCCGACGTCAACGCCCAGGCAGGTGCCTACGCCACCGGCATCCTGGCCATGATGGTATCCGGAGCCGTCGCCGTGACCGTCTCCGCGATCCGCCGGCACAGCCGTGCCGGAACCATCGGCTTCGGTGCGCTGACCCTGGTCCTGCTGTACGCGCTGGGCGCCAATGTCATCGAAAAGCCCGACGGCATCGCGATCTCGGCGTTCTTCATCGCCGGCATCATCGTCGTCTCGCTCATCTCCCGGGTCCAGCGCACCACCGAACTGCGGCTGGAAACCATCGAGTTCGACGCGGCAGCCCGGCAGTTCATCACCGATTCGATTGCCTTCGACGGGCAACTGAACGTCATCGCCAACAAACGCCAGGCCGGTGACAAGGCTGAGTACGCGGACAAAGAGTACGAACAGCGCGGGCTGAACCCCGTCCCGGGCCCGGCGGATGTCATCTTCCTGGAAGTGGAAATCTCCGATCCTTCGGCGTTCAGCCACACGCTGCGGGTCGAAGGCGTCGAAGTGGACGGCTACCGGGTCCTGCGGGTGAAGTCCCCGGCCGTGCCGAACGCGATCGCGGCGGTCCTGCTGGCCATGCGCGACTCAACCGGCACGAAGCCCCAGTGCTATTTCGAGTGGTCCGAAGGCAGCCCCGTCGGCCACCTCATGCGGTACCTGTTCCTGGGCGAGGGCGACACCGCGCCTTTGGTGCGCGAAATCCTCCGCGAGACCGAGCCCAACCAGGCACGCCGGCCATCCATTCACGTGGGCTAGGCACAACGCACGATAACCACCACGAACAGCCCCGCCGGGATTCAGATTCCGGCGGGGCTGTTCGCACGTCGTCGTTGTCCGCGTCGTCGTCTTCGGTCAGCACGCAGGCCGTCACGGCTGCGCCGGGTCCACCCAGGGTCGACGGCGGCCAGCCGCTCGGCCATCTCCGGGCCTCAGACGTTGGCCGATTTCCCCCAAGGGCCGATCTGGTCGAGAGTGTAGCCCTCCGGGTACACGGAACTGCCGGATGTTCCCGGGATGAAGGAAGGTCTGGTGGGAACCGGGCGGGTGCGGGCGATGACGGCGCGGATTTTCAGAACCGCATGGAACACGCGGCGCAGCCAGGCCGGCGCGGGTTCCAGGCCGAGCGCCGGGACGATTTCCGGCTTGTCCATGAGCAGGGCAATGACCGCGGTGGTCTTACTCTTCAGCAGCCGTGGCAGGCGTACGGCGAGGGCCGCGGCGGTAGCGTCAAGCAGTTGGGCGCCTTCCGGGCTGGCCGCCATGTGTCGGGACTCGTAGTCATCCATGAGAGCCGCCGCTTCGGCGAATGTCGCGGGCACCGGCACCTCCAGTCCCATCCGGGCGCCGAGCTCTGTGTAGAACTCCATGGCGGCGTCCCGCTCCCTGGCAGTCAGCTTCCGCCAGCCGTGCGCATCAATCCAGCGCAGCGGGATGACCAGCAGGGTCAGTAGCGGGTACAGGAAATCTTCCCCGCTTCCGGGGACGCCCCGATGGACCCGGCGGAGTAGATCCAGCATCTTTTGGCCGCGGTTGCTGTCGAAGCCGTTCACGATGAGTTCGTGAATGACAATGCCGGTGTCGTAAGAGCGCTTCATGGGCCGCGCGGCGGTCTCGCCGCGGGCGGCCAGGGTCTTGGCGATGGAGGGGATGGCGAAGTTCCGGTAGTAGGCGATGAAGAAGCCGGCCCGAATTTCGGTCGCAAAGGTATAGAGGACCATGTCCCGGTAGAGCTGTGCGCTGTCAGTGCCAGGCGCGGTGCCGTCCCGGCGGGAGCAGTGGGTGAGCATGGAAAGTTTTTCTGTAGGGATCCTCAAGATGTCCGTTCCAAGTCAAGTTTGTGTTCGACGGTCAGCAGGTAAGCACGCTCCTCGGGGGTCAGTGCGGAGGCCCCTCCGCCCATGGCCAGCTCAGCATCCCAGATCTCCACGATCAGCCGATAAAGCCGGTCCTGAGCCGGGGCGCCGGTATCCGTCTCCAGTGCCCGGTCCAGGCCCGCCGTCTGGAGTGCGCGTTCCTGGAGAGGCTGCACCCGGGCCAGGGTTTCCTGTTCCCACCGCTCGGTGCGCTTGCGTTCGGCGCGCCCGGCCCAGGCAGGAATGGACAAGCCGGGCCCGATCAGGCCGATCGGGATCAGTTGCAGGACCTGGTACAGGGGTGTGGAGTGGAAGTTCCACATTGCCATGGCAGGCATCGCGTTCGACAGTACATCAAGGGTCATGAAGGCTGCAGACAGCACCCCGAAGGCGCCGCCGATGCCGACCATGGTGAACCCGACCCTGAAAGGCCCGTGCATACGCGGAACGAAGCGGCGGCACACCAGGGCGAGTTCGGCGCATACGAAGCCGGTGTAGGACAAGACTGTCGCCGAGAATAGCGCCCCTGCAGGGCGGACATTGTAATCGTCACCGAAATGCGTCGTCGTGGGTCCAACGTCGGCGGCGAAGAAAAAGACGGCCTGCAGGACCAGCGTCAGATACATCGGGAGGGCCCGGTATTTAGTGCGCTGCCGTTTGGATCCCGTGGCGATGGCATGAAGGACACCGACCCGCAACTGCCACAGCCCGAACACCAAGAGCGTGTGCAGCAAGAGCTTGGCGAAGTTGCGCCCGCCCACCAGTTGGTCCACGAAGATGTAAACCGCCGGTGAAGTCAGGAGCGCCGCGGTGCCGGTAAGCATGCCGGAAAAGAAGACCGTGTCTTTGCCGAAGCGGAGCATCGCAGGGATGCGGGAAACAGCGAGCAGATATAGCGCAGAGGCGATGACCAGTTGCATCATCCGAAGACCGTGCCGAAATTCCCCGGCTGCCCGCCGGCGCGCCGCTGGGACCTTCTGATCCGAGCAGCCAGGCGGTCGGCAAGTAGTTCGGCAGTTACTTCGACTTCGCTGAGCAAGTCGGTGCGTTTCAGGGCCGTGACGACGCGCGCCGGGTCGAGGTCCGGGAAGAAGACCTTGGCGTAGTCGTGCGAGAGCTCCTCCTGCTCGTGGCGGAGGACCATGTGCGCGAACTCGTGCAGGACGATCTGCTTTCGGTGCACCTCGGACGCCGCCTTGGCGTGGAGGATGAGGTCCAGGTTGTCCAGTCCGAACCACAGGCCGCAGACCTTGTCGGTTGGGGTGTTGTCGATCGGCTTGATGACAATCGGACGCCCGCTGGCGGTCTCCAGGTGGGCCTGGATAGAGCGCATGGAGACCGGCTCCTGCAGCCGCAGGCTTTCTTCCGCAGTCCGGGCCCGCGCTCGGGCGACGCTGTAGTCCATGGGTGCTGATCCTTGGGATGGTCCGATAAGGGGCCGGAGTCCCCCTGACTCCAAGGAGGAGCGTATCAGCCCTGTTCAGGGGCCTTTCCGGCGCCCGGTGTGTCGGAAGAAGTGACGTTCGTCTCTGCCAGCTGCTCGTCGATGAGGTCCCGGATCTGAAGGAGCGTCTCGGGCGACAGGCCGCCGAGTTGCCGGGCGGCGAAATTGCGGACCTTGTTGGCCCGCATGCTGGCCAGGAGGTCGAGCTGGGCCTCGACTTTCTGGGGGAGTCCGTCCCGGTCGTGCAGCAGGTAATCGAGGTTCACGCCGAAAAACTTTGCGAGGTTCTGCAGGAGCTCGGTCTTCTTCACCTCAGGCCCGGACCCGGTGCGCATGTAGTGCCAGCGGGCGCGGGAGATCGGTGTGCCGGCCGCCTTCATGGCGGCGCTGACGTCGTTGAACGTGATCTTCTTCCCGGCCGCTTCAGAGGAATCAAGGAGCAGGTTCAGCTTCCTTGCGAGTGCCGCGCCGGGCCCGGAATCGACTGACGCGTCGTTCATCGCGCGGCTCCTTTTCTGCGGTCGAAAGGGTGGATGCAGACGACAGTATCATCCGATTGGACATGTCTAACAATTTTGCATTACTCTCTGAAAACAGAATTGGACATGTCTATTTCTGCACCGGGGGCTACCGGTCCACGCCTCCGGTACTCCCTCCATCGTGGAGGCACGCAGCCGGAGGGCTGCCCGTCAGGGGAGCCGCGCTCCGGCTGACGCCACGACGGCCGCATTCCTGCAGGAGCTTTTGGGGGGCCGGCAGGGATGCGGTCTTTTGGTTGGCCCGGCGGGCGCACAGCGGCTCAACGGGTCGTTAGGCCTTGGACTTCCGGCCTCGGGCCCCTCGAGCCGCCCAAACCACGAACACGACGATGAACGCGACGGGCAAAAGCACCAGCGGGTTCCAGCCTTTAACTGTCATTTATCTTCCTCGATCCGCTCGCAAGTCTGTTGCGCAGACTCTACGCCAGCGACCACGGGGCGAGAACGCTGTGCGGGCACTCTTTGGCGAGCACGTCGGTGGGCCCCTGATCGGGTCGGCGTGTATTGCTTTTCAGTGTGCGGGGGAGCGAGGAGCTAGAGTCCGCATGGGTGAGAACAGAAAAAAACCCCTGGAATCCGTGGATTCCAGGGGTTTTCCCTTGTGCGCGGAGGGGGACTTGAACCCCCACCCCCTTTCGAGGACTAGCACCTCAAGCTAGCGCGTCTGCCATTCCGCCACCCGCGCAGGTGGTAATTCCGAGTTCGTTTCGCCTTTCAGCGTTTTGCTTTTCTCGGAAGCAGCGAGAAAGACTCTAGCACGACTTTTCCGGAAACAAATAATCGGGGTCCGCGGGGGTGGTGTGGGTAGGCTGAAGCAAGCAATTGAGCCACCCGCCACGAGGAGCCGCTATGACTGACACCCGGACCGAAACCAGGCCAGAGGACGAGGTCGTCAGGATCTGCCAGGAGCTGATCCGGATCGACACATCCAACTACGGCGACGGCTCCGGCCCCGGTGAACGCGCGGCCGCCGAATACACCGCCGGGCTCATGGCCGAAGTCGGGCTGGACGCCGAAATCTTCGAAGCAGCCCCCGGCCGCGCCAGCGTGGTCACCCGGCTGGCGGGGGAGGACCCCTCCGCCAGCGCCCTGGTGGTCCACGGCCACCTGGACGTCGTCCCGGCCCTGCGCGAACAGTGGTCGGTTGACCCCTTCGGCGCCGAACTGAAGGACGGCCTGATCTGGGGACGCGGCGCCGTGGACATGAAGGACATGGACGCCATGATCCTGTCCGTGCTGCGCAACTTCGCCCGGACGGGACGCAAACCCAAGCGCGACCTCATCTTCGCGTTCTTCGCCGACGAGGAAGCCGGCGGCACCTACGGCGCCCGCTACGCCGTCGAGAAGCGGCCCGAACTCTTTGAGGGCGCCACGGAGGCGATCTCCGAAGTCGGCGGCTTCTCCGCCACCATCGGCGGCCAGCGCACCTATCTGCTCCAGACGGCGGAAAAGGGCCTCTCCTGGCTCCGCCTGGTGGCCCACGGCCGCGCGGGCCACGGCTCCCAGATCAACACCGACAACGCCGTGACCAGGCTGGCCGGCGCGGTATCCCGGATTGGTGCCTACAACTGGCCGATCGAGCTCACGCCGACCACGCGGCAGTTCCTCGACGGCGTCACCGAACTCACCGGGGTCGAATTCGATCCCGACGATCCGGAGAAGATCCTCAAGGAACTCGGCACGGTGGCCCGCTTTGTCGGCGCCACACTGCAGAACACCACCAACCCCACCCTGCTCAAAGGCGGCTACAAGCACAACGTCATTCCGGAATCGGCCGAGGCCCTCATCGACTGCCGGACCCTGCCCGGGCAGGAACAGCAGGTGCTGGAAATCGTGCGCGAACTCGCCGGCACCGGAGTGGACATCAGCTACGTGCACAACGATGTCTCGCTGGAGGTGCCGTTCGCCGGCAACCTCGTCGATTCGATGATCGATGCCCTGCATTCCGAGGATCCGGGCGCCAAGGTGCTGCCGTACACGCTCTCCGGCGGGACCGACAACAAGTCCCTGAGCCGGCTCGGCATCACCGGCTATGGCTTCGCCCCGTTGATGCTGCCGGACGAGCTCGACTTCACCGGCATGTTCCACGGCGTCGACGAACGGGTCCCGGCGGATTCCCTGAAATTCGGCGCACGGGTGCTGGACACCCTGCTCACCAACTACTGAGCGGACACCGCCTGCCATGACGCCCGAGGACATCCTGAGTGGTCCGCTGCTGGAACGGATCCGCGGCCGCGCCGCCGGCTACGACCGCGATAACGCCTTCTTCCACGAGGACCTCGCGGATCTCACGGCGGCCGGCTACCTGAAAATTTTCGTCCCGGTGATCGACGGCGGACTCGGACTCGGGCTTGCGGAAGCGGCGCAGCTGCAACGCCGGCTGGCGACCGCGGCGCCGGCCACGGCGCTGGCCGTCAACATGCACCTGGTGTGGACCGGCGTCGCCCACGTCCTTGCCGCCCGCGGTGACTCCTCGCTGGATTTCATCCTCCAGGAAGCGGCACAGGGTGAGGTCTTCGCCTTCGGCAATTCGGAGGCAGGCAACGACTCCGTGCTGTTCGATTCCCGCACGGAGGCCGTCCCGCTGCCTGGCGGCGGCTACAGCTTCACGGGCCGCAAGATCTTCACCAGCCTGTCACCGGCGTGGACCCGGCTGGGCATCTTCGGGAAGGACGCCAATGCCGCGGACGGCGCCGGGGAACTGGTCCACGGGTTCATCACCCGGGAAACCCCCGGCTACGAAATTTTGCCCGACTGGGACACGCTCGGCATGCGCGCCAGCCAGTCCAACACGACCCTCCTGGAGGGCGCCGTCGTCCCGGCCGAACGGATTTTCCGGAAACTGCCGGTGGGCCCGAACGCCGACCCCCTGATCTTCGCGATCTTCGCCTGCTTCGAGACCCTCCTCGCCGCGGTGTACACCGGAATCGGCGAACGGGCCCTCACGCTCGGGGTGGAAGCGGTGCAGCGCCGGACATCGTTCAAGAACGGCGGCCGCAGCTACGCCCAGGACCCGGACATCCGCTGGAAGGTGGCGGAGGCGGCGATGGCCATGGATGCGCTCTATCCGCAGCTGTCCTCCGTGGCGGCCGACGTCGACGCCCTCGCGGACCACGGCAGCCAATGGTTCCCCCGGCTCGTGGGGCTCAAGGTCCGGGCCACGGAGACGGCGCGCACCGTGGTGGACCTCGCCATCCGGGTATCCGGCGGCTCCAGCTACTTCCGCGGCTCCGAGCTGGAGCGGCTGTACCGGGACGTGCTCGCCGGCATGTTCCACCCATCAGATGACGAGTCGGCGCACAATACCGTGGCGAACGCCTGGCTGGGCCCGCTGGAGACACCCTAGGCGCCCAGGACTCCCCGCGGCGTTCGCTGCTGCCGGTCCCGGCCGGTGCGCGGCCGGGATCCGTGTGCGGCCTAGACGGTGCGCTGGACCTGGATGACTTTCCGGCGCAGCCAGAAACGCCGCCCGCCGCCCACGTAAAGACGGCTGCGTTCCAGTTCCCATTTGCCGTACTCGGAATGCTCCACGAGCCGGCGGCGGGCCTCGGGGAGCGAATCCTCAGGGCCGACCGTCAGAACGAGGTACTCGTACTGCTTGACATAGTCCCGTTCCCGCCGGACCGAGCTGCTCAGAAAATGTTCTTTCATTGCTCTCCATTTTCGTCTTTTTCCGACTAACGTGAAGTCATGAGCATCGATCCGCGTGTCGCGCTTCAGTCCCTGACCTCTGCACTGGAAGAACACCTGGCGGCGGCCTCCGCCCGCAGAAGTGACGGGGATCCCGCGGTCGAGGCGGCATTCTTCGCCGTTGCCGATGCCTTTGAAGTCTACGACGATGCCCTGTATGAGGCGTACGGAGAAGTGACGCCGCTCGAAGTAATCGACGGCGACGAAGACGGCGACGAAGACGATGTCGACGACGAAGAGGACCTCGAGATCCTCGAGAATTCCGAGAACTAGGGGGACCTGCGGATCTCCGCGGCCTCAGCCGGGGTCGGACACGTCTTCGAGCGCCTGCGCGATCTCCGGCGGCAGCGGCGCGAGCGCCGAATCCAGGATCTCCTTGAGCTGAACCGGTGTCCGGGGGCCGACGACAGCGGTTGCCACCCCCTGTTGGGACAACAGCCAGCTCAGCGACACATCCAGGGCAGTCCGGCCGAGCCCCTTCGCCGCCATGGCGACGGCTTCCACCACACTGGACGCCGGTCCCTCGAGATAGGGTTCCACGTACGTCGCCAACCGCTGGTTGGCGGCCCGGGAATCAGCCGGGATGTGGCCGCGGTATTTGCCGCTCAGGACGCCGCGTCCCATCGGAGCCCAGGCCATCAGGCCCAGCCCCGCGTCCTCGATGGCCGGAATGAGTTCCATCTCCGCGTTGCGCTGCAGGAGCGAGTATTCGGACTGGTTGGCCACGAGGGGGAAGCCCGCGATTGCGGCGGCCTTTGCCGTCTGCCAGCCGTTGAAATTGGAGACACCGGCGTAACGCGCCCGGCCGGACCGCACCGCATGGTCCAGCGCTGACAGGGTTTCCTCCAGCGGAACATTCGGATCCCACGCGTGCGCGAACCAGAGATCCACGTAATCGGTTCCCATCCGGGCCAGGCTCGCGTCCAGCCCGGAGAGCATCCCGTTGCGGGACGTGTCGACGCTGCGGCGACCGTCCGCCGTCGTCAGTCCGGCCTTCGTGGAGATCACCACTTCGGAGCGCGCCACGACGTCGCCCAGTATTCCGCCGAGCATCGCCTCGGCCTGCCCGTCGGCGTAGGACGCCGCTGTATCGATCAGGGTTCCGCCGGCATCGACGAAGGAGCGCACCAGGGCGGCGGCATCCTGTTCCTCGGTTTCCCTGGCCCAGGACATGGTGCCGAGGGATAGGGCGGACACGCGCAACCCACTGTTGCCGACATAACGCTGCTGCATGTCAGCTAGCTTACGGGGTCGGGCTGCTTCGTAACGTAGGGTCTATAAACGTGAACTGGATACAAGCGGCTCTGTTGGGCCTGGTACAGGGGCTGACCGAGTTCCTCCCGATTTCCTCGAGCGCCCATCTGCGGATTGTCGGCGCCTTCCTCCCGGAAGCGTCCGATCCCGGCGCCGCCTTCACGGCCATCACGCAGCTGGGCACCGAGACCGCGGTGATCGTCTATTTCTGGCGCGACATCCTGCGGATCATCCGTGCCTGGGCCGGTTCGCTGACCGGCAAAGTGTCCCGGCATGACCCGGATGCGCGCATGGGCTGGCTGGTGATCCTGGGCAGCATCCCGATCATCGTCCTGGGCCTGCTGTTCCAGGACCAGATCGAATCGGTACTCCGAAGCCTGTGGGGCGTCGCGACCATGCTGATTATCTTCGGCATGGTCCTCGCGGTAGCCGACACCATCGGCCGGCAGGACCGTGAACTGACGCAGCTGACCTACAAACATGGGCTCTATTACGGACTGGCGCAGGCCCTGGCCCTTTTCCCCGGTGTGTCCCGCTCCGGCGGCACGATCAGCGCCGGGCTCCTGATGGGTTACACCCGTGAGGCGGCGGCCCGCTACTCCTTCCTGCTGGCAATCCCTGCCGTTTTCGGCAGCGGCCTGTACCAGCTGTACAAGGTGGTCTCCAAGGAAGGCATCACCGGCCCGTACGGTCTCCCGGAAACCGCCCTGGCCACCGTGATCGCCTTCATTGTGGGTTACGTCATCATCGGCTGGTTCCTGAAATACGTCTCCACCCGCGGCTACCGGCTCTTCGTCTGGTACCGGATCATCCTGGGAATGTCCCTGTTCCTGCTGCTCGGTTTCAATGTCATCAGTGCCTAGCACTAGGCTTGGTCTGTGAAATCCTGGACCTCCCGCCCTGTTGCCCAGCTCCCCGGCAGCATGCCCGCCCTGAGCCTCTTCGATACCGCCAAGGGCGGAATTGTGACCCTGGAGGCCACGGGTGAGCAGTCCATGTATGTCTGCGGCATCACCCCTTATGACGCCACGCACATGGGCCACGCGGCCAGCTATGTCGCCTTCGACCTCCTCAACCGCGCGTGGCGGGACGGCGGCCAGCACGTCGCCTACGTCCAGAACGTGACCGACGTCGACGATCCCCTCCTGGAGCGCGCCACGGCCACAGGCGTCGACTGGCGCGACCTCGCCGCGAGCCAAATCGAGCTGTTCCAGACCGACATGGAGGCCCTGAACGTCCTCGCCCCGGACCACTACATCGGTGCCGTTGAGGCCGTTCCCCTGATCGTTCCCGCCATCGAGCGCCTGCTGCGCAACGGGCTCGCGTACCGCGTCCCCGGCGCTGGCGGCGAGCCCGACGGCGACGTCTACTACGACGTCGAAGCCGCCGGGAAGCACTCGACGGACGACGTCGACGCCTGGACCCTGGGATCCATTTCCGGACTCTCCGACGCCGAAATGCTGGAACTCTTCGCCGAACGCGGCGGCGACCCTGGCCGGGCCGGGAAGCGCCAGGCGCTGGATCCGCTGCTCTGGCGGGTTGCCCGCGAGGGCGAGCCCAGCTGGCCCGGTGGCGAACTGGGGGAGGGCCGGCCCGGCTGGCACGTCGAATGCACCGTGATCGCCCAGGAGTACCTGCCCAAGCCGTTTACCGTCCAGGGCGGCGGCTCGGACCTTATTTTCCCGCACCACGAAATGGGCGCCGGCCACGCGTACTCGCTGGCGGGCGTGCCGCTGGCCCGCCACTTCGCGCACGCGGGCATGGTGGGCCTCGACGGGGAGAAGATGAGCAAGTCCAAGGGCAATCTTGTCCTGGTTTCCAGGCTCCGGGCTGACGGGGAAGAACCTGCCGCGATCCGCCTCGCGATCCTGGCCCACCACTACCGCACGGACTGGTCCTGGACCGCCGCCGGATTCGCCGAGGCCAAAGACCGGCTCCGCACCTGGCGCGAGGCCCTCGCCGTGGCGCCGGAAAGCTCCGCCGCGGCCCTGCTTGGCAGGCTGCGGACCGAACTGGCCAACGACCTGAACGCGCCCGGCGCACTCGCCGCCGTCGACGCCTGGGCCAAGGCCGCCTTGGCAGCCCCGGGGGAGGCCTCGGCCACGGACGCCGCGCTGGTGAGCGACGCCGTCAACGCCCTGCTCGGCGTCGAACTCTAACCGGTTTTCGGTCGGCCCGGAGGAATATCCCAAAACCCAGCGGCCGTCTCCACGGTGGCTGCGTCGGCCGGTCAGGACGAAGCGGCTTCGATGATCTTCTCGTCGCCCTCGTTCACGGCTTTGACGACGGCGTCGTAGTCACCACTGTCGACAGCCTTGCTGACCTTCTTGGTGGCCTTGCTGATCGCCTTGTCGACGCGGTCGAGGTAGAGGTCATCGACGATGGCAACGATCGCCGAGGAGCCCGGCGGCAGAAACTCCTCCGCGTTGACGCCGATGGACTTCTCCTCGTGCCGCTTCCTGATGGCACCCACACCGGCGCCGATCCCGGCACCGATCACGCCGGACAGCAGCAGTGGCGGAGCGAACAGTCCGACCACCAGCCCGCCGACTGCGCCGGCCTTGGTGCCCCCGGCGACCAGTCCGCCGCCGTGCTCCTTGACCTCGGTCTTGCCCGATGAGTCCCGCGACAGGACGACGGCAGCCGCGACGGCCGCGTCATCCATGCCCTTGATCGCCTTGAAATCCTCTGCCGCCGAGCCCTCGTCGGCGTACGACGACACGAACAAGATGTAGTTGTGATCTGTCATGGTGTGCCCTCCACTCGGTGTTGGCCGGCGTCGCGGCCAGGTCCAACTCTCGCCGCGACAGGCGGCCGCCGGCAGGGTCATAAGACTCTGGTCCGGGGGAAGACCCCCATAGGGGAAGTGCGCGGGAAAGGTGGGAGGGGGAAGGGGGAGGGAAAAGCGGGACGCGGGCTAGGGCTTGTCCTTGCCCCGGCGCTTGAGGTAGCGCTCAAATTCGCGGGCTATCGATTCACCGCTGGCCTCCGGAAGGTCGGCGGTGTCCTTGGCCTCCTCCAGCTGGCGCACATACGCCGCAATTTCCGGATCCTCTGTAGCGAGCTCGTCCACGCCGCGTTCCCACGCGTCGGCCTCCTCCACGAGTTCGGTGGTGTCCAGCGGGACCTGGAGCAGCTCTTCGACCCGGTGCAGCAGGGCCAGCTGCGCCTTCGGCGACGGGGCCTGGGCTACATAGTGCGGCACGGCCGCCCAGAGCGACACGGTCGGGAGTCCGGCCAGCAGGGCCACCTCGCCGAGCACGCCCACAATCCCTACCGGGCCCTCGTACTGCGAGGCCTCCAGGTCCATCCGCTCACGCAGTGCGGCGTCGTCCGTGGAGGTGCTGACCGGAATGGGCCGGCTGTGCGGCACGTCAGCCAGCAGCGCACCGACCAGGATGACGTAGTCGACATGCAGCGCCTCGGCATGTACCAGCAGTTCCGCGGTGTAGGCACGCCACTTGTAGGACGGCTCGGTGCCCTGGACGAAGATGGCGTCCACATTCGAGTCGGGGACGCTGGCCTTGAAGATCCGCGTGGACGGCCACTTGATCTTCCGCTCACCGGCCGCTGTCCGCCGGATCGTGGGCCGGGTGAACTGGAAGTCGTAGTACTCGTCGGCGTCGATCGCCCCGACCTTCTTGCCGCCCCAGAGCTTGTTAAGGTAGCGCAGGGCATCGCTGGCGGCCTCTCCGGCGTCGTTCCAGCCTTCGAAGGCCGCGAGCATGACGGTGATGCGCCGGCCCTCGGGGACTGGCTGCAGCAGCCGCTCCGGCTCGGAGACGGCGCCTGGTTCGGTGGGGTCTGCCTCGAAGCTGTTCATGCCATCACCCTACGTCCAAGAACCCGCCGCGCGCAGGCAATCGCGCGCCAAGGAACCGCAATTTCCGCCCGGAATCCCAGGGTCAGGCGCGCGGAATTCGCCGTAGGCGTAGCGCGGGCGCCCGGCCGCGGGCTTCCCCGTAGACTGGAAGGCATGCGATCCTCAGCTTCCCGGCCCCTCCTTAAAGCAGCGCTCTGGGACATGGATGGCACCATTGTCGACACCGAGCCCTACTGGATCGCAGCCGAACACGCACTCGTCGAAGCCCACGGCGGACAATGGTCCCACGAACAGGCCATGCAGCTCGTGGGACAGTCCCTGATGTTTTCTGCGGGAATCCTGCAGGAAGCCGGCGTGACCCTGGAACGGCGCGAGATCATCGACACCCTCACCGGCCACGTGATCAGCCAGGTCCGGAGCTCCATTCCCTGGCGGCCCGGGGCCCGCGAACTGCTCGACGAACTCTACAACGCCGGCGTCCGTTGCGCCCTGGTCACCATGTCCGAGGCCCCGCTGGCCCGGGAGATCGTTGCGAGCCTGCCCGAGCCCTACTTCGAGTTCCTCGTCACGGGAGACACTGTGACCCAGGGCAAGCCGCACCCGGAGGCTTACCTCACGGCCGTTGAGCTCCTGCAGCAGCAGGATCCCGAGCTCGGCCTGCACCACTGCGTGGCCCTGGAAGATTCCGTGCCGGGTGTCGCCGCCGCCGTGGCCTCCGGCGTCGTCACGGTCGCCATCCCGCACATCCTGCCCCTCCCGCACGATCCCCGCCGCGCCACCTGGAACACCCTGGAGGGCAGGACAGTCGCTGACCTGGAGGAGCTCGTGGCCCTGCGGCACGACTTCCCCGACGCCACCTTCGGCGCCGCCGCGGACCCAACCGGCCGCTTAGGCACGGTCTCGACCACGGTCTCGACCACACTCTCGACCGCGGGCCACGCCCGTGGCTGACACCGGCAGCCAGGGGCAACCCGGAAAGACTCCCGCTAACCGCCGGGAAGGGATTCCGCTGGGCCGGATCGCCGGCATTCCGGTATTTCTGGCGTATTCCTGGTTCATCATCGCGGCCTTCACGGTGATCGCCTACGGGCCGGTCCTGCAGAGCAACAATCCGCGCCTCGGCGTCACCGCTTTCTTCGTCGCCTTCGCCTACGCGCTGCTGCTCCTGATTTCCGTACTGGCCCATGAACTCGCGCACGCGCTGACCGCGAAGCTGTTCCACTGGCCCACGGAGAAAATTGTCCTCAACCTCTGGGGCGGCCACACCCAGTTCCAGAGCTTCACGGCCTCACCCGGCCGCTCCGTC
Organism: Arthrobacter sp. 01L42; assembly: GCF_056400005.1. NCBI lineage: Bacteria > Bacillati > Actinomycetota > Actinomycetes > Micrococcales > Micrococcaceae > Arthrobacter > Arthrobacter sp. 01L42. The sequence goes on along the minus strand of NZ_JBFTSL010000016.1, from coordinate 146,347 downwards.
CTGGTGGCGATGGCCGGCCCGGCCGCGAACTTCGTCCTTGCCGGCGCAGGCTGGCTCCCGCTTGCCTACGGCAACCTGAACGGCGTGGCCGACATCCTGGCCAACATCTTCGTCTGGGCCAACCTGCTGATCGGCATCTTCAACGTCCTTCCCGGCCTTCCGCTGGACGGCGGCCGGCTGGTCGAATCCGCCGTGTGGAAAGCCACCGGCAGCCAGGAGAAGGGCACAATTGCGGCAGGCTGGGCGGGCCGGATCATCGTGATCGCCCTCGCCCTGTGGTTCATAGTCCTGCCGCTGGTCAGCGGCGCACGTCCGGATATTTCCTTCACCCTCATCACCGCCCTGGTGGGCAGCTTCCTGTGGATGGGGGCGTCGGCCGCGATCCAGCAGGCCCGCCTGCGGGGCCGGCTGCACCTCGTCGACGCCGCGGCCCTCGCCGAACCCGCCCTCGGCCTTCCGGAAACCGCGACGGTCGCGGACCTCCTGGACCGGGCGCCGGCAGGAAAGCCCACCGTGGTGCTGTGCGACCGGGACGGCCGTCCCGTGGCCATCGTCGACGCCGGCGCCGCAGCCAGTGTGCCTGCCGGACTGGCCGCAGCGACCGCCCTGACCGCGGTCTCCTACCCCCTTGGCGCGGGCGCCTATGTCCCGGAATGGTCCAAGGGCCAGGAGCTCGTCCAGTACCTGGCCCAGCTCGAAGGCCAGGAGTACGCGGTGGTGAACCGCGAGGGCGCCGTCACCGGGCTGCTGCGCCAGTCCGCCGTCGTCCGGGCCATAACGGGCAAGTACCGGAACGAACGCCAGAACCAGGGGCAGAACCGGTAGAGTTACTGGGCGGTCGTGAATTTCCGGCCCCCACGCGCAAGGACCGGTGCCCGCCGGCATGTCCGCGGCCACACAGCTTTACAGGAGCGAGGAACATCTTCATGAGCAGCGACACCGCCGCAGGCACTAACACTGCCAACACCACCGCCGCCGCAGGCACCGACACTCCCACCGCCGGGGGCAGCACTGCCGCCAGCGCTAATGGTGCCACCGGCGCCGCGCGCCGCCGCGGACCCTTCCGCGAAGGCGAACGCGTCCAGCTCACGGACGAGCGCGGCCGCATGAACACGATCACCCTCGAAGTCGGCGGGGCCTTCCACACCCACCGGGGCTTCCTGAACCATGACGAGATCATCGGCAAGCCCGACGGCTCAGTGGTGGTCAACAACGTCGGACAGCAGTACCAGACGCTGCGTCCGCTGCTCTCGGACTTCGTGCTCTCGATGCCCCGCGGCGCGGCCGTCGTCTACCCCAAGGACGCCGGCCAGATCGTGACCATGGCGGACATCTTCCCGGGCGCACGCGTTGTCGAAGCCGGTGTCGGCTCGGGCGCCCTGTCCATCTCCCTGCTGCGCGCGGTGGGGGACAACGGCTACCTGCATTCCTTCGAACGCCGCCAGGAGTTCGCGGACATCGCCCGCGGCAACGTCGAGACCATCTTCGGCGGACCGCACCCGGCCTGGAAGATCTCCCTTGGCGACTTCCAGGAGGAAGTGGTGCGCACCGAGGAACCCGGCTCCGTGGACCGCGTGGTCCTGGACATGCTCGCGCCGTGGGAATGCCTCGACGCCGTCGCCACCGTCCTGGCCCCCGGCGGCGTGTGGATCAATTATGTCGCGACTGTGACGCAGCTTTCGCGGACAGCCGAAGCCATCCGCGCGGACGGACGCTTCACCGAACCCGACGCGTGGGAATCCATGGTCCGCGGCTGGCATCTCGAAGGCCTGGCCGTCCGCCCGGACCACCGCATGGTCGCCCACACGGGTTTCCTGCTGGTAACCCGCCGCCTCGCCGACGGCGTCACGGGCATTTCGGTAAAGCGCCGCCCCTCCAAGACCGACTTTAACGAAGAAGACGTCAACGCCTGGACCCCGGGCGCTGTGGGCGAGCGTGCGGTCTCGGACAAAAAGCTGCGCCGCGCCGCCCGCGACGCAATCGCCGGAACGAACGTCGTCGACGCCCCGGAGATAACGAACTAGGCAGCATATTTCGGATGTCTCCAGCGGCACCCGCCTTCTTAGGGCTATGGTCTTAACAGAAGAGCAGGAAGGGGCTGATGCACGATGGAGACTCCGAATACTGACCCGGGCCGCACACCGGCCGAGGACGCAGCGGATGCTGCCGCCCGCACGGATGCGGCCCGCGCCGCAGCCGGCGAGGGTGACCGGTATGCCGCCAATGAACTGTCCGTCGCCGAGCGGCAGGTCAACATCCTCCGGGACAAGCTCCGCCACATTGACCGCCAGCTCGCCGCCGCGACGCAGAACAACTCCAAACTGGTCAGCATGCTGGAAACGGCCAAGGCCGAGATCCTTCGGCTGAAAAACGCCCTCGACCAGGAGGGACAGCCACCGTACAGCTTCGGCACCATCCTCCAGCTCAACCCCAAACGGCAGCCGACGGCCGGGAACAGCGGCCAGGCGGCCACGGAGGAATCCGTGGATATCTTCAACGCCGGCCGCAAGATGCGGGTTGGGATCAGCCCGCTGGTCAACATCAGCCAGCTCGCCGTCGGGCAGGAAGTCCTGCTCAACGAGGCCCTGATGGTGGTCGCCGGACTCGGCTACGAGCGGGCCGGGGACCTCGTCACGCTCAAGGAAATGCTGGGGCCTGACCGTGCGCTGGTGGTGGGCCGCGCCGACGAGGAGCGGGTCATCCGGCTCTCCGGTGCCCTGCTCGCCCAGCGGCTCCGGGTCGGCGACGCGCTCTCGATTGATTCCCGGACCGGGTACGCGCTGGAAAAGATCCCGCGCTCGGAAGTGGAGAACCTCGTGCTCGAGGAAGTCCCGGACATCACCTACCAGGACATCGGCGGACTGGGCCCGCAGATCGAACAGATCCGCGACGCCGTCGAACTGCCCTTCCTGCACCCGGACCTGTACCGGGAGCACGGGCTGAAGGCGCCCAAGGGCATCCTGCTGTACGGCCCGCCCGGCTGCGGCAAGACCCTGATCGCCAAGGCCGTGGCCAACTCGCTGGCCGCCCGGGCCGCCGAGCGCGCCGGCAAGACGGACATGAAGAGCTACTTCCTGAACATCAAGGGACCCGAGCTGCTCGATAAGTACGTCGGCGAGACCGAACGCCACATCCGCCTGATCTTCGCGCGCGCCCGGGAAAAGGCGTCCGAGGGCAGCCCGGTGGTGGTGTTCTTCGACGAAATGGACTCGCTGTTCCGCACCCGTGGCACTGGCATTTCCTCCGACGTCGAAACCACCATCGTCCCGCAGCTCCTCAGCGAGATCGACGGCGTCGAACGGCTGGACAACGTGATCGTGATCGGCGCCTCGAACCGGGAAGACATGATCGATCCGGCGATCCTGCGCCCTGGCCGCCTGGACGTGAAGGTGAAGATCCAGCGCCCCGACGCCGAGGCCGCGGCCGACATCTTCAACAAGTACATCACCACGGACCTGCCGTTCCACGAGTCCGACCTCGGCGAGCACAACGGCGACGTGCAGGCGACCGTGGACGCCATGGTCCAACGCACCGTCGAGGCGATGTACTCCACGGAGAAGTCCAACGAATACCTCGAGGTCACCTACGCCAACGGCGACACCGAAATGCTCTACTTCAAGGACTTCAACTCCGGCGCCGTGGTGCAGAACGTCGTGGACCGGGCCAAGAAGTACGCCATCAAGGACCTGTTGACCATCGGCCAGAAGGGCCTGCGGATCGACCACCTGCTCCGGGCGGTCGTGGACGAGTTCCGTGAACACGAGGACATGCCCAACACCACCAACCCGGACGATTGGGCACGCATCTCCGGCAAGAAGGGCGAGCGCATCACGTACATCCGCACCATCGTCCAGGGCAAGGCCGGCCAGGAGCCCGGGAAGTCCATCGAGACGATGCCCAGCACAGGCCAGTACCTGTGACGGCTGTTGTCCCCGGCAAGCCCGCCGACACCGCGGGCGGGCTGCCGGTCGGCGGGGCGATGCGGGTCATGGGATCGGAGACCGAATACGGCATCCACGCGCCCTCGGCCCCGGGAGCCAACGCCACGATGATGTCAGCCCGGGTCATTCAGGCGTACGCGCAGGTGACCCGGCAGCGGGCCGCCGGCGGCGCCGAGACCCGGTGGGACTACACGGACGAGGAACCGCTGCACGACGCCCGCGGCTGGACCTTGGAGCGCAGCAGCGCGGACCCGGAACAACTCACCGACCAGCCTCCCGTCCTCGACGCCGAGGCGATCGCCCTCGCCTACGGGCGGCAGGAACTCGAGGCCGACGGCGAGGACGAGTCCGGCACGCTGCTGATGAACATGGTGCTGGGCAACGGCGCACGGTTGTACGTGGACCACGCCCACCCGGAGTATTCCAGCCCCGAGGTGACCAACCCCCGCGCCGCCGTCACGTGGGACGCCGCCGGCGACCTCGTGGCACTGGCCGCGGTCCGGCGCCTCGCTGCGGATCCCGAACTGCCGCCCATCAACCTGTACAAGAACAACACGGACAACAAGTCGGTCTCCTACGGCTCGCACGAGAACTACCTGATGCCCCGCTCGGTGCCCTTCGGCGAAATCGTGCGCGGCCTCACACCGTTTTTCGTCACCCGGCAGATCATTTGCGGTGCCGGGCGGGTGGGCCTCGGGCAGGACAGCGCCCGGGCCGGCTACCAGATCAGCCAGCGCGCTGACTTCTTCGAAACCGAAGTGGGCCTGGAAACCACCATCCGCCGCCCCATCATCAACACCCGGGACGAGCCCCACGCCACCGCGGACAAATACCGCAGGCTGCACGTCATCATCGGCGACGCCAACCTCAGCCAGGCCTCCAACTTCCTCAAGTTCGGCACCACCGCGATGGTCCTGAGCCTGATCGAGGCCGGGCTGGCGCCGCGGATCGAAGTCCATGAGCCCGTCGCCGCGCTGCAGGCCGTCAGCCACGACACCTCGCTCACCGGGTTGCTGCGCCTGGGCGACGGCCGGCGGATCAGCGCCCTGGACCTCCAGTGGATCTATTTCGAGGCCGCCTCCAAGCACGCGCAGGACACCGGCGTCGCGGACGCCGTGGACGGTGACGGCCACACCCACGAGGTCCTGGAGCGGTGGTCCGCCACGCTGAGCGAACTCGGCGGTGACCGGGCGGCGGCCGCATCCTCAGTCGAGTGGCTCGCCAAACTGTCCCTGCTCGAGGGCTACCGCCAGCGTGACGGCCTGGGCTGGGACAACGCACGGCTGGGCCTCGTGGATCTGCAGTGGGCCGACATCCGCCCCGAAAAAGGGCTCTATTACCGGCTGCTGGCGCGCGACCGGATGCACCGAATCGTCGACGACGCCGCGATTGCCCGTGCGGTGACCGAACCGCCGTCGGACACGCGGGCGTACTTCCGCGGGCGCTGCGTCAGCAGGTTCGGTGCAGACCTCGCGGGGGCCAGCTGGGACTCGGTGATCTTCGATGTCCCCGGCCGCGGCAGGCTCCAGCGGGTCCCTACCCGCGAGCCGCTGCGCGGGACCGAAGCCCTCACCGGCGGCCTGTTTGCCAGGCACCGGGAGGCCGGGACGTTCCTGGCGGAACTGCTCGGGCTCAGCCCCGGTTCCTGAAAACAAAGCCCCCCGCGGGCGCCCCGGGCGTGGCACTATTGCTACAGGATGTCCCTTAGGAGAAAAGGGACGGACATGAAGGAGAAAACAATGGCAGGCCAGGAGCAGCAGCAGCCGCAGTCGCGGGACACCGAGGTTGACGAGGACGTCCCCGCCGCGCCGCCGGCCCCGGCGGACGCCCAGGCGTCGGCAGCCACCCAGGGCGTCGATGATCTCCTCGATGAGATCGACGGCGTGCTGGAGTCCAACGCCGAGGAGTTCGTCCGCGCATTCGTCCAAAAGGGCGGCCAGTAGGAGCGCCGCCGGCCGCCGGATGAGGGCGGCGGGAGGGGCTAAGGGCCGGAAGAGTCGTTGATCCACCACGTTGAGGGAGAGCGTTAGTGCAGGAAACAACAGCCAACCGAGTAGCAGCCAACGCGACGTCCTCATTCACCGAGCATCTGCAGCGCGAACGGCCCGATTTGATGCCCTTCGGCCAAGTGCCTTTCAACCAGTTGCCTGCCGGCGGGCACGCCGGCCAGCCGGGAGCACCGTTGCAGGCCCCGCACGGGACGACGATCGTGGCGATGACCTATGCCGGGGGAGTGCTGATGGCCGGGGACCGCCGCGCCACCATGGGCAACGTGATCGCGAGCCGGCACATCGAGAAGGTCTTTCCCGCCGACCAGTATTCAGTGCTGGGCATTGCCGGGACCGCCGGCATCGCCCTGGACATCACCAGGCTGTTCCAGGTTGAACTCGAACACTACGAGAAGATCGAGGGCACGCTCCTGAGCCTGGACGGCAAGGCGAACCGGCTCGGCGCCATGGTCCGCGGCAACCTGCCCATGGCCATGCAGGGCCTCGCCGTCGTGCCCCTCTTCGCAGGATTCGACCGGCCCGCAGGTTTCGGCCGGCTCTTCTCCTACGACGTCACGGGCGGCCGCTACGAGGAACAGGAGCACCACGCGGTGGGATCCGGCTCGATGTTCGCCCGCGGCGCGCTGAAGAAACTCTGGCGTCCCGGCCTCTCGGAGCAGGACGCCGTGGCGGTCGCCGTCGAGGCCCTGTACGACGCCGCCGACGACGACTCCGCCACGGGCGGCCCGGACCCCGTCCGGCAGCTATGGCCGGTGGTGTACATCGTGAACCGGACAGGCGCCTTCCGGGTACCGGACCGCGACCTTGCCGCCGTGGCCGGCCGCGTCATCGAATCCCGCACCGTCGCCCAGCGGGAGGCCTGAGATGACCCAGCAGTTCTATGTATCTCCCGAACAACTGATGAAGGACCGTGCGGACTTCGCACGGAAGGGCATCGCCCGCGGACGTTCGGTGGTGGTCATCAGTTGCCGGGACGGGATTGCCCTCGTGGCGGAGAACGCGTCCCCGTCGCTGCACAAGATCGGCGAGATCTACGACAAAATCGCGTTCGCGGCCGTCGGGAAGTACAACGAGTTTGAGAGCCTGCGGCAAGCCGGGGTGCGGTATGCCGATGTCCGGGGCTATTCCTACGACCGCGAGGACGTCACGGCCCGCGGCCTCGCCAGCGTGTACGCACAGAGCCTCGGCGCGGTGTTTACGGCCGAACAGAAACCCTTCGAGGTCGAACTGGCCGTGGCCGAAGTCGGTCAGGCCCAGGAGGCGGACCATCTGTACCGGCTGACCTTTGACGGGTCCATCGCCGACGAGCACGGCTTTATTGTGATGGGCGGCCAGGCGGACAAGGTCTCCGAGGCTGTCGCGGCGGGCTGGCAGGGCGAACTCGACTTCGCGGGCGCCATCCGGCTGGCCCTCGCCGGGCTCGTGGCGGACAAGGAAACCACTACCCTGCCCGTATCCGCACTGGAAGTTGCGGTACTGGACCGGGGATCGGAAAGCGGCCGCGGCACCCGCCGGGCGTTCCGCCGGCTCGAGGACCCGGACATCGTGGCATTGCTGGCTGAGGAGAAGTGAGATGGACAAGCGCATATTCGGCATCGAAACCGAATTCGGAATTTCCTATTCAAGCCCGGAGTCCCGGCCGCTGGCACCGGAGGAAGTAGCCCGCTACCTCTTCCGCAAGGTGGTCAGCTGGGGACGGTCCTCCAACGTCTTCCTGACCAACGGCTCGCGCCTTTACCTGGACGTCGGGTCGCACCCGGAATACGCCACCGCCGAGTGCGACGACCTCGCCCAGCTGATCGCCCATGACCGTGCCGGGGAACTGATCCTCTGCGACCTCGTGGACGAAGCCCAGGAACGGCTGGCGGCGGAGGGATTCAACGGCACCGTATACCTGTTCAAGAACAACACGGATTCGGCCGGGAACTCCTACGGCAGCCACGAAAACTACCTCATCCCGCGGCGCGGGGAATTTTCCCGGCTCGCGGAAATCCTCATCCCGTTCCTCGTGACCCGCCAGCTGATCGCCGGGGCCGGCAAGATCCTCAAGACCCCGCACGGGGCGACCTTCGCGTTCTCCCAGCGGGCCGACCACATCTGGGAAGGCGTCTCCTCCGCCACCACCCGCTCCAGGCCCATCATCAACACCCGGGACGAGCCGCACGCGGACGCCGAGTTCTACCGGCGCCTGCACGTGATCGTGGGCGACTCCAACATGTCCGAAACGACGGCGTTGCTCAAAATCGGCACGGTGGACCTGATCCTGCGGATGATCGAGGCCGGGGTGATCATGCGCGACATGCGGATGGAGAACCCGATCCGCAGCATCCGGGAAATCTCCCACGACCTCAGCGGCCGGGCACTGGTCCGGCTCGCCAACGGCCGGCAGCTCACGGCCCTGGAAATCCAGCGCGAATACCTGGGCAAGGTGACCGCGTTCGTGGCCGAACACGGCGCGCACAACCCCCACGTGCCGCTGATCCTGGACCTCTGGGAGCGCACGCTGGACGCCATCGAAAGCGGCGACACGAGCACGATCGATACCGAAGTGGACTGGGCCATCAAGAAAAAGCTCATGGACAACTACCGGGAACGGCACGGGCTGGGCCTTGACGCTCCCAGGATTGCGCAGCTGGACCTGACCTACCACGACATTTCCCGTGGCCGCGGGCTCTTCTACCTGCTCCAGGCCCGCGGGGCCGTGCGCCGGGTGGTGGACGACACCGCGGTCAAGGACGCGGTGGATGCCCCGCCGCAGACCACGCGCGCCAAACTCCGCGGCGACTTCGTCCGGCGCGCCCAGGAACTCGGCCGCGACTACACCGTGGACTGGGTCCATCTGAAGCTGAACGACCGCGCCCACCAGACCATCCTGTGCAAGGATCCCTTCCGGAGCGTGGACGACCGGGTGGATGCGCTGCTGGACTCGATGGGCTGATACCCAGCTTCGCACGTTATTCTGGGGTAGGGCCGCCCTGCGGCCGCCGCTTTCTTTGCCACGGGAAACCGAACGGCACTGAGTCCACCCTGCCTCGACGAAAGTTTCCAATTGCGCCGACTACTAGCAATTCTTCTTCCCGGACTGCTGCTGCTGACCGCCTGCGGCGGCAACGAAGCGCCTCCGGCTCCGGAACCCACCAGCCAGTCCGCCGGTGAGACCGCCAAGCTGGACTCGGTCAAATTGACTGAGAACGGTGACAAGAAGGCCCCCGGTGTCGACTTCACCAAGCCGCTCGACGTCAAGGAACCCACTGTCAAGGTGGTCACCGAGGGCAGTGGCGACCGGGTCAAGGCCAACCAGATCGCCGACATTTCGATCGTGGCGTTCAACGGCAAGGACGGCTCCACCCTCGAGGACACGTTCCCGAACGATCCCGAGCCGCTGGAACTGAACGACGAGCTCAAGGGCAGCAGCCCCGTCATCTACAACGCGTTCGTGGGCGCCAAGATCGGCTCGCACCTCGCCCTCGCCGTTCCCGGCCAGGCCGCAGCCGAGGGTGCCGAGGCCAAGCCGACGCAGCTCCTGATCGTCAAGGTGCTCTCCGCCAAGGACGCACCGCCGGTCCTGGACAAGCCCGAAGGCGACGCCGTCACCCCGCCGGCCGGACTGCCGACCGTCAAGGAAAACGACAAGGGCGTTCCGGAGATCTCGGTCGCCGGCGTCAAGGCTCCGACCGCGCTGGTCTCCCAGGACCTCATCACCGGCAAGGGCCAGGCCCTCAAGGAGACCGACACAATCACCGTCAACTACGTCGGCGTCGCCCTCGCCACCGGCAAGGTCTTCGACTCCAGCTTCGAGAGTGGCAAGAAGGCCACCTTCCCGCTGACCGGCGTCATCAAGGGCTGGACCCAGGGCCTGACCGGCAAGACGGTCGGCTCCCGCGTCCTCCTGGTCGTCCCGAAGGACCTCGCCTACGGAGATCAGGGCCAGGGCGACGCGAAGGGCGACCTCGTCTTCGTCGTCGATATCCTCGGCGTCAAGTAATCCACCGCTACAACTGCCACCACTACACGTCACCTCAAAGGAGTAACCATGTCATTTGGACAGCGCAACCTCGACCGCGAGAAGCCGGAAATTGACTTCCCCGTAGGAGACGTCCCCACCGAACTGGTCATCACCGACCTGATCGAAGGGGACGGCGCCGAGGCCAAAGCCGGCGACACCGTATCCACCCACTACGTGGGCGTCGCCTGGTCCACCGGTGAAGAATTCGACGCCTCCTGGGGCCGCGGCGCGCCGCTGGACTTCAGGGTCGGCGTCGGCCAGGTCATCCAGGGCTGGGACCAGGGCCTGCTGGGCATGAAGGTCGGCGGCCGCCGCCGGCTCGAGATCCCGTCCGAGCTCGCCTACGGTTCCCGTGGCGCCGGCGGGGCGATCGGCCCCAACGAGGCCCTGATCTTCGTCGTGGACCTCGTCGCCGTCCGCTAGTCCCCACCCGCCCCCCGGGGAACGAAGCGCGGTAACAATCGGAAAAGTTCTTCCGGCTGTTGCCGCGCTTTCGTCATTTTCCGCGACCGGCTTTAGTACCCTTGCGGGGTGTCCGCCTCACGTACAGAACGCCTCCTGAACCTGCTCATCGCCCTGCTCAACACCAAGTACGGCCTGCGCCGCAGCGAGCTGCGCGAAAAGGTCTACCACGACACCACGAGCAGTGACGTCGCCTTCGGCCGCATGTTCGAACGCGACAAGGGCGAGCTGCGCCAGTTTGGCTTCGACGTCGAGGCCGTGACGGACACGGGCTGGGGCTCCGACGACCCGGCAACCACCCGCTACCGGATCGGCAAGGAATCGAACCGGCTGCCCGACGTCAGCCTCACCCCCGAAGAGTGCACGGTCCTGATTCTCGCGGCCCAGCTCTGGGAGCACGCCGCCCTCGGCTCCGCCGCCGTCGACGCGGTCCGGAAGCTGCAGGCCGCCGGCGGCCTGGTCGACGCCGAACTCCCCACCGGCGTCCAGCCGCGCATCCGCCCCGCCGGCCAGGCCTTCGAGGACCTGGTCGCCGCGACACACGCCCAGCACCCGGTCCGGTTCAGCTACCTCGCCGGCAGCACCGGCCAGGAGCAGGAACGCCTGGTGGAGCCCTGGGGCCTGGGCAGCCGCTTCGGCCAGTGGTACCTCGTGGGCCACGACCGGGGCCGGGGGGACAAACGGTTCTTCCGCCTGTCCCGCCTGACGTCCGCAGTGACCGTCCTGGAGAAGGAGAGCTTCACGCCGCCGGCCGGGTTCAACGTCCGCGCCGAGCTGGCCGGCCTGGCCGAGCTGCCGGTGCAGAGCGCCGTGGTCGACGTCGAACACGGGCGGCTCCTGGGCCTCCGCAAACGCGCCCAGCCGCTTCCGGACGCAGCGCCGGAAGCCGCAGCGCCGGAAGCCCGAACACCGGGGCATTCGGCCGGGACGGACCGCCTCGCGGTGCCCTTCCGCGATGCCGAGACCCTGGGCGAGGAGCTGGCCTCCTACGGTCCCCGCGTCACCGTGATTTCACCCCCCGAACTCGCCGGCGCCGTCCACCGCCGCCTCACGGCAGCCGCCGAGTTCGCCGACAGGCCCCTGCCGGATGTGGCCTTCCCGGCGGCGGGCCGCGCCGGCCGTACCCGGAAACGAACCTCGGAGGACCAGCTCAAGCGGATGCTGCAACTCGTCCCGTTCCTTGTCCACAACCAGGGACTGCACATCAGCGAGGTCGCCGCCAGGTTTGGCATCACCCGCAAGGCACTCGAGGACGACCTGCGGATCCTGATCTGCTCGGGCCTGCCGGAGGGGTACCCCGACGATCTGCTGGACATCCAGTGGGACGATGACCACGTATTCATCACCCAGGCCCTGGACCTGACCCGCCCCGTACGGTTCACCGTGGACGAGGCCTGTGCGCTCCTGACCGGCCTGGAGACCCTCAACAGCCTGCCCGAACTGGCCGAAGGCGGCGCCCTGGAATCGGTGACGCTGAAACTCATGGCCGCGGCGGGGGAGGAAGGCGTCAAGGCGGCGGCGCTCTCCGGCCCCGAGGTGGCCCCCGGCAATTCCGCCGTCCTCGACACCGCCCGCGCCGCCCTCGAATCCGGCGCGCAGCTGCACCTGAAGTACTTCTCGGCGCAGCGCGACGCCGTGTCCGAACGCGACGTGGACCCCCTGCGGCTCTATTCGCTGGACAACACGTGGTACCTCGAGGCGTACTGCCACTCCGCCCAGGGCCTCCGCAACTTCCGGCTGGACAGGATCGAAGCCCTTGAGCCCAACGGCCGGCGGGCGGCCGCGACGGCAAAGCCGGCGGACAGCTTTCCGGTGAAACTGTTCACCCCGAACGACGACGACACGGTGGTCGTGGTAGAACTCGCACCCCGCGGCACCGGCCTCGCTGACGACTATTACGCCGAGCGGACCGCGGCCCTGCCTGGCGGCGGAATGCTCGCCGAAATCCGGTTTGGCAGCACGGACTGGCTGCCGATGTTCGTGGCCCAGCACGGCGGGATGGTCCGGATCCTACAGCCAGAGGCCCTCGCGGCCGCGTCGCGGGAGTGGCTCGCCGCGGCCCTGACGCAATACGAAGCCTTCCCGAATCGCCCGATAGACTGATCAGCATGCCTTGGTGGTCCTGGATCGTTATTTGGATAGCGCTTGTCGCGTTGTCGCTGTTGTTCTTCGGCGTGCTCGGCTTCCGGCTGTTCCGGCAGGCCACGACGACGCTCACCGAATTGGGTGAAGCCGCGGACCGCTTTTCCACCCTGCCTTCACCAGCGGGCACCGGCACCGTTTCAGCGGCCGGTTCGACAGCGGCCGGCGTTGGTGACCCGGTCAGCGCGGACGAGTCCCTTCGGCCGGCGCCCGGCGACGCCATTTTTGCCTCGCCCGCGCGGATGCGACATGATTACCACGCATCCAAGCTCGCCCGGCAAAACGCCCGCCGGCTGCGCCGCATCCAACGCAAGAAGGACCGCCGGCAACCCCAGGCACTGCGCGACATCGAAACGCGTTAGACATAGGATGTATTCAAACGAAAGGACCTCTCCCCATGAGGCTTGAAGGCTGGCATCTCATCATCATCATCGTTCTGGCACTGGTGCTGTTCGCTGCGCCGAAGCTGCCGGGCATGGCCCGCAGCCTGGGCCAGTCGATGCGCATTTTCAAGTCGGAAGTCCGGGAAATGAAGAAGGACGGCACCACCGATGCCAAGGATGGCTCCGAGCCGGTTGAAGGACGGGTCATCAACCACCCGCAGGCCGGCGCACCGGAAAGCCGCACGGGCGACGGAACCGACGTTCCGCCGTCGACCCGCGCCTAAGACCGCATGGCAGTAACCATGAGCCGTCGATCGAACCCCGAGGGGAGGATGGCGCTCCTCGACCACCTCAAAGAGCTGCGCAACCGGCTCTTCAAGGCGGCAATCGCCGTCGTCCTTGGGACGGTAGTGGGTTTCCTTGTCTACCAGCCAATGCTGGCGGCGCTGATCAAGCCGATCCGCGACCTGAATGAACACGAAGGCCGCCAGGCGACCCTGAATTTCGACGGCGTCGCGAGCTCCTTCGACCTCATGATCCAGGTCTCCGTGTTCCTGGGCCTGATTATCGCCAGCCCCGTCTGGCTCTACCAGCTCTGGGCCTTCATCGTGCCGGGGCTGCACAAGAAGGAACGCCGCCTGGCCCTGTCCTTCGTGGCGGCGGCCGTGCCGCTCTTCGTCGGCGGCGTCCTGCTGGCCTGGCTCGTGCTGCCCAACGCGGTCCGTGTCCTGACCGACTTCACGCCGTCGGGCGGCTCCAACTTCATCAGCGCCCAGGTGTACCTGTCCTTCGTGTTGCGGCTGCTGCTCGCCTTCGGCATCGCCTTCCTCCTCCCGGTGGTCCTGTTCGGGCTGAACCTGGCCGGGCTCATCAAGGGCCAGCAGCTGCTCAAGAGCTGGCGGATCACAGTCTTCCTGGTCTGCCTGTTCGCCGCGATGGCCGCTCCCGGCGCCGACGCCATGAGCATGTTCTACCTGGCCGGACCCATGCTGGCGCTGTTCTTCGCCGCGATCGGGCTGTGCCTGCTCAACGACCGCCGGCGCGAGCGGCGCGCCGTCAAACGCGACGCCGAGACCGAAGCCACCGCCGACCACGCCACCCCCAGCTCCGAGCTGGAGAATCTCTAGCCTTTCGCGCACTAGGCTGGAAACATGTCCTCACACCCCGGGCCGGAATCACCGTCCGAACGTTACCGCGCCAGCGTCGAGCGGGCTGCTGAAGCCAAGACCTATCTGGGCGGGTTCATCCGCTCGCTCGAATTTGAACTCGATGACTTCCAGCGCGAAGCATGCCTGTCCCTGCAGGCCGGCCGTGGCGTGCTGGTGGCAGCCCCCACCGGCGCCGGGAAGACGATTGTGGGGGAGTTCGCCATCTATCTGGCCCTCCAGCGTGGGCTCAAGGCGTTTTACACCACCCCCATCAAAGCCCTGAGCAACCAGAAGTACTCTGAACTGGCCGCCAAGTACGGCGCCGCCCAGGTGGGCCTGCTCACCGGAGATACCAGCATCAACGGCGACGCCCCGGTGGTGGTCATGACCACCGAAGTGCTCCGCAACATGCTCTACGCGGATTCGGACACCCTGGATGATCTCGGCTTCGTGGTCATGGACGAAGTCCACTACCTCGCCGACCGCTTCCGCGGCGCTGTGTGGGAGGAAGTCATCATCCATCTGCCCAGCGAGGTCCAGGTGGCGTCCCTGAGTGCCACGGTCTCCAACGCCGAGGAGTTCGGTGCGTGGCTCGACACCGTCCGCGGGCAGACCGATGTGATCGTCTCCGAGCACCGCCCGGTGCCGCTGTGGCAGCACGTCATGGTGGGCCGGAAGATCGTGGACCTGTTTGCCGGCGACACGAGCTTTGACGAGATCGCCCTGCCTGGTGGGGCAACTGCCAGTGAGACAAGTGCCAGGGAGACAACTGCCAGTGAGGCGTCCACCGACGCCGTAGCCGAGGCTGTTGTCGGGGGCCCGGCGGCCGCCGTCACCTCGGAAGCGCCCGGGCGGGCCGGCTTCGAGGTCAACCCGGAACTGCTGTCCATGGCCCGGGCCGAGAGCCAGATGAATTTCCGTGGCCGCTTCGGCCACGGCGGCCGGAACCAGCGCCGGCAGCAACGCAGCCAGCGGGACGAACCGCAGGGCGCACAGCGCAGCCCGGTGCGGAAGGCCAGCCGGCCGCAGGTCATCGCCAGCCTGGACCGGCAGGACCTCCTGCCTGCCATCACCTTCATCTTCTCGCGCGCCGGCTGCGATGCCGCCGTGGCCCAGTGTGTCGCGGCCGGACTCTGGCTGACCAGCGAAGCCGAACAGCAGATCATCGCCCGGCGCGTCGACGAGGCGGCCCAGGACATCCCCTCGGATGACCTCGATGTGCTCGGCTTCTGGAGCTGGCGGGACGGCCTGCTCCGCGGGCTCGCCGCGCACCACGCCGGCATGCTGCCGACCTTCAAGGAGGTTGTGGAGAAGCTGTTCGTCGACGGGCTGGTCAAGGCCGTCTTCGCCACCGAAACACTGGCCCTGGGCGTGAATATGCCGGCCCGCTGCGTCGTGCTCGAAAAGCTGGACAAGTTCAATGGCGAGGCCCATGTCAACATCACGGCGGGGGAGTACACCCAGCTGACGGGCCGCGCCGGCCGCCGCGGCATCGACGTCGAGGGCCACGCCGTCGTGCTGTGGCAGCCCGGAACGGATCCGGCCGCCGTCGCCGGCCTGGCCTCACGGCGGACCTACCCGCTGAACTCCAGCTTCCGGCCCACGTACAACATGTCGATCAACCTTTTGGCGCAGTTCGGCCGGCCGCGCGCCCGGGAGATCCTCGAATCATCCTTTGCCCAGTTCCAGGCGGACCGTTCCGTGGTGGGACTGGCCCGGCAGGTCAGGAGCCGGGAAGAATCCATTGCCGGGTTCAGCAAGGCCATGACCTGCCACCTGGGCGACTTCACCGAATACGCGCGGTTGCGGCGGGCCCTGGGCGATGCCGAAACCATGGCCTCCCGGAGCACGTCCCGGGCCAGGAAGTCCTTGACCGAGGACTCCCTGAGCAGGCTGCTTCCGGGCGACGTGGTGGATGTTCCGGCCGGGAAGTCGCCCGGGCTCGCGGTGGTGCTCAGCTCCGACCACGAATCCCGCGAGCCCCGCCCCGCCGTCATGACGCTGGACAACCAGCTCCGCCGGATTGGCCTGCACGACGTCGAGGGTCCGTTGTCGCCGATCACGCGGATCAGGATTCCCAAGACCTTCAACGCCAAGGTTCCCAAATCCCGCCGCGACTTGGCCTCCTCGGTGCGCAACGCCATCCGCGAGCACCGGTCGCCGGCGCCGCCGCGCCGCGACGACGACTTCGGCCGGGCCTCCGCTGCGCCCAACCAGGAGAAGCGGATCGCCGAGCTGCGCCGGGAACTGCGCGCCCACCCCTGCCACGGCTGCAGCGAACGCGAGGACCATGCCCGGTGGTCCGAACGCTGGTGGAAACTCCGCCAGGAAACGGACGGGCTCATCCGCCAGATCCAGGGCCGGACCAACACCATCGCCAAGACGTTCGACCGTGTGTGCGGCGTCCTGACGGGCTACGGCTACCTGGAAACCTCGGACACCGGCGCGCTGTCCATCAGCCCGGACGGGCAACGCCTGCGGCGGATCTACGGCGAAAAGGACCTGCTGATTTCGCAGTCGTTGCGGATGGGGGCCTTCAACGACCTCGACGCCGCCGAGATCGCCGCGCTAGCCAGTGTGCTCGTCTACCAGGCCAAGCGTGAGGACCGCGGCCTGCGGCCCAAGATGCCGAGCGTGTCCCTGGAATCCGCGGTAGACACCGTGGTCCGCGAATGGTCCGCGCTGGAGGACGTCGAGGAAGCCAACAAGCTGCCCCTCACTGGCGAGCCCGAGCTCGGCCTCGTGTGGCCGATCTTCAAATGGGCCAAGGGCCGGCACCTCCAGGACGTGCTGAGCGGCACCGACCTGGCCGCGGGCGACTTTGTCCGCTGGGTCAAACAGGTGATCGACCTCCTGGACCAGCTCGCCGACATCCCGAACCTCGACCCCCGGATTGCGCGGCTGTGCGCGGAGGCCATCAAGCTCGTCAAACGCGGCGTCGTCGCCTATTCCTCCGTGGCCTAGGGCGCGGGCCGGACCGGCCCGCTCCCTAGGCCACTCGCTGGGCCGCTGCCGCGGCCTCCCAGATTTTCGAACCCGCCGGCGCTCGGCCGGCCCCAGCAACAAGGAGTTCCCGCCCCATGACCGATTCGCCGGCCGCCCCCGCCCCCCGCAACGTCACGCTGTACCGCAACGGCTCGGTCTACACAGCGGCCGATCCCTTTGCGACTGCGATGCTGGTCGACGGCGACACCGTCGCCTGGGTTGGTTCCGAGCAGGCCGCCACGTCCATCGCCGATTCCTCCATGGAGGTGATCGATCTGCAGGGCGCGCTCCTGGCACCCGGCTTCGTCGACTCCCACATCCACCTGACGGAAACCGGAATCGCGCTGGAGGGCCTCCAGCTGGCCGGGGTGCGCTCCTCCGCTGAACTGCTCGACGCCGTCGCCGTCGCCGCCGCCTCCGCTTCCAGCGCGGACGGTCCCGTCCTGGGCCACGGCTGGGACGAGACCACGTGGGCCGATCCCGCCCTGCCCTCCCGGGACGAAATCGAACGCGCGGCCGGCGGCCGCCAGGTATACCTGTCCCGCGTGGATGTCCACTCGGCCCTGGTATCGAACTCCCTGGCCGCATCGGCCGGACTGGACGGGCTCGACGGCGGCGGCGCCGGAAGCCAGGTCAAACGCGACGCCCACACAGCGGCCCGTCTGGCGGCCCGCCGGCTGCCGGCGGACGCCCTGCGCGCGTACCAGCAGCGCGCCCTCGCCGAGGCTGCGGCCAACGGCTACGTGGCCCTCGCCGAGATGGCCGCGCCGCATATCGGAAGCATCGAGGACCTGCGGCTCGCGGTGGCCTGGAACAGCACCTCCGGCGGAGGACCGACCGGGGTGGACGGCGTGGCAGCGCCGGAGATCCTGCCGTACTGGGGCGAGCTCGCCGGATCCGCCGAACATGCCCAGTCCATCCTGGACGAATTGGGCCTGCCTGTACTGGGCCTGGCCGGTGACCTGAACATCGACGGCTCGATCGGCTCACGGACCGCCGCACTGCGGGAGGATTACACCGACGCGCCCGGAGAGCGCGGCAACCTGTACCTCTCCGTGGCCGAGGCAGCCGCCCACCTCGCGGCGTGCTCCCTCCTGGGGATCCAGGCGGGTTTCCACGTGATCGGCGACGCCGGCCTGGACGCGGCCCTCGACGCCCTCGACCTCGCCGCGGCTGAGGTGGGGGAGCAGCGCGTCCGTGCCGCGGGGCACCGGCTCGAGCACGTCGAACTCGCGGATGCCGCGGCCATCAGCCGGCTGGCCCGCTATTCGGTCAGCGTCAGCGCGCAGCCGGTCTTCGACGCCCTGTGGGGTGGCGGGGACCGCCTGTACCAGCAGCGCCTCGGCTCCCGCCGGCTGGGAATGAATGCCTTTGGCAGCCTCTACGCGGCCGGTGTGCCGATCTGCTTCGGCAGCGACAGCCCGGTGACGCCGCTCCGGCCGTGGTCCAGCGTGCGAGCGTGCCTGCAGCACACCAATCCCGCCGAACAGATCTCCGCCCGCGCCGCGTTCCTCGGCCACACGCGGGCCGGCTGGCGGGCAGCCCGCTACCCCAACCCCATGGCCGGGCAACTGGTGCCGGGCGCTCCGGCCAGCTTTGCGGTCTGGGAGGTCGAGGAGCTCATGGTCCAGGTGGCCGACGGGCGCGTGCAGTCGTGGAGCACCGACCCGCGCGCCCGCACCCCGCTGCTGCCGGCGCTGGACACCGGCAGCGATCCTGCCTGCCTCCTGACGGTACGGGACGGCCAGGAACTCTATGCCAGCGGCGCCCTCCACGCCTGACCACCTGGCGCCTGATCCGTCCCGTCATCCAGCGTACGGAGCGGAAACATTTCCACCCGCGACCCCGCCCTGACCTGCACCGACAGACGAAACGGCAGGTCACGGCTCGGTTGACAGATCGGCCCGCCCCCGTAGCATTGAGGGGCAACGGAGGGTTGCGTACCGCGCAGACTCCGGCAGTCCCCGGTCCTTCCCAGGTTGCCGCACCCGCGGGAGCTTTACTTGGTCATGACCACGGGCACCCCCAGGGGGCGGGTCTACTTCGCAGCAGAAAACGGTTCCGGCGCCGCAATTCGTGGCCTGCCGGAACTGGCCCGAAGCGGGTGGACCTGCCCGGGCGGCCGCACGGCCGCCTCGCGGGCGCCCCACGGGCGCGCAACTCCCTATAATGGGAAGTTGCGCCTGAATATCCGGAACCATCGACTTTCGGCGCACCGACCGCTCCCTTCAAGGAAAGGCCTCGCTGTGCGTGTCCTCACCATCATCCCGACCTATAACGAGCTGGAATCGTTGCCCAAGACCCTCGGTCGCCTGCGCACAGCCGTGCCCGCCTCCGACGTGCTGGTTGTCGACGACAACAGCCCTGACGGCACGGGGCAGCTGGCGGACCGCATGGCCGCAGAAGACGGACAGGTCCACGTCCTGCACCGCGCCGGAAAGGCCGGCCTGGGAGCGGCGTACATCGCAGGCTTCAAGTGGGGCCTGGACGCCGGCTACGACATCCTCGTGGAGATGGACGCTGACGGCTCGCATCAGCCCGAGCAGCTGCCGCAGCTGATTGAGGCCGTGGAGCAGGGCGCGGACCTCGCCATGGGCTCCCGCTGGGTTCCCGGCGGCCGTGTGGTCAACTGGCCGCTCTACCGCCAGGCCATCAGCCGCGTCGGCAGCACGTACGCGCGGATCATGCTCGGAGTGAAGATCAAGGACGTCACCGGCGGCTTCCGCGCCTTCCGGCGGACCACCCTGGAGAAGCTGAACCTGGATGCGGTCGACTCGGTTGGCTATGGCTTCCAGGTGGATCTGGCCTGGCGCGTGGCCAAGCTCGGCCTGACCATCGTGGAACGGCCCATTACCTTCGTGGAGCGCGAGCTCGGCGCTTCGAAGATGAGCGGCAACATCGTCGTCGAAGCCATGATCAACGTCACCAAATGGGGACTTACGGCCCGCTGGAACAAGCTCCGGGGCAAGCAGGACAGCAGGCAGGACGCCTGAGGCGTGTCTCCTGGTCCGGGCATCGCCTGGGTATAGGGTCGGGCGGTATGGCGCTGCGACTTGTTCAGGTGAATTTCAAGGCTCGGGATGACTCAACGCTCGGCCGGTTTTGGGCGGAGGCACTCGGCTGGGGCGTGTCCAGCGAGGGACCCGGTGTGACCAATGTTGAACCCCTGGGTTTCGTCTGGCCGGACCCCGCCGCCGTCTGCATCGATGTCGTCACCGTCCCGGACCCCGAGACGGTGAGGTACCGGGCACGCCTCGATCTCGCCACCACCTCTGCGGCCCACCAGGCGGAGCTGGTCGCTCATCTCTTGGGGCTCGGTGCGACGCCCGCCGACGTCGGCCAGGGTGCTGAGCCCTGGACGGTTCTGGCCGACCCGGAGGGCAACCTGTTCCGCGTGCTGGAGCCCCGCCCGATCTACCAGGACACCGGGCCGATCGCCGCGGTGGTGGTCAGCTGTGCAGACCCGCGGGCCATGGCCGGGTTCTGGGGCGGGGCGACGGACTGGACCCTGCACGAGGTGGGCGATGATCATGCGAGACTGCGTTCGGCCAAGGGTGTCGGGCCGTACCTTCAGTTCCTTCGCACGCCCGGCGTGCGGGCCGTGTGGGGCCGTGTCCATTTCGACCTGATGCCGTACCCGGGTGATGATTAAGCGGCGGAGGTGGCCCGGCTGCGGGCTCTGGGCGCCACTGACGCCGACGTCGGCCAAGGCGATGTGCCCTGGGTCTGCCTCGCCGACTCGGAGGGCAACGAGTTCTGCGTCCTCACCCCCGGCTGACGCAGAATCCCGGCTCCTGTGCGCGTCCAGACGGTGCAGAGCATGGAGGCGCAGGGGAGGCGCAGGAACAGAAAAAGGGCCGGGCCCGCATCATTCGATGCGGGCCCGGCCCTTGCCGTTGCCGGTGCGCTGGGGGACTAGGCCGAGCGGCGTTCGCCGCGGCGTTCGCGCAGGATGGTGAGGCGATCTTCGAGGATCTGCTCAAGCTCGGGAAGCGAGCGGCGCTCCAGCAGCATGTCCCAGTGCGTGCGCACTGCCTTCTCGTTGCTGTTGACGGGGCGTTCGCCGTCCACCAGCAACGCCTCCTTGCCCGTTTTCGAAACCCAAACCGGGGGGATCTCGGCTTCCGAGGAGAATGTCACGAACACCTGCTCGCCATCCTCGCAACGGTATTCAACCCGCTGGCGCGGAGCCGGTTCGACGCCGGATTCGGTCTCCATGCTCTGTGCGCCAAGGCGCATACCCCGCAGGCTGCGATCGCTCATCTTTTCTCCCTCTATTCGGTTCGCAGGGTCAAGCCCTGCGTTGTCCGGGGACCGTCAGGCGCCGGACTTCTGGTTGCACCGCGCTGTACCGTACCTGGCCCGGTGTGGCCGGGCCAGATGACAGTCACCAGTGGACAAAACTCTTTGGAACGTCATTGGAATCAACGCTGTGCGGAGCGTTTTTGTTCCGGACGGCTGAACTGACCGGACAAATATTCAAGTATACGGGAGTGGTGCGGGCGCGGTAAAGCGAGTAGCCCCGCGGCGTGAACTGCGTATCCTGTACCCGACCGGGCCGGCCTTAAGCTGGCTGGCCCCCGCAGCCGGGCCGAAACGGCCGGTCTGCGGGGGCCAGGACGGAACTATCCGATCCGAGAGACTCAGTGCGGGAGCAGGCTCAGGTCCGGTTCCCTTGGCCGTCGGCTGCGGCGGGCGGTGAGTACGGTGCCACGTCCGGCGTTGAGGCCGTCTGCTCCTGCACCGCGCCTGCACCCAGTACGCTGCCGATCCCTTTGAGCGCCTCGCCAACCTCGCTGGGAATGATCCACAGCTTGTTCGAGGATCCCTCGGCAATCTTCGGGAGGGTCTGGAGGTACTGGTAAGCCAGCAGTTTCTGGTCCGGGTTGCCCTTGTGGATCGCGTCGAAGACCTTCTGGATGGCCTGCGCCTCGCCGTCGGCCCGCAGGATGGCCGCCTTCGCGTCGCCTTCGGCCTTCAGGATGGAGGACTGGCGCTGGCCTTCCGCGGTGAGGATCGCGGACTGCTTGGTGCCCTCGGCCGTCAGGATGGCGGCGCGGCGGTCACGTTCGGCCCGCATCTGCTTTTCCATCGAGTCCTGGATCGAGTGGGGCGGATCGATCGCCTTGAGCTCGACCCGGGAGACCCGGATGCCCCAGCGACCGGTCGCCTCGTCCAGGACGCCGCGGAGCTGGCCGTTGATCTGGTCGCGCGAGGTCAGCGCTTCCTCCAGGTTGAGGCCGCCAACCACGTTGCGCAGAGTGGTGGTGGTCAGCTGTTCCACTGCCTGGATGTAGTTGGCGATTTCGTAGGTGGCGGCCCGGGCGTCCGTGACCTGGAAATAGACCACAGTGTCGATCGAGACCACCAGGTTGTCCTCGGTGATGACCGGCTGCGGCGGGAAGGACACCACCTGCTCCCGCAGGTCGAGCAATGGCAGCAGGCGGTCCACAAACGGGATCAGCAGGGTAAGTCCGGGATTCAGGGTGCGTTGGTATTTACCCAGCCGTTCAACGACGCCGGCACGGGCCTGTGGAATGATCCGGACCGACCGGACCAGCACAATAATTACAAACACAATTAGTACCAGCAGCACAATTGCGACTGCGATATTCATACATCACCTATTCCCCAGTTGTTTTGTTTTAGTCTCGCGCCGGCAGCGCCGCACCGGCCGGACAGCAGTGCCCGCCGGACAGCGCCCCTTATTGGACGGCGGATTCCGGTTGCGGAGCCACGATCGCGGTGGCCCCTTCGATGGCACTGACCACAGCCTGCTGTCCGGGCGCCAGCACTCCCGATTCGGACCGCGCACTCCAGACGTCCCCGCCAATCTTGACGAGCCCGCCGTTTTCGCTCACAGCCTCCATGACGACGGCGGATTCGCCGATGAGGCGTTCAATGTTGGTGCGCTGATCCGCCGGTCCCCGGTGGAGATGCTTGAGGGCCACCGGCCGGACGAAGCCGATCATGAGCAGGGACACGACGCAGAAGGCGATGATCTGCAGCCACGGATCGGCGCCGGCGAAGTCCGCCACAAGCCCGGCGAGGGCGCCGCCGCCGAGCATGATGAAGAACAGATCGAGTGTGATCATCTCGACCACGGCAAACAGGAGAAAGAGCGTGAGCCACAACGCCCACCAATTCTCGATCAGCCATTCAGACATCAATTCCCCCTAGAGTTCCGGGAGCTGCAGGCACAGGTCCCCAGTAACTGTGATTCCATCCTAAGCGGAAAGGCAATAGCTGGGACCGGCGGTAGGGAATTGATGGCCAAAGTGGCCAAGTCGTTATTTCGCGGGTCGATTCCCCGGCCTGGCTTTCCGCCCCCGTCCCCTCCTGGGGGTGGTTTCAGGGCGTACCTGACGGCGCCTGCGAAGCGGCGGGAGCGGGAATGGTCAGCGGATGGGTTGAAAGACGCTGATCCGGAAGCGGGCCGAGACGGAGGTCCGCTCCGGAAGCGCGGCCTCGAGGGCTACCAGTGCGGCGCGGTCCAGGTGGTGGCCGGCCGGTCCCATGTAGGCCAGGTTGGCGACGTCGCGCGGGCCAAGGTTCAATGCCAGGTCCAGATCAGATGCTGCGACGGGCGCGAAGTGCTGGCCCAGGGACGCGGCGAGCCGCTCGTCTTTGGCCGGCTCGATCCCCAGCATCCCGGCCGGCCCGGCAACCTCCGCCAGGTGGCCGGGCCGCGGTGTGACCACGACAAGGCGGCCGCCGGGGCGGAGGACCCGGGCGAACTCGGGCGCGTTGCGCGGCGCAAAGACCACGGTGACGACGTCGACGGCGTTCTCCGCGACCGGCAACGGCTGCCAGACGTCCCCGACGACGTTCAAAGCCTCGGGGTTCAGCCTGGCTGCGCGACGCAGGGCGAACTTGGAAATGTCCAGGCCGATTGCCGCGGCCGGACAACTGTCCGCGGCCCGGTCCAGCACGGCCCTGAGGTAGTGGCCGGTGCCCGTTCCGGCGTCGAGCACGAGGGGCCGGCCGGCGGGGGCCTCCCGGAGCGCCGGTGTGGCGAGCCCGGCCACGGCATCGGCCAGCGGCTGGTAATGCCCCGCGGAGAGGAAGTCGAAGCGGGCCGCCACCATTTCTGCGCTGTCGGCTTCAAAAACCGTCCCCTTGCCGACCAGGAAGTTGAAGTAGCCCTGCCTGGCCGCGTCAAAGCTGTGGCCGGCCCCGCACACCAGGGTGCGGGCGCCGCCAGTGAAACGGAGGCCCTGGCGGCACACCGGGCACAGGAGGGGGAGATCGGCGGCGGGCATAGCTTTCATCCTATGCGCGGACCCCGGCCCGCCGCGCGGACGGGTCATTGGCTACAGGGGCGCCGGGCACCGGGCACGCTGCGGCGTGCCTCGCCGCACCGGCGCAACGTGAGGTGTTTCACAGCGGGCACGCCACGGGCTAGGCTCGCAATCGTGAAATCTGAACATCTTCCGCTGCTCAATTCCGTGTCCGCCCCTGCCGTGCACCCCGACGGTTCCCGCGCCGTGGTCTCCGTGCTCCGCCCGGACTTCGATGCCGATGCCTACGTGGGCCAGCTGTGGACCGTGCCCCTGGGCCAGGACCCGACCCACCCGGACTTCAACGACCCGGACCAAAGGCCACGCCGGCTGACCCGGGGCTTCCGTGACACAGCACCGGACTTTTCACCTGACGGCCGTGCCCTTGGCTTCCTGCGTGCGGCAGCGGACGGAAAGCCGCAGCTGTTCGTGGTGGAAGCCGCCGGCGGCGAACCCCAGCTGTTGACGGCGGCCCCACTGGGGGTCAGCTCCTTCACGTGGTCGCCTGATTCCCGCAGCATTCTCTTCAGCGCCAGGACGCCTGACCAGGGCCGGTATGGCAGCATCGACGGCGTGAGTGCGGGCAGCGAGGACGCCCGGCTGATCACGGATTTCCAGTACCGGATGAACGGTGTTGGCTACACCGCTGACAAGCCGCTTCAGCTGTTCATCCTCGAGGTCCCGCCGCTTGACGCCGAACCGAAGGTGGCGCCGGCCGGACGCGCCCTGAAGGCCCTCGGCACCGCGGCCGATCCCGCGGAGAATGCTGCCGGGCTGCTGCCGGCCGCCAAACAACTCACCACCGCACCAGCGGACCACAACGGCGCCGGCTTCAGCGCCGACGGCGGCACCATCTACTTCACCGCAGCCCTGCACGATGGGCGGGATACTGACCTCGTCAGCGGAATCTACGCGCTGCCTGTTACCGGAGGGCAGCCGCAGGCTGTGGTGCCGGCCAACGCCGGACGGCAGAGCATCAGCACCGTGCGCCAATCCGCCGATGGGCAGTGGCTCTTCTTCCTGGCCCAGGACCTGGGCGCATCCGGGCTGGACTTCGTGGCCAGGAACACCGTCCTCTATGCGATGCCTGCCGACGGCGGACACGCCACGGCGCTCAGCGATGCCGAGGCGCTGGACCTGTCCGGCGGCAGCCGGCTGGAGCTGCGCGGCGGCGCGGGCGCCCTGGTGCTGAACAATGCGCGGGGAACCGTGGAGCTGCACGAATTCGTTGCGACGGGCGGCCACACCGTCCTCCTGGAAGGCAACCGGGTGGTGACCGGCGCCGCGGAGGGTGGCGGAACGCTCGTGGTGAGTTTCAGCGATTCGACGACGGCCGGTGATGTTGCCGTGCTCGAGCGCGGGCAGGTGCGCCGCCTGACGGACTTCTCCGCCCAGCTGCGGAGCGTGGCGGGGATCAGCGAGCCGCAGGAACTGACATTGGCCTCGGCCGACGGGTACCCGGTCCATGGCTGGCTCGTGAAGCCGGCGGGCCCGGGACCCCACCCGGTGCTGCTGAACATCCATGGCGGCCCGTTTGCCCAGTTCGGGGTGGCGTTGTTCGACGAAGCGCAGGTCTATGCAGGGGCCGGTTACGCCGTGCTGATGTGCAATCCGCGGGGTTCGGCCGGTTACGGCCAGGCACATGGCCGGTCCATCAAGGAGCGGATGGGAACCGTGGACATGCAGGACGTCCTGGCGTTCCTGGACGGGGCTGTGGGGAAGTTCGAGGATCTGGACGCCGCCAATGTCGGCATCATGGGCGGATCCTACGGCGGCTACCTGACGGCGTGGACCATCAGCCACGACCACCGTTTCCGGGCCGCCATAGTCGAGCGTGGTTTCCTGGACCCCGTGAGCTTCACCGGTTCGTCCGACATCGGCTGGTTCTTCGGTGGCGAATACACCGGCCCGGCGGCGGAGCAAATGGCGGCCCAGAGTCCCATGGCGCGCGTGCAGCACGTAAGGACGCCGTCGCTGGTGATCCACAGCGAGGAGGACCTCCGGTGTCCCGTGGAGCAGGGCCAGCGGTACTTCACCGCCCTCAAGCAACAGGGGGTCGAGACCGGATTCCTGGTCTTCCCCGGCGAGAACCATGAGCTGTCCCGCTCCGGCACCCCGCACCACCGGAAGCAGCGGTTCGATGAAATCCTGAAGTGGTGGGCCCGCTACCTGCCGTCCGCATCGAATCCGGCGCCGCAGCCCTAGCCCTGGCCCGCAGGCTTAGTCCGCGGCCGGGTCCGGCAGGAACCCGAGTTCCTGCCGGGCGCGGCTGATGTCCGGCTGGGCCCAGCGGGCGGAGTATTCGGCATTGTTGCTGATGGAGCGCAGCTCGGCCCGGTCCAGGAAGAGGATCCCTTGGAGGTGGTCGGTTTCATGCTGGACAATCCGGGCCTGCCAGCCGGAGAAAGTCTGCTGGAGTTTCGTGCCGTCCGGCGCCGTGAAATCGAGCTGGACTGATTCCGGCCGCACGACCGCCGCCTGCAGGCCGCCAATGGAGAGGCAGCCTTCGTAGAACGCCGCGGACTTCGCGCCCAGGGGACGATAGCCCGGGTTCAGCATGGCAAAGAACGGCAGCGCCTCCCGCCCGCGGACGGCAGCGACGTCGGGATCGACGTCGAACTGGTCCTCCAGGACAGCGATCTGCAGCGGAATCCCCAGCTGCGGGGCCGCCAGGCCCACGCCTGGGGCCTTGTGCATCACGCTGCGCATGAGGTCGATGAGGTGGCCGAGGTCGGCATCAGTCAACTGGCCATCGTACGGCGCCGCCACGTGCCGGAGCACCGGGTGTCCGGCCTGGACAATCGGCGGGAGGATGCCGGCGCTCAGGATCTCCTGGACGGTCTCGCTTATCCGGGCGGCGCTGTAGTCAGTGGGCCTGGCGTCATAGGGCATGCCCCCACACTACTGGCGCCCGCACGCCTTTGTAACAAAGTCGTAGATGCGGGCGCGAAGTTGGCTGCCGGCGTCGATCTTCACAATTCCCTCGCGGCCCGCCACCCTGACCTGCAGGGGAAGGAGTGTGCCCACCTTGTCTTCGGCCACTGCATGGGGATCGCAGCGGGAGGGCCTGATGCCGAGGCGCACTTGGGCCGGGGTCCCGCCGGCGCGGACCGTCACCGACCGGGGCCACGGGGCTTGTGAGGCCTCCGCCAGCAGCGTGGTTTCCTCGATCCGGTCTATCACCAGTTCACCGGCGCCGGCGGCGGCGCGCGGTTGCAGCAGCAGACGCACGACGGCGGTCTGACCGTCCGCGGCGACCTCGAGCTCGGGATCCAGCGCGATCGTGGCGACGGCCGAGGCTTCCCGGGCCAGGCACAGCTCCGAATTGTTCCGCGCCAGGACGCCGAACGGGTCTGTTGCCGGGGCCATGGCCGGGACCGGCACGGCACCTTGCGGCGTGGCCAGCCGCAGGGATACGTGGGCGTCGCCCGCAGCCCCGGAGGTGGCTCCCGGTCCGGCCGGGTTGCCGCAATCCGGGGCGGGCAACGGCGCCGGCAGGCTCTTGGGCTGTCCGGGCGGAAGCTCGATCCCGCCGGTGCGGGCGGACCAGATGATCGGGGCGGCGAAGAGAGGGCTGGTCAGTTCCGCGCCGAGGACCGTCAGGGCATGGCCGGTGGTGTTCGTGAGCTGGATTTCGATGATCTGCTTGCTGTAGTTGTCGCGGAACTGGCTGATTTCCGCGGTCACGGGGCCTGTGGGGATCGGGGTCGCCGACGCCGTCGCGCTTGCCGGGGAGGCGGTGCCGCCGGCCGTTCCGTAGCTGCACGACGCTGCCGCGCCGAGCAGCAGCGTGGCGGCCGCTACCCGCAACGCCCAATACGATGCGGCGCCGCGCATCCCGGGAAGTCCGTCCATGCGCACAGTCTATTCCGGGGCAAACCCGTGCCAATGCGCTGCCTAGTGCATCGTGAAACGACGGGCGATCAGGGAATTCACCGGCGGAACTGCGGCGACGCCTGCGATGCCACGGTTCCGCAGCGCCAGGAGACGGTCCGTGAGGGGCCGGCCCAGGGCCATGTTGATTTCCGCCTGGCGTGCGGCTCTCGCCGCCGCCCGCAACCGGGTCCGCTCAAAGCTCCGGAGGCGATCCGCGACATCCTGGCCGCGCACGGCCGCCGAGACGATCGGTGCCAGCGCCGCCGCGTCCAGCCAGCCGAGGTTCATGCCCTGCCCGCCGATGGGGCTCACCTCGTGGGCCGCATCCCCGATCATCACCACCCGGCCGGCCACCATCCGGGGGGCCAGGCGCGTGCGGACGCCGAAGCGGCTGAGCATGCTGTTGGTCCCGGCGTCGATGGCGAGTCCCGTCCGTTCGCGCACGCAGCCCATGAGCCACCGGGCGTCGGCGCCGGGTCCTCCGGCATCAGGTCCGCCGGGCGGGGAGCCGCCGGCCGTTGAGTCGCCGGTACCGAGCCGGACCACCCAGCGGCGGAGCTGGCCGGGCAAGGGGAACGACTCCACGATGCCGGCGCCGGAGAGGAACAGTGCCGCGTCCGGACCGAACCCCGTCCCGTCCGCGAAGTCACCCATCAGGTAACTGTCCGGGTACTCTTTCACGCGTACGTTGACGCCCTGGAGCGCCCGCACCGTGGAACGCACGCCGTCGGCAGCAATGACCAGCGGCGCCGAATAGCGCAGGGTGCCACTCCCGGAGTCGGCTTCCACGCTGACCCGGCCGCCGTCGTCGGACAGCCCGGTGAGGCGGACGCCGCGGTGCAGGGCGCCGTCGCCGAGCTCGTTGACCCGCCGTTCCAGGTACGCCTCAGTGCGGGCCTGGGGCAGGGACAGGACGAACGGAAAGCGATCCGACACGCCGGCAAAAGACATCCGGGCGAGGCATTTTCCGCCGGCCAGTGCCATTCCTCGGCGGATCTGGACCCCCTCGGCAATCATGGCCTCGGCAACTCCGGTTCCCGCGAGCGCGGCCAGCGCCGGCGGATGGATGCCGATGGCGCGCGACTGCGGCTCCGGTGCGCCCCGCTGTTCCAGCACCTGCACATCCACGCCGTCCTGCAGCAGCAGCGCGGCCATGAACAGCCCCACCGGACCGGCACCGATGATCAGAACCTCAGCCACTGGCGCCGGACCCTGACTGGTCGCCGCCGCCGGGAGTGCCGTGCAGCAGCAGGTTCCGGAAGGGGGCGTGGCGGGCGACGGTCCAGCCCGGGGGAGCGGCGGCGGCCAGCTCCGCGGCGGTGTAGCTTCGGCGGATCGAGGTCAGCCCGTCCTGCCGGATGTAGGAGCCGGTGAGCACCCAGGAGCCGGCAGAGAACAGCGCGTAGGCGGCGGGGCTGCGGCGGATGTCGTTGTGGACCACTGTGCCGCGGGACAACCGGGCCGACTCGGCGAGAAACGCTTCCAGCCCGTCAA
This sequence comes from Arthrobacter sp. 01L42, assembly GCF_056400005.1. NCBI lineage: Bacteria > Bacillati > Actinomycetota > Actinomycetes > Micrococcales > Micrococcaceae > Arthrobacter > Arthrobacter sp. 01L42. The sequence goes on along the minus strand of NZ_JBFTSL010000016.1, from coordinate 116,621 downwards.
GGTGGTGCAGGACATGGTTGGATACCACGAGGTCGTACCGGTGGCCCTCTTCGAGCAGCTCCGCGCTGGCCGCCTGGCGGAACGTCACGTCCGCCGTCGCGTGGCGGGCGCGGGCGAACAGGATCGCCCGCGGATCCGGGTCAATGGCGGTGACCTCGAGACGCAGTCCGTCCCGGGCCGCCCACCGGGCCAACAGCACGGAAACGTCGCCCCCGCCGCACCCGATATCCAGCAGGGACGTGACGGAAGCGGTGGACAGCCGGGGCCTGATCCGGGACCGGTAGATGCCGCGCCAGCCGGCGACGGCACGGTTGACAAGCGCAAACTGGGCATACGTGCGCTCCAGGAGGCCAGGGTCGCAGCCCGGCAGGTCCATTTCCTCGACGGCGTCGGATGCGCGGTCCCGCAGGAGGGCCGCCCGAAGGTGTTCCCTGCCCCGCTTCGCGCTGAACGGTTTCAGCGTGGCCGCTTTCAGACCCGCACCGCTACGGACTGTGCTGGTTCCGCCGTTGGCTCCTGCCGCGGAGCTGCGGCGGTCCGCGTGGCCGCCACCCGGGTGAAGAGCGCCGTCTCGACCGTCAGGCCCGGACCGAAGGCCATGGAGCAGATCCGTTCCGCGCCCGGGCCGGCCCCGGCGTCGTCTGCTGCATCGTCCGCTGCCGGCAGTTCGAGGATGTGCTTGAGGACGAACAGGACGGTGGCGCTGCTCATGTTGCCGAAGTTCCGGAGGGTTTCGCGGGCCGGGACCAGCTGCTCGTCGCTGAGCTCCAGCCTGGACTGGACCTTGTCCAGAATGCTCCGGCCGCCCGGGTGGATGCCCCAGTGCTCGATCTCCCGGTAGGGGAGCCCCTTCAGCGAGCCGTCGCGGGACAGGAGCGGTTCCAGCGCGCCAATGATGTGATCATCGATGATGTGCGGGACATAGTTGCCCAGCACCATCTCGAAGCCCTCGTCACCGATGTTCCAGGCCATCGAGTCCTCCCCGACGGGCGTCAGGACGGTTTCGAAGTGGTCCAGCCGCAGCATGGGCGTTTCCACGGGGATGTCCCGCGCTGTGATGATGGCCGCGGCAGCGCCGTCGGCGAACAACGCCGACCCCATGATGGTGTCCGGATCATTGGAGGTCCGGACGTGAAGGGAACAGAGTTCGGCGCAGACCACCAGCACCGTCGCCTCCGGATCCGCCTCGCAAAAGGACTTCGCCGCCCGCATCGCCGGGAAGGCTGCATAGCAGCCCATAAAGCCGAGGTGGTACCGCTGGACAGCCGGATTCAGGCCGAGGGCCCGGACAATCTTGTAGTCCGGGCCGGGATTGAAGAATCCGGTGCAGGAAACCGTGATCAGGTGGGTGATGTCCCGCTCCTCGACGCCCGGGCAGGCATCGAGGGCTTTTTGGGCTGCTTCAATGAAGAGCTTGGTCGCTTCCGTGGCGAAAATGCCGTTCCGGGTCTTGGTGCTGGGGCTGAGCACCAGGCCGGTGGCGGGGTCGAAGAACTGGGGGTTTTCCGCCTTGCTGTCCGCGGTGAGTTCCTCCACCGCCGTGTGCCGCGTGTCGATGGCTGCAGAGTCAAAGCACGTGTTGACGAGCCGGGATCCGAGCCGGGTGAGGCCCGGCTGGGCGGCGAACACGGCCCTGGCCTCGGGCTGGACCAGGATGGTTGGCGGGACTGCAGTTTCCAGAGACCTCAGGTAGACCGTCATGGTTCATTCTCAGCGAGCCTGCCGCCAAAGACAATGGAACGGCCGGAGATTCAGGAACACCTCCGGGCTGGACAACTCCGGCACGACGTAGCACGATCGCACTTGTGACCAGCAAACCCGACCGGGCGCAGCGCTTGCGCGACCTCGCGCTGTTACGCCGCGTCCGCGACCGAATGGACCGGGAATACGCACAGCCGCTGGATGTCGAGGCCCTCGCCCGCGGCGCCCACATGTCCGCCGGGCACCTCAGCCGCGAGTTCCGCCTGGCGTACGGCGAGTCGCCGTACAGCTATCTCATGACACGGCGCATAGAACGCGCGATGACCCTGCTGCGCCGCGGCGACCTGAGCGTCACCGAGGTCTGCTTTACGGTCGGCTGCTCGTCGCTGGGCACCTTCAGCACCCGCTTCACCGAACTGGTTGGCGTGCCGCCCAGCGTCTACCGGCGCGAGGCAGCCAGGGCAACCGCAGGGATGCCCTCATGCGTCGCGAAACAGGTCACCAGACCGGTCAGGAATCGAGAAGTCCCGGCCCCCGAACCGCAACTAGCATGAAGCCCATGGACATCAACATTCACGCCAGTTTCCTCCCACACAACGATCCCGACGCCGCCCTGGCCTTCTACCGGGACACCCTCGGCTTCGAGGTCCGCAACGACGTCGGCTACGGCGGGATGCGCTGGATCACGGTCGGCCCGGCCGGCCAGCCGGACACATCCATCGTCCTGGAACCGCCCGCCGCCGATCCCGGCGTCACCGACGAATAGCGCGGCACCATCGACGAGATGATGGCCAAGGGCACCTATGCGCGCATCCTCCTGGCCACCAAGGACGTCGACGCCACCTTCGAACGGCTGCAGGCCAGCGGCGCCGAGGTGGTCCAGGAACCGACAGAGCAGGCCTACGGGGTGCGCGACTGCGCCTTCCGCGATCCCGCGGGCAACCTGATCCGCATCCAGCAGCCGATCTAAGGTGCCCGCCGGCCACCGCCGGACCAGCCGCCAGCTGGTTAGATAGAGCCAGTCGACGACGACGGGGACGCTTGGGGCTGCCCCGCCCAACAGATGGAGACACGATGAGCATTGCCACGAGCACGGACACGCAGCCGCCCGGGCTGCATGAAGCGGACAGCCACGACCTGATCCGCGTGCAGGGCGCACGGGAGAACAACCTCAAGGACATCAGCGTCGAGATCCCGAAGCGCCGCTTGACGGTGTTCACCGGCGTGTCCGGCTCGGGCAAGAGCTCGCTGGTTTTCGCCACCATCGCCGCCGAGTCGCAGCGGATGATCAACGAGACCTATAGCGCGTTTGTGCAGGGCTTCATGCCCAACCTGGCGCGGCCCGAGGTGGACCACCTGGAGGGGCTGACGACGGCGATCATCGTTGACCAGGAGCGGATGGGCGCCAACCCCCGGTCCACCGTCGGCACCGCCACCGACGCGAACGCCATGCTCCGGATCCTCTTCAGCCGTCTGGGCATGCCCCGCATCGGGCCACCCACTGCCTTCTCATTCAACGTCCCGACGCGCAAGGCGAGCGGGGTGATGAGTACCGAGAAAGCCGGCGGCCGGGTCGAGCGGAGCGTGGTGCGCGATGTGGTCTACCTGGGCGGCATGTGCGCACGCTGCGAGGGGATGGGCTCGGTTTCGGACTTCGACCTCACCGCGTTGTACGACGACAGCAAATCGCTCAGGGAGGGTGCCCTGACGATCCCCGGCTACAGCATGGACGGCTGGTACGGCCGGATCTTCAGCGGCGCCGGCTTCGACATGGACAAGCCGATCGCGAAGTTCACCAAGAAGGAAATGCACGACCTCCTCTACAAGGAGCCCACCAAGATCAAGGTCGAGGGCATCAATCTGACCTACGAGGGCGTGATCCCGAAGATCCAGAAGTCGATGCTCTCCAAGGACGTCGACGCCATGCAGCCGCACATCCGGGCCTTCGTGGAACGCGCCATCACGTTCCAGGCCTGCCCCGAGTGCGACGGCACCCGGCTGAGCCCGGAGGCCAGGTCCGCGAAGATCCAGGGCAAGAACATCGCGGACCTCTGCGAGATGCAGATCAGCGACCTCGCCGCATGGATCCGCGAGCTTGACGCCCCTTCCGTCGCACCCCTGCTGAAAGGCCTGCAGCACCTGCTCGACTCGTTCGCCGAAATCGGGCTGGGTTACCTCTCGCTGGACCGTCCGGCGGGCACCCTGTCCGGCGGCGAGGCCCAGCGCACCAAAATGATCCGGCACCTGGGCTCGTCCCTTACCGACATCACCTACGTCTTTGACGAGCCGACGATCGGCCTGCACCCGCATGACATCGAACGGATGAACCAGCTGCTGCTGCAGCTGCGGGACAAGGGCAACACCGTGCTCGTCGTCGAGCACAAGCCGGAGACCATCGCCATCGCCGACCACGTCATTGACCTTGGCCCCGGCGCGGGTACGGCGGGCGGCAGCGTGTGCTTCGAGGGAACCGTGGAGGGCCTGCGGGCGAGCGACACCATCACCGGGCGGCACCTCGACGACCGGGCCAGGTTGAAGGACTCCGTGCGTACCCCGTCCGGCACGCTCGAGGTGCGGGGCGCCTCGACGCACAACCTCAAGGACGTGGACGTCGACGTCCCGCTCGGCGTGCTCTGCGTCGTCACGGGTGTTGCAGGTTCGGGCAAGAGCTCGCTGATCGACGGCTCGGTGGACGGCCGGGACGGTGTGGTGGTGATCGACCAGGGCGCCATCAAGGGTTCGCGGCGCAGCAACCCTGCGACGTACACGGGCCTCCTCGAGCCGATCCGCAAGGCGTTCGCGAAGGCCAACGGCGTGAAGCCGGCGCTGTTCAGCTCCAATTCGGAGGGTGCCTGCCCCACCTGTAACGGCGCGGGTGTCATCTTCACCGAGCTCGGTGTCATGGCCACGGTCGAATCCACCTGTGAGGACTGCGAGGGCCGGCGGTTCCAGGCGGCAGTTCTGGAGTACACGTTGGGTGGCCGGAATATTGCCGAGGTGCTGGCCATGTCAATGACCGAAGCCGCGGTGTTCTTCAGCGAAGGGGAGGCCCGCACCCCGGCGGCCCACAAGATCCTCGACCGGCTCGTCGACGTCGGGCTGGGCTACCTCACCCTGGGCCAGCCGCTCACCACGCTGTCCGGTGGCGAGCGGCAGCGCGTCAAGCTCGCCACCCAGATGGCGGAGAAGGGTGATGTCTACGTCCTCGACGAGCCCACCACCGGCCTGCATCTCGCCGACGTCCAGAACCTTTTGGGACTCCTGGACCGGCTCGTCGACTCCGGCAAATCGGTCATCGTCATCGAGCACCACCAGGCGGTCATGGCGCACGCCGACTGGATCATCGACCTTGGTCCCGGCGCCGGTCACGACGGCGGCCGGATCGTTTTCGAGGGCACGCCCGGCAGCCTTGTGGCCGCCCGCTCCACCCTCACCGGCGAGCACCTCGCGGCTTACGTCGGTTCAGTGGCTGAAAACAGCATCAAGTGAACGAATGCGGTGAATCGGGGGACTAATCTGGGGGCGTGGCAATCATTCGAGACGCTCAAAAGCAGATGACCCGCCGGCTTTTCCTCGACAAGGGGCTGGAGCTTTTCGAGGAGAAAGGGTTCGCCGCCACCACGGTGGATGACATCTCCGCTGCCGTCGGCACCACCAGGGCAACCTTCTATGCGCATTTTCCGTCCAAAGCCCAGCTCATGCGCTCGCTCGTCGAGCGGTCCAACGAGATGCTGACGGAGGCCGATGTCCCGCCGCTGCATTCGGTGGTGGAGTCCGGAGACCGCGAGCTGATCAGGGTCTGGCTGGCCCGGAAATTTGACCAGTGGGCCGACATCCGCCCCTATGTTGTGGCGGCTCACCAGGCCGCGGCCAGCGAACCGGGCATCCAGGCGGCTTTGGACCAGTGGTTCGACACGGCGATCGACGACATGCAGGCGGGCCTCGACAGCGCCGGGCGTTTTGCCCCGGCCAGCCGCCGGGTCCGCTGCGCGCTGGCCTTCGGCGAGCTGGAGTTCTTTTCCCGGCGCTGGATGCGGCTCGGCTGGACCGTGGACCGCGATACTTCACTGGATCTGATGGTCGAGAACTGGTGCTTCCTGCTGGCTGAGTGAGCAGGCAACACCAGGGCGCAGCCTGTTGGCTGCGCCCTGGTGTTGTCAGCTGCCGCATGGCATCAGCGCGCCTGGACGACCGCCGGCTGGCCCTCCGCCGGTTGGCGGGAGGTGAACGGCAGGACCAGCCTGGACTGGTGGGCGGCGTCGCGGTAGATCTTGTGGGTGACGGGCCGGCCCACCGGCAGATGGAAGGCATCCGGCGGCAGCAGCGCGTTGTGCTCGTCGGCCAGCGGCTCGCCGTTCGAGAGCTCTGCGATGAGCTTGTGGCCCGGCTTGAAAGTGTTCGCGAACGGATAGAGGCGCAGGACGTACTCCTCGATCGTCCCCGGCTCCACCGGCACACTGCGGGTGTGCGGGTGGAGCGGGTTGCCCTCGGTGCTGCGGTCGTCAAGTTCGCGGTGCGAGGCCTTCAGGTATCCGCTGGTGATCAGCTGGCGCGCGCCGGTGGGCGCGTAATCCCACAGGCGGAGGATGAAGTTGGTGTCCGGCTGGTCGATCTGGGCGAAGATGTGCGCGGCACCGGTGCCGATCATCTCCGTGTCCTCCTCGAAGGCAGGCGTGGACCAGCTGATGATCTCCACCTTGTCGGTCACTGTCAGCGGCGCCTGGTAGAAGCCGTCCGGGGCGGCGTACTCCGCGCCCATCAGCTCGGGCTCGGTCGACAGTTTGTGCCGCGGGCGCAGATAGAGGGACTTGTACTCGACGTCCTTCGGCGGCCACGCCTCCGCAGTCACCAGCTCACGCGAGCCCTCCACGAAGACGCTCACGGCCGGCTCGTCCATGACGCCGTTGTCGATGCCCTTGATCCAGTAGTCGTACCACCGGAACATCTTGTCGTGCTCTTCGATGAAGGGACGCGACTGCATCGGCGGGTACGGGCCGATGTCCAGCTTCTTGGGGCCCTTCAGCTCCTTGAACAGCTCAATCGTGCCGTCCATCGTCCAGCCGCGGCCCTGGTCGATCTGCAGGTAGACCGGGATGTCGATGTTCGGGGCCAGCGTGATGGGGTTGCGCTCCTCGTACCAGTCCCCGTCGAGCTCGTTCATCACAATGTCGAACCAGGCCTCGTGGTTCTTCGGGTAGTTCAGGACATGGACCAGGTTCGGCCAGGCGGCCACGTCCGGGTCCGCAAGACGCGTGGCAACCAGCTTCGTCAATTCCCCGGGGGAGTACTTCTCGATCATGCGGGACTTGACGTTGTCCGTGAACGCCCAGCCGGAATCGCCGCCGCGGCCCTCGCGTGCAGCACGCGGCATGAACCACATGATGCCGCCATGGTAGGTGGTCTCGTAGAAGTCGTAGTGGCCGCCGGAGACAAAGATCGCCTTCAGGTGCGGCGGCCGCTCGGCCGCTGCCAGCACCTGCATGGAGCCGAAATAGGAGATGCCGACCATGCCGACGTTGCCGTCGCACCACGGCTGCGCGGCGACCCACTCGATGAAGTCGTAGGCGTCCTGGCCAAGCGACACGCCACCGGCGTTGTAATTGCCGATATGTTCGCCGCCGGAGTGACCCGAGCCGCGCAGGTCGCCAATGACGTGAACGTAGTCCTCCTTGACGATGCGGGCGATGTCGCCGGCCTCGATGCAGCCGTCCCACATCGGGCTGGGGCGCCGCTGTGGCGGGGTTGTGAGGGCCAGCGCCTGCAGTTCTTTGCCGTAGGGGCTCAGGGCTACGAGGGCGGGGCGCGGTTTGTCCCCGGTACCGTGATAGGCGTCCGCGGCGAGCTCGACGCCGTCCCGCATCGGGACCCGGAGGTCCTTGCGGACGGCGATTTTCTCCGCGCCGGCATCCAACATCTTCAGGTCATCCATGGGTGCGAAGCTCCTCATCTTTGGTCAGGCGGTCAAAGGCCGTGCGGTAGCCGTGGAGCGTCGTGAAGAACGGGGACGGCTCGAGGCTGGGGTCGCCCGCGTAGCCGAGTTCTGCAGCGACGCGGGCGAAGGGCGAGTATGGCGAGTCCGTCTCCTGGAGGCCGTCGCGAAGGTACCGGCGGGCGGCGTCGTCGATTCGGGTCTCGAGGTCCAGGCTTCCCTGCAGGGCATTCCGGGCCGCCTCACGGTCCAGTTCAACGCCGTACGGCACGCCGTCAGCGCCCCGGTACGGGTGGCCCAGGTACAGGTGTTGCGGGCGGACGTCGTCGCGCAGGTACCGCAGACTTGAGCGGTAGGCGGCCGGATCCTCGTAGCCGGGGAAGCCGTTGGCCGCTCCGTGGATCTGCACGGCATCGCCGACGAAGACCGACTGCTGCCCGTCCACGACGTAGGCGACGGACCCGGCCGTGTGGCCGGGGATGTGGTGGACCGAGACGGTGACGTCCCCGCCCAGGGCGAGGGTCTCGCCGCCCCTAACCAGCATGGTCGGCTCCATCTCGCCGGAGATGACGTGGTTCGCGGCTTTCGTCTGCTCCTCGATGGCATTCGGATTGTCGATGTACTGCTGGCGCACGTCCACGTACTGGTCGACGTGCGCGCGCCGGGAGCGCAGCAGAGGCGCGTCGGCCTCGTGGATCACGACCTCCGCGCGCCGTCCGGTGAGCTCCCATAGGGCGTGCGCACCGCCGAGGTGGTCGATGTGGCCGTGGGTCAGCAGGATCCAGCGCACGTCCTCGATCCGGCGGCCGATCGCCTCCAGTGCCGGGACCATGCCTTCGGCAGGCGAGGACGCGATCCCGGTGTCGACGATGGCGGGCTCGGTAGCGTCGATGAAGAAGCTGTAGAGTCCGAACCGGCCCCACGGCGAGACCAGGGGATGAACAGCGACTGGCCCTGTCATTGCCCGGCCCCCGCGTTCAGGAAGTCGCCTGCTTCCTCGAAGGCCCGGTAGAACTCCGGGATCCAGGAAAAGTTCTGGACGAAGCCGTGGTTGGCCCCCGGGTAGCGGCTGACGGCCGCCACGACGCCGGCCTCCGCCAGTCGCTGGCCGTAAAGTTCGCCCTCATCGCGCAGGGGGTCGTGCTCGGCGGTGATGATGAGCGCCGCCGGCAGGCCTGTGAGGTCATCGCGCTTGATGGGGGAGACGAGCGGGTCCGCCGGGTCCGCCCCGCTCTCCAGGTAAAAGGAGTTGAACGGCTTGAGGCCCGCCGTCTCCAGCCCGAATCCTTCGGCGTTCTCCCGCAGCGAGGCGTAGCGGTCGACGTCGAAGTCCAGGTCCAGGGACGGGTAGAAGAGGACCTGATGCGTGATCCGGTCGAACCCGTCGTCGTGGGCCATCGCTGCGACGGCAGCGACGAAGTTGCCGCCCGAACTGTCGCCGGCGATGGCAAGGTTCTTGCCGTCCCAGCCCAGGCTCGTACCCTGCTCGGCGGCCCACCGGACCACCCCGTAGCAGTCGTCGAGGCCGGCAGGGAAAGCAGCCTCGGGCGCCAGGCGGTAGCCGACAGAGATGACCTTATGACCTGTCTCCTTGGCCAGGGCCCGGGCAACGTGGTCGTGCGTGTCCAGGCTGCCGAGGAAGAATGCCCCGCCGTGGAGGTACACCAGAAGCCCATGAGCGTCGGCCCCGGCCGGCGTGTAGATCCGCACGGGCACCTCGCCCGATGGCGTCACTGCGGTGGCGTCCTCGACGCAGTGCAGCGGCAGACGGTCCTCCAATGCGGGAACCTGCGCGGCCTCGCCGGCGCGCATGGCCCCCGGGTTCAGCGGCGAGCCATCGGGCGCCGGCAGGGTGCTGAGGATCTTGGCAATTTCGGGATGGATGGTCATGGGTCAGGCCTTCGACTCTGCTGGTGCGTTGACGGCGGCGGGCTTCTGGGACGTGGGCTTTTGCCCCGGGAAGACGTCATTGACCTCGTCCTCGGTCCACCCCTGACGCGAGATGCGCTGCAGCTCGTCCGTTACCGGCTTGCGGGTTGCCTGGAACAGGGCCAGTGCATCCTTGACAGAGCCGGCCTCCGCCAAGGCATCGGCGAGCGCACCGGCATCCTCGATGGCCGAGTTGGCGCCCTGGCCCTGGTGGTGCAGCATCGAGTGGGCCGCATCGCCCATGAGCACGACGGAGTCCGTGTGCCACGTGTCGACCGGGTCGATGTCGTAGACGGCGCGGATGTTGACGGTGTCCATGTCGAGGCCGCGGGCGATGTTGACGATCCGCTCGTCGAAGCCCCCCACCGTCGCCACGAGGTCATCCTTCGTGATGGTAGGGGCCCAGGTGCTGTCCGGGCACAGTGCGGTGATATCGAAGGACATCTGGTTGCGGTGGCGCAGCGGCAGCAGGTAGACCTTCGTGCCCCTGCCCATGTACATCCGCAGGTTGTCGTCCACCACCATGCCGTGGGCGTCGTCGGCGGAGATCACAGCGCGGTAGGCGTGTTCGCCGGAGAACACCGGGCCCTTGTCGCTGAAGAGCTGCTCGCGCACCACTGACTTGATGCCGTCGGCGCCGACCACCAGGTCCGCCTCGACCGTCGTGCCGTTGGTGAAGGTCAGGACGGAGCGGCCGCCCTTGTCCTCGATGGTCTCCAGCTTGTGGCCAAGGTGCACCATGCCCTGCGGCAGCACGCTCAGGAGGGCATCGATGAAGTCGCCGCGGTGAATGAGGTGGGTCTGGCTCTGCCCGCCGAACTCAGGCCAGGTGTCCTTCATGATCGGCTCACTCGTGGCGGTGAGGATTTCGAAGTAGTCGCTCGGGGAGCTTACGTTCGCGATCGTGTCGAAGATGCCCCACTGGCTGAACCGGTGCATGGTGGCAGGACGCAGCCCGATGCCGGCGCCGACCTCCCGCATCTGGGATGCCTGTTCGTACACGCTGACGTCGGCACCGAGCAGGCTCAGGGCCTTGGCCGCCGCTGCGCCGCCGTACCCCGCGCCGACGATGGCGATCTTGAGGTTCTTGATGTCTTCAGCCTTCATGGTTTCATCTCTTTCTTGACTCTTTCTGGGCCCGGGCCATGTCTGGCGGAACGGGCAAGTTGTGGTGGTCTGTCCGGAATCAGGCGTGAAGGGACAGGAAGTCGGCCGGGTTGTCCTCAAGCAGGAGTTTGAGGGTGGCGTCGTCGATACCGGCCGCGCGCATGTCGGGGATCATGTCCTCGAAGATGTAGTTGATGGTGTGGCCCTTCACGCCCGGCCAGCCCAGCGGGCTGCAGTTTGCGTCCGCCGAGACGAGGAGCTTGTCCGCATAGCCCTTGTTCACGAGGTTGACGAAGTGCTCCATGCGTTCGGCACGTTTGCGGCCCCAGAACGGCGGATCAGGCAGCTCGAGGTCGTAGCCGAAAGTGTCGAAGCCGATGCGGCCGCCCTGCTCGTAGATCCAATCGTGCGGGGTGACCGGAGCGTTCAGGCCGTCGTCGGCGTGGCCGAAGAGCACGCGGTCCAGCGGGAGGCCTTCTTCGTTGAAGATGTTCACTGCCGGTTCCGGGTCGATGGCCAGGTGGGTCAGGACCGGAGCGCCGGTGACGACGGCGGCGCGGGCCGCGGCCCGGTAAATGCGCTTGTCCAGATCCGTCATGCGTCCGCCGCGGCTCACGCCGACCTTGATGACGCCGGCCTTGGCGCCCGTGTTGCCGATGCCGACGGTGATCTCGTGGATGAAGACCTTCGTGAGATAGTCCACGCTTGCGCGGGAGAAGTGCGGCAGGGCGGTGTCTCCGCCGACGAAGCCGGTGCAGGCAACGATGTGCACGCCCGTCTTCCGGGACAGGGACTTGTAGTAGTCGACGTCGCGGCCGTTGCAGATGCCCGTGGCGTCCACGAAGGTACCGCCGCCGTATTCGCGGAACTTCCGCAGCTTCGGCACGGTTTCCTCGTACGCCTGCTCCGGCGACTTCCACCACCTGGTATCCAGTTCGGACCCGGGCATGCCGTAGCCGATGTGCTCGTGGACCGCCACGATTTCCAGTTCTTCGGCCGGGATGGTTCCCAGCACGGTGTTGACCTTGGTCATTCGTTCACCTCAGGGTTTCGAAAGCTTGTTGTGTGTGGACCGAGCGGTGCTTAGCGCACGGTCAGCAGGTTGCGCGGGTTATCCACGAGGATGCGCCGGGCGTCTTCGTCGCTCAGGCCGTGGGCCTTGAGGTACGGCACGAACGTCGTCAGGACGTGGCTGTAGGGCAGGTTGTACTCCGGCAGCCCTTTGGCAACGCCGATCGAGTTGCCCGACAGGATGATCCGGTCGGCATGGCCTGCCTTGACGAGCCCGAGCACCAGTTCGGCGCGGTCATGGTCGGTGAGGTAGTCCGCGTGGTCGTTCAGGCCCACATGGTCGATGCCGACGAAGGCTCCCCGGCCGGCCACCTCGCTGGCGGAGCCGGCAGCGTCCTTGCGGTCGAGGTCGCCGACGAGCACCCGGTCGGCCCCGAGCTGCTCGTCCAGGACGATGTCCAGATCGTGCAGGACATCGGCGCCAAAGCGGATAGAGACCGGGACGCCGGTGTTCCTGGCGGCGCGGGCGGAGCCGCGGAACAGGCTTTCCTCGGTCGGTGTCATGCCGGCGCGGTCGGCAATGGTCGCGACGATGCCGGCGGCGGCGCGGCGCTCGACCCGGGGAACCACCATCCCCTCAGTGACCTCCTTGCCGAAGAGATCGGCGAACTTTTCGGCCGGCCACGGGGTGGGCGGGTTGGTCTGCGGCGTCAGGAAGTATCCGCCGAGTTCTTCCTCCGGGCCCAGGCCCGTGGAGGCGACGATGTGGACGCCGGTGGTGCGGGACAACGCCTCGTAGAGCTTGAGGTCGCGGCCGTGGAACATGCCCGTGCTGTCGACGATCGTCTGCCCGCCGTGCTCGCGGAAGTCCGCGAGCTTGGCCGCCAGGGCCTCGAAGATCTGTGCCCTGTCCATGGAGATCTCTGGTGCGTACTGGGCGCCCGGGACCACTGACAATAGGGCCTCATGGAGCGCGACTACGCCCAGTTCCGAGGCAGGGACGGGACCCAATACCGTATTGACGGTTTGCCCGGTGGGGGCGTGGAACGTGTCCCCGCTATCGACGGGTGTGGTGTGACTCACTTGGCTTCTCCCTTGAAGATCGGGTGCTGAATACAGGGGCGCCGCGGTGCCTGACCGTGCCGTAGCCCCGTTGCGGTGTAGCCAGCATCACATCTTTCTTTACATTGTGTCAAGAACACAGACGAGCCGTACACATCCCCTGGATGCCGGTGCGTTCATGAAGCAAACGTTGAGTATGTTTTCTTGACATCTCGTAAAGATTGATATCAGACTGTGGTGAGCGCCACATCCACCTCCGCCTGCCGGCTCTTGCTCCGGCAGGGCACCAGTCATGGCGCGTCACCGGAGGATCGACCCGGAACAAAGGAGTTTCATCGATGAGTCAGACCATTTCGGTACCGAGCCGCAGCTCGGTGCGAGCCACTTTCATAGCCGCCTACAGCGCGGTCACACTGGCCCAGATCACCAACGCGCTGCCGGGCGCCCTCAGCGGCACGTTCGCCGCGGAATTCCATACTTCAGGCGCGGGCCTGACCTGGATCGCGGGCATGTTCTTGATGGGTATTGTCGTGTTCGAGCTCAGCTGGGGCCTCCTGGGCGACCTGTTCGGACGCAAGAAGCTTCTGTACATCGGAGCCGGGGTCAGCATCGTCGGCTCCGTCATGGCTGCGCTGGCGCCGACAACCGAGATGATGATCGCCGCCCAGGCCGTCGGCGGCATTGGGGCGGGCATCCTGTTCCCCATCTCGCTGTCCATGATCGCCGCGATCACCCCGGATCACCGCGCACGGGCGAAGGTCATCGCCACGTGGGCCGGGTTCCTGTCCCTCGGCGCGGTGATCTCCCCAGTGCTCGCTGGCTTCACCGCGCAGTTCTTCACCGTGCCGGGTGCTGCGCCGGGTGCGCCGAACGAGTTCAGCGGCTGGCGGGCGGCCTACCTGGTTGCGGCCGCCATTGCCGTGCTCGTACTCCTCGTCGCGCTCCGGGCGAAAGACTCCGCAGCAGCCGAGGGGCGCAAGTTGGACATCCCCGGACAGATTACGCTCGCGCTCGGACTTATCGCCGTCCTCTACGCCACGGTGACAGCGGTTGATGCCGGCTTCGGCAGCGCCCAGGTGATTGCAAGCTACGTCGCCGGCGGAATCCTCCTGGTCTCCTTCGTCGTCATCGAATCACGCACCGCGCAGCCACTGATTCACCTGTCGCTGTTCAAGAACAGCGCCTACTCGATCACCGGCATTGTGGCGGTCACCGGCATGTTCGCCTTCCTCGCGATCTGCTTCAGCACCAGCGTCGCCGTCAGTGGACTCGCGCTGGCCGAGACCTGGAAGGTCGGTGTGCTGTTCGTCTTCATCCAGGGCCCGGCATTCGCCTTCATCCCGGTGGTGGGGTGGCTCATCCACCACGTAGCACCGCGCTGGGTGCTCACCGCGGGCTTCGTCCTCATGGCAGTCTCCGGTTTCTGGCTCTCGACATTCGCCCTCGGCACTCCGGAGGCCTTCGGCGGCACCCCCTGGACGGCCTTCATTCCGCCGCTCCTGCTGTTGGGTATCGGATTCGCGCTCACCGTCGGTTCCGTCACCGCTGTTGCCATCAACACCGTCCCGCCCCAGCAGATCGGCATGGCTTCGGCGACGACGAACCTCCTGCGCGACCTCGGCTTCGCCCTCGGCCCCGTTGTCGGCTCAGCCATCGCCTTCGGCATCGGAGCCACGGCCTTCGCGGGTCCCCTTGCCGGGATCCTCGGCGGGGCGGGACTGCCCGCAGAGGCCGTCAGCGGGCTGGCGAACGTGCCGCCGCTGGGCTTCCTCGCCGGCTGGGACGGGGTCATCGCCCAATTCTCCGGCCAGGCACTGGCAGGCGGCGCGCCCACCCCGGCGGTCGACGGTATGGTCCAGGCCCTCAACGCCGCACAGCCGCAAATCCAGGGCGTGGCAGGGACCTCACTGGGCCAGGGGTTCCAGGCTGTATACCTCACCGCGGGCATCGCGGCGATCCTCTCCGCCACTCTCACCCTCTTCATCTCTGCACGGTCCTCGGCGCCCGCGCCCGAGGCCATCGCCGAGACCACCGAAGTAAACGCCGAGGCGGCCGTCTAAGCCTGACGGCCTCCGGCACTGACCTGACCACCTAAAATCCACAAGGAGAACACCGTGACTGCACCCACCGAATCCGGCATCGACATCTGGGACGACGACGTCCTGGTCGACCCTTACCCCACCTACGCAGCGCTCCGCGAGCAGGCCGCAGTGGTCCACCTCCCCAAGAACGACCTCTACGTCCTGACGCGCTACGACGTCATCCGCGACGCGCTCGGCGATCCGGAGACCTTGTCGTCCACCAGCATCGGCTTCAACCCCATGGTGAACGAGGCCCTGCAGGGCACCTCCCTTGCCTCCGACCCGCCCGTCCACACCCAGCTCCGCGCCACGCTGTCCCAAAACCTCACCCCCCGGGCGCTCCGCGGCCTGAAAGTCGTCATCGACGAAAAGGCTGACAAGCTCGTCGCCGAGCTTGCCGCCAGCGGCAGCTTCGAGGCCATCGATTCCCTGGCCCGCGCCTTCCCGATCGAAATCGTTGCCGACCTCATTGGCTTCCAAGGACACGTCAAGGACAACATGCTGCGCTGGGGCCAGGCCGCGATGCAGGTCCTCGGCCCGCTGAACCAGCGCACCCAGGAGAGCTTCCCGATCGCCGGCGAGCTCTACGGCTGGTGCTCGTCGGTCACCGCAGAAGACCTCACACCCGGCTCAATCGGCCGAGGTATTTTCGATGCCGAGACACGCGGCGACATTCCCCAGGGTTCTGCGGGGCACATCATCCACCAGTACCTGGGAGCGGGCGTTGACACGACAATCGCGTCAATCGGGAACATCATTGCGCTGTTCGGCCGCCACCCCGAGCAGTTCGACCTGGTCCGGAAGAACCCGGACCTGGTCCCCGCAGCGTTCGCCGAAGTGCTGCGCTACTGGGCCCCGGTCCACATCTGGGGCCGCAAGGCAATGCGCGACGTGGAGATCGAGGGCGTCACGATTCCCGCAGGGGCCCAGGTGGGCATCCTCTTTGGGGCCGGCAACCGCGACCCGCGGCACTACGGGGATCCCGACACCTTCAACGTGATGCGGAACCCGGTGGACCACCTGTCCTTCGGCTACGGACCGCACGGCTGCGCCGGCCAGGGCCTGGCGAAACTGGAAGCGCATGCGATTATTGAGGCGCTTGCCCGCAGGGTGAGAACGCTGACGATCTCCGATGAGGTCCGGGAGCCGAGCAACATCACGCGGAGCCTCGAGTCGCTCCAGGTCGCCAAGGTGGTGGCAGCATGAGGATCGAACTTGACCGGCCGCGCTGCGAGGGTCACGGCCTCTGCGAAGAGGCCGCGCCCCGGCTGATGCACCTCGACGATGAAGGCGAGCTGGTACTCGACGTCCCGGACGTGGAAGGGGCTGACCTGGACGCCGCGAAGGCGGCGGTAAGGGTCTGCCCGGTTGCCGCACTGCGATTGGCCGCGGCATGACGATGCGAAAGATCGTGGTGGTCGGCAACGGCATCGCCGGGCTCACGGCCTGCGACTCGCTGCGCTCGGCCGGCTTCGACGGCGAGCTCACCGTTGTGGGCGCGGAGCGCCACCAGCCCTACAGCCGGCCGGCCCTCTCCAAGGCGCTGCTGCACGCTGTCGACGGGCAAAGCGACGGGAACAGCGACGGCGGACTCCAACCCCATGTGCTCCCCGAGCCGACCCACGAAGCAACGGAGCTGCTCGGAGTCAGCGCCAAGGGCCTGGACGTCGCGGCCCGGCTGGTGCGCTTGGACGGGGGAGGGGAGCTGCCGTATGACGGCCTCGTCATCGCTTCGGGTTCCCGGGCAAAGCGACTCGGGGCGGGTGCGCAAGAGACGCAGAAGAAGGGAACAGCCGGACCGCAACGGGACGGCTCCCACCGGGAACTCACCCTGCGCACCATCGAGGATGCGATCCTCCTCAAGGAACGCGTCGCATCGCGCCCGTCGGTTATCGTGATCGGCGGCGGAGCGCTGGGCATGGAGGTCGCGTCCGGTTGCGTGCACGTGGGCTGCGAGGTCACCCTCGTCTCCGACGGCAAGCCCCTGGCGCGTCAGCTCGGCGACCATCTGGCGGACATCTTCACCGCCGCCGCCATCCGGCGCGGACTGCGCGTGGTTGGCGGCGGGAAGGCCCGGCTTGTCGATCACGGTGCCGGGGCAAAGGTCGTTCTGGCCGACGGCACCGTGCTGGAGGCTGACCTGGTGGTCACCGCCATCGGCGATGAGCCGAACATCGGCTGGCTCGCCGGCTCGAACCTTCTCGTCGACGGAGAGCTGCGGGTCGATTCGCGCGGCAGGCTCCGGCCGGACATCGTCGCCGCCGGCGATGTGGCGTCCTTCCCGACCCGCCGCGGGGTGGAACGGGTGCCCCTGTGGACCAGCGCCATCGACCAGGCCAGGGTCGCCGGCGTCGGCCTCCTGAAGGGTGACGCGGCGCCCGAGTTCGACTTCCAGCCCTACTTCTGGACGGAGGGCTTCGGCCTCTCGCTCAAGTCGGCGGGCTTCGCGCCGGCTGTCGGGCCTCCCGACTACTGCGAGCCCGGCGGGGGCGCGGACTCGATGCTGCTTCGCTGGGACAACACGGACGGTTCCGGCACCGCCGCCGCGCTCAACTACCGAATCCCCGTCCCCAAGCTGCGCCGGTTCGCCGACGCCGGTCCGGCCGCGCTGCGTGCGGCGGCGCCCGCTCGAACCTGACGCCGCACAACACCGTTAGGATTGATCCATGTCGTCGTTGCGAGAAGCCCAGAAGCAGCTGACCCGCGACGTGATCGTCGAGCGGGCGCTGGAGCTCTTCACCGAGAAGGGGTACGCCGCGACGACGATCGATGAGATCGCCGCTGCGGCCGGTACCACCCGGGTGACTTTTTACGCCTATTACCCCACGCGCAGCGACCTGATGCGGGACTTCATGGCCCGCGTCAATGCCGTACTGGACCGCGCGGCCGGCCCCGAACGGGGATCGACCGCGGCCGAGCTCGTCGACGTCGTGCGTGCGGGCGAGCTGGCGGGCATCCTGGCCTGGCTGGAGTCGCGGGCGGCGCTCTGGCCGGTCTTCCGCCCGTATCTCGACGTGCTCGAGGAGGCCGCCGCCATCGATCGCGAAGTGCGCGCCTTGGTCGAGGGATGGCATGAGGAGGTCATCTCGGACCTCGTGCGCGGAATGGAGCTGGCAGGGCGCTTCCCGGAGGAGACGCACCACATTCGCGGCACCCTTGCCTTCACCTCGCTCGACTACGTGGCCACGCTCTGGACCCGACGGAAGTTTGAACCGAACCGGGAACACGCCCTCGAGGTACTCGCCGATAACTGGTATCACCTGCTCTGCGACGAAGGCTAAGCCTGCCCTCGCAGACGGACGCCTATGCTTATGGAATGGAAAGTATTGGCGCAGGCGAAGTGCTGGACGAGGCCGTCGACCACCGGGCCCTGGCCGTCGCCGTGATCGACATTTCCGCCGACGTCCGGCGGAAGTCGCACAATGACACCGGCGTCCGGCCGCTGTCCAACGGCGTCCTGGAAATCCTCCGCGTCATCGAGAGCCACCCAGGCATCACCGTCGCGGAAGTCGCTTCCCGTCTGGGCCGGCAGTTCAGCAATGTCAGCGTCCAGCTGCGTGAGCTGGTCGCCGCCGGCCTCGTCACCCGGATCCGCGACGCCGCGGACAAGCGCTACGTCGCCCTCCACCCCACGGCCGAATCCCAGCGGATCAAGGCGCTCCTCGAGGGCGCCTGGGCGGAGGCGCTGGAGTCGGCCAGTTCCCGGCTGCTGCCTGAAGAGCGCGAGCAAATTGCCGCCAGCCTCCCGGCCCTGCAGCGCCTCGCCTCGATACTCTCCGAACCCGAGTAACCCACATCACCCCCTGCCACGGTCATGACGCGTCGCCCCTGATAGTTATACTTTTATAAGTATTACTACTTTGGAGGATGGGACATGGGTATGGCAACGCAGTTGGGAGAGGCAGTCGTCCGGCGGGGGAGCAGGCCAGGGAACCGCTGGTGGGCACTGGTGTTCCTCGCCCTCGCGCAGTTCATGGTGGTGCTGGACGGCACGATCGTGAATCTGGCGCTTCCGCGCCTCCAGCTCGAGATGGGGATCAGCGACTCGACCCGCTCCTGGGTGGTCACGGCCTACGCGCTGGCCTTCGGCGCCTTCCTGCTGCTCGGCGGACGCATCGCAGACTTCTGGGGCCGCAAGCGGACGTTCCTTGTGGCCGCCGTCGGCTTCGCCGCCGCGTCCCTGGTCGCCGGCATCGCGCAGCAGCCCTGGGAGCTGATCGGCGCCCGCGCGCTGCAGGGCGTGTTCGCTGCGCTGCTCGCCCCGGCAGCCTTGGCGCTCCTGACCGTCGCCTTCCCTGGCGGAAGGGACCGCGGCACGGCGTTCGCGATTTTCGGTTCCATTACCGGCGTCGGCGCGGCCGCCGGTGTCCTGCTGGGCGGGTTTTTGACCGAACACGTGAGCTGGCGCTGGTGCTTCTTCGTGAATGTGCCGATTGCCGCCATCGCCCTCTTCGGCGTGTGGTCCCTGGTCAGTGAAAGCAAGGCCCAGGGGTCCACCAAGTACGACTGGCCCGGGGTCATTCTGGCAGCCCTCGGCCTGGGATCCCTTGTCTACGGCTTCACCAACGCCGAGCACGGCTGGGATGCCCCCGAAGCCTGCGGCTTCATTGCCGCCGGCGCAGTTCTCCTGGCACTCTTCGTCCTGGTCGAGACCAAAGTCAGGCATCCGCTCCTGCCGCTGCGCGTGGCCACCGAACGAAACCGCGCGGCCGCCTTCCTGGCGTCGTTCCTTTCCGGCGCTGTCCTCATTGGCGGCATCCTGTTCATCAACTTCTACATCCAGATCGTGCTGGGCTTCGCGCCATTCCTCGCCGGGCTGGCTTCGCTGCCGATGACCGTTGCGGTAATCATCACGGCAGCGCTCGTCGCAAAGAACCTGCCGAAACTGGGGGCCAAAATCCCGACGGCCGCGGGGCCGGTCTTCATGGCGGCTGCGATGCTGTGGCTCACCCGGGTCAGCGCCGAGGGCAGCTACTTCGTCAACATGCTTCCCGCCCTGCTTCTGCTTGGCATCGGGCTGGCCATGGTGTTCGTGCCCATGCAGAACCTTGCCCTGTTCGGCGTGGACAAGGATGACTCCGGTGTGGCCAGTGCGTTGGTCAACGCCTCGCAGCAGATCGGCGGCTCCCTTGGCATCGCCTTGTTCAGCACTATCGCCGCAGCAGCCACGGCCGGTGGCGCGACGCTGTCGGCCCTCTCTGCAGGCTATGCCATGGTGTTTCTCTGGGCCGCAGGTGTCGCGATCCTGATTGCCCCGGTAGCCCTGCTGCTCATCAACATCGCCCGCGAGACGTTCACCGGATCAGCTGGCGACACTCCAGTCGTGCACCCGGGCTGAGCCAACCAGGCACGAAAAGCGGAAGGCCCCCTCGCCGAGGGGGCCTTCCGCTTTTACGGCCGTTTAGCCAGCGCTCAAATCCACTTCGGGGCGGCTGGAACCGTCCCGTCGTTCGCTTCAGTGCCGGGCCCGGTGGCGGTGACCCCGCCATTGCCGCGTCCGGCGGCCCATTCGACGACGGCGGCCAGCGGTCCGGAGACCACGGTGGGGGACGCCGACGCCGTGTCCCCGAACGTCAGACCGCGGTCGGTGACCGTGACGACGAGGCCTTGATCGGTGCCGCGGGTGTGCCAGGCGCCGGTAATGTCCGTCAGGAGCCGTTCCAGCACCGGTGCCGGGATGTCGGCGAAGCTCGCGCCGTTGGCGAGGTCGACGGCGTGCATCCAGACTTCGCGGCTGCGCATCCACACCGTTTCCGTGGCGGGCACTTCCCGTCCCTGGATGGTGCGGACTTTGTGGTGCCAGGCGCCCCCCGGCAGGTCGCGCCATTCGACGTTCAGGTGCACGGCGGAGTGGTCGAAGAGGTGCCGGAGCGCGATCGGGCTCAGCGTGGCGCCGAAGTCGATCTCGTGGTCCCGGACCTCCGTGGACGGGTACATCGGGGTCTCCACCCCGGTGGCAGCCCATTCGATGAGCCGGGCGATGGCCCGGGCGTTGTAGCCAATGTGCGCGGTGATGTGGCGGCGGGTCCAGCCCGGCAGCAGCGAGTCGCCGTCGAGTTCCGCGTCGGAGAGCTCGTTGAGCTTGCGGGCGAAGAACGCCGTGCCGCGCCGTGCCTGCAGCAGCGCCGCGAGCAGTTCTGGGTCCGTCGTCTGGTCCTGGCGGGCAACCATCAGGCTTCCTTGATGACGCGGTTCTTCAGCTGGCCCAGTCCCTCGATGGTGGTGACCAGGATCTGGCCTTCCTGCAGGTAGCGCTTCGGGTCCTGGGCGTGGCCCACGCCGCCCGGGGTGCCGGTTGCGATCACGTCGCCCGGGTTCAGCGTGATGATCGTGGAAATGTAGGACACCAGGAACTCCGGGGTGAACACGAGGTCACCGGTCGGGGTGCTCTGCTGGATTTCGCCGTCGACCGCGGAGGTCATCAGCGGCCCGGCGGTGAACTCGTCCTTGGTGACCAGGGCGGGGCCGAACGGGGTGGACTTCTCCCAGGTCTTGCCCTGCAGCCACTGGATGGTGCGGAACTGGTAGTCGCGCATGGACACGTCGTTCAGGACGGCGTAGCCGGCGATGTGGTCCGCGGCGTCGGCTTCGCTGATCCGGCGGCCCTTTTTGCCGATCACGACGGCGAGTTCGGCTTCCCAGTCGACGGCGTCGGATTCCTGCGGCAGCGCCAGGTCATCGTTGGGGCCGATCAGGGATTCCTGGTACTTGGCGAACAGGGTGGGGAACTCGGGGACTTCCCGGCCCATTTCCTTGATGTGGTTGCGGTAGTTGTGGCCCACGCAGATGACCTTGCCGGGGGAGGGCACGACGGCGTCCAGGTCGGCGCCCTCGAGAGGGTGCGTGGCGCCGGCCGCCGCCTTAGCGGTTGCTTCCCAGTCCTGGGTGCGGAGCAGTTCTCCGACGTCGGCAAAGCCGTCGATCTCGGTCAGGGTGTCGCCGTCCTGGCGGACAGCCTTATTAACTGTTTTGTCTCCAACAGAGGTGCGGAGGGTGAGAAGTCTCATTACTTGTTGCGTCCTTCGATGTAGGTGCGGTTGAAGTTCAGCCGTTCAAAAATGGGGGCGTCACTGAAGCGGAACAGATCAAACTGGGTTCCGGCCTGCAGCGACCATTCCTGCCAGGACGGGACCACGAAGAGGTCGCCCTTGGCCAGGGTCCGGGTTTCGCCGCTGAGGACCACCGAGCCGGAGCCTTCAAAGACCTGCCAGACGCTGGAGCCCACCTCGCGGACCGCTTCGGTGCTGGCCCCGGCGCGGAGCCGGTGGAATTCGGCGCGGATGGTCGGCATCACGTCCCCACCGGTGGTGGGGTTGGTGTAGCGGACGGCGGCGTGGCCCTGGGACACAGTGGCCGGATGGCCCTCGTCCTCGAGCAGCAGCTGCTCGGACAGGGCACGGTCCGTGTGTTCCCAGCGGTAGGCCGCGATGGGGGAGCTCGTGGTGTCATCCAGGCCCGACAGCGGGCGCAAGCCCGGGTGCGCCCAGAGCCGCTCGGAGCGGGAGATGTCCGGGGTGGCCTCGTCGGTGACGCGCTCGGTCCCGAATTCGAAGAAGCCGGCGTCAGCGTAGTGCACGAATGGGATGTCCAGGCCGTCGATCCAGGCCATCGGCTCATCGGTGTCGTTGTGGTGCCCGTGGAAGTTCCAGCCCGGGGTCAGCAGGAAGTCGCCGCGGGACATCCGCACCGGGTCCCCGTTCACCACAGTCCAGACCCCTTCGCCCTCGACGACGAAGCGGAAGGCGTTTTGCGAGTGACGGTGTTCGGGCGCCGTTTCGCGGGCGCCGAGGTACTGGATGGCTGCCCACAGCGTGGGTGTGGCGTACGGCGTCCCGGCCAGGCCGGGATTGGCCAGGGCGATGGCCCGGCGCTCCCCGCCCCGGCCCACCGGGACCAGATCGCCGGCACGGGCAGCCAGCGGGTACAGGTCGCTCCACCGCCAGACGTGGGGGACCGCCTTGGGGGTCGGGACCATCGGCATGAGGTCTGCGATCTCGGTCCACAGCGGGATCAGGTTCTCCCGGTCAAAATCCCGGTACAGCTCTTTGAGCTGGGCAGCCTCTTCAGGCGTCGGCTCCGGAGCAGTGTGCCCCGCGGCCACTGATTCGTGAGTCGTGTTCTCGGCGCTGATGGACACGTGGGCCTCCTCGGTAGGTCAGAACAGTTCGTTGGCGTAGTTCGACTCTACGGATGCCGGTGTGTGACCCCCAACATATTCTGCTGGTCAGAATTCCCGGAACCGGGCGGCCGCGGCGCTCAGTCCGGCTCGGCCGGGTTGGCCGCGATGTCGATCTCCAGCTGCCGGCAGGTTTCCCGCAGGGCGGGGACCAGCCCGGCGTCAAACACGCGGCGGAAGCGGGTCGCGGGGGTGGCGACGCTGAGTGCGCCGACCACGTGCCCGTGCCGGTTGTGCAGGGCCATCCCGAGCGCGCTCACGCCCTCTTCCGTGCCTTCGAAATTGGCCGCGAATCCGTTACTGCGGACGGATTCAAGCTCGCGCAGGAACGCCGGGTACTCCGCGGCCGCAATGGTGTCCCCGCCAATCTCGGCATTGTTGCTGCGAAAGAGCTGGTCGATCATCGGCGGTTCCAGTTCGGCGAGCATGGCCTTGCCTCCGGACGTTTTGTTGGCGGCCATCACCGTCCCCTGCCGGTCACCAACCCGCAGCACATTGTTCCCTTCCACCGTCGCCAGGAAGCGCACTTTCGTCCCCACCCGCACCATGAGGTTCACCGTCTCGTTGAGCCGTGCAGAGAGAAGCTCCATGTGCGGCTGGGCCAGGGATCGGAGCAGCCGGGTCCAGCTCAGGCCGGCTGGCCCGACGCCCATTGCCGGGCCGGGGACATAGCGGCGGGTTTCATCCTGCACGGCGAATCCCCGGTAGACCAACATCGCCAGCAGGCGGTGGGCGGTGGACGGCGCCACGCCCAGCTCCTCGGCGGCGTCCTTGAGCCGGAGTGCTCCGCCGTCGCGGAGCAGCTGGAGGAGCTGCAGCGCGTTGTCCACCGCCTCGATGGAATAGGTGGGCCGTTTCTGGACGGGCTTGCGGGCCGCTCTGCCGGATGGGTTGTTCTGCACATCAGAATTGTATTGTGGTTCACCTGCGGCGGCTAGAACAGTGAGTGGCATGAATCACACACAATCTGTTGCAGTGCCGCAACGGTCTTCGCCGGGGGCCCCTGCTCCCTCAACCGTTGGTGGGCCCGCATCACGGTTCTCCAAAGGCTCGGCAGCCGCCGTCCTGGTCTGCTGGCTGTTGGTGGTCTTCGATGGCTACGACCTGATCGTCTACGGCACGGTCCAGTCCTCCCTGATCTCCGAGACCGGATGGGGGCTGACCAAGGCCACCGCCGGGACCATTGGTTCCATGGCTTTCGTCGGCATGATGATCGGGGCGATCTTCGCCGGCCGGATGGCCGACTCGTGGGGCCGCCGCCGCACCATCCTGGGTTGTGCCATCGTCTTTTCGATTTTCACCATCCTCTGCGCCTTCGCCCCCAATGCGGCCGCCTTCGGGGGGCTGCGGCTCTTGGCGGGCATCGGGCTCGGTGGCCTGGTGCCCTCGGCGAACGCCCTCGTTGCCGAACTGGTCCCCACTAAGTGGCGGTCCACCATCGCCACCCTGATGATGTCCGGCGTCCCGATCGGCGGGTCCATCGCCGCCCTCGTCGGCATCCAGCTGATCCCTGCCTTCGGCTGGGAGTCCATGTTCCTCGTGGCCGTGCTCGCACTGATGATCGTGGTGCCTCTCGGACTGAAATACCTGCCCGAGACGCTGGCCCCGGTCAGTGCCGCGGACCGGGGAATTCGCAACCTCAAAGAGCCGATCGGCTTCAAGTCCCTGCTCCGCGCCCCTTACCTGGGGGTGAGCCTGCTGTTCGCCCTCGCGACGATCGCCACCCTGTTCGCCTGGTACGGGCTGGGAACCTGGCTGCCCAACCTCATGCAGCTGGCCGGCTACAACCTGGGCTCCGCCCTGACTTTCGCCCTGGCCCTCAACCTGGGTGCGGTGGCCGGCTCGGTGATCACGGCCTGGGCCGGGACCCGCTTCGGTCCGATTCCGACGGCGATCGCCGCGGCCGCCGTCGCCGCCGGCGCTCTCGTGGTCCTGGTTGCGGGACCGCCGGTCACCGTCGTGTACCTCATGCTGGTCCTCGCCGGCGTCGGCACCCACGGCACGCAGTGCCTCATCATCGCCGCCGTCGCGAGCCACTATCCCGGGCACCTGCGCGGGACCGCGCTGGGCTGGGCACTGGGGACCGGCCGCATCGGCGCCGTCGCCGCACCCCAGATCGGTGGCCTCCTGCTGGCTGCCGGACTGGGCGTCAATTCCAATTTCCTGGCCTTCGCCGGTGCAGCCGCGATGGCAGCGGTCCTGCTGGCCGCCGTCGGGCTCAAACTCAAATCAAAACTCTCAACCTCCCCTTCACTAACAGGAGCAAGCAATGTCTGAGCACGTCCCGTCCACCAGTTTCCTGTCCACCGACGGCCGGTCCACCGATGTCCTCGTCATCGGAGGGGGAATGGCCGGATTGGCCGGAGCCCTCGCTCTGCGGGAAAGCGGCGCCGACGTCACCCTCGTGGAGCGGGCGCCCGAATTCGGCGAGGTCGGCGCTGGGCTGCAGATGGCGCCCAACGCCTCCCGCGTCCTGAAACGCTGGGGCCTGCTGGACAAGGCCTTGGAGATTGGCGTCCAGCCCAAGCACCTGGTCTTCCGCGACGCCGTCACCGGCGAGGAGCTCACGCGCCAGAGCCTCGGCGGGGAATTCGAGGAACGCTACGGTGCGCCCTACGTGGTGATCCACCGCAGCGACCTGCACCGGGTCCTGCTCGAGGGCTGCGAAGCGGCGGGCGTGAAACTGGTCAACGATGTCATGGTCGAGAGCGTGGAGACCGTGAACGGCAGGGGAGTGGCCCACACGGCCGCCGGCGTGGACTACGAGGCCGACGTCGTCATCGGCGCCGACGGGCTCAAGTCCACCCTGCGCCCGCTCGTTGCCGGCGACGAGCCGGTCCCCTCGGCCTACGTCGCCTACCGCGGCACTGTGCCCATTACCGAACACACACCCAAGGCGGACCTCGAGGACGTCATTGTCTACCTCGGACCGGACTGCCACCTCGTGCAGTACCCGCTGCGCAAGGGCGAGCTGCTGAACACCGTGGCCGTTTTCAAGTCCGCCTCCTTTGAGCGCGGCGAGGAGCAGTACGGGGGAGTCGACGAGCTCGAGGCCGCGTACAAGGACTGCGTCCCCGCCGTCCAGGCTGCGCTGAAAAACCTGGGCACCAGCATGCGCTGGCCCATGTACGACCGCGATCCGATCGAAAACTGGGTGGCCGGCCGGATGGTGCTGATGGGCGATGCCGCGCACCCGATGCTGCAGTACCTGGCCCAGGGCGCCTGCCAGGCGCTCGAGGACGCGGCAGTGCTGCAGGACGTCACCACCGGCACCGTGTTCACCGCCGACGGCGTCCACCCCGAAGCCTGGGACGGCGCGATCAAGGAATTCAACAACCTCCGCGCCGGCCGCACCGCCGGGGTCCAGCGCACCGCCCGCGTCTGGGGCGAATCCTGGCACGTCTCCGGGCTGGCCCGGACGCTGCGCAACCTGCTCTTCAAGAGCCGGATGGACAACGATTTCCGGTACAACGACTGGCTGTACGGCCAGGGCGGCGACGGCGTGCCGGCGGCCCGCGCGGCACACTCCGGCATGGCGGACAAGATTTCCGCCTAATCCGGGCTCAGGGCCGGGCGCCGTCCTTGGGTGACCCGTTACGAGCTCCGGGCCGGCTTCTTCAAGGAGCCGGCCCGGAGCTTCTTCGGTCATGATCCAGGGCGGACTTTCCGCCGATTCCTGGATGTTGTCGACGCACGGTGTTCGTCAACGGCAAGAATTCCCGGCCCCCTAGGCTGTGCTACGTCCGCGGCCCCGCGGAATCATCATCGGGCTGGTCGAGGAGCTCCGCTGACGTCATGTCACTGCTTCAGGCCGACGCTGTTTCGCGGAGGTATTGGCGGAGTCCGGGGATTGCGAAGTCCACCTTGCCGTAGCCGGCTGACTCGATCAGTCCCGCGGCGATGAGTCTCTTTCGGTACTTGGACACCACGTTGGGCTTGGCCGTCATGATGTTTCCGATCAGGCCCGCTGCCGATGGTCCATCCTGAAGGGCCATGGCGTCGAGGAACTCGCGGTCCTTGTCCGAGATATCCGATAGTGCTGACTCGACGACTACTAATGTGTTTCGTCTTTGAGCGGCGGTGAGGGCGCTGTGCACGCTGCTCTCATCCAGTTTCCAGTTGGCCTTTCCCGCCTCCAGCCAGAGGTAGTAGCCCACAAGCTGAATAAGGAAGGGGTAGCCCTCGGTAGCCTCCGCGGCCTCACTGACGAGGCCGGGGGAGACGCCTATTCCTCCCTCACTGAAGAGCTCGCTGTAGGATGCGGTGACTTCGGCGATGGCTGCCTCGTGGAGATTGATCCTGTCGGCGCGTCGCAGGAAGGTCGCCACTCCTTCATTTAGGAGGTCGGAGACGGCGGATGGCAGGCCGGCGAAGATGAGGCCGATGGGCAGTCCGTCGCGGATGAAATGCTGCACTTCAGCGGCCAGTTGGGAAATTTCTGTGCGGTCGACCGCATGTATCTCGTCGATGGTGATAACGAGACCTGTACCTTTTGCGTCCAACAGCCGCAGAAGGTCGTTCCCGGTCCGCCGCCAGTCGGCACTCCGTTCCTGGGGGAGTTGCGTTGTTAGTCCGAACCCTGCCGCCGAGAATGCTGTGATTTTCCGTGTTGGGGGCCCGTCTCCGAGCTCCTCGACAAGCCGAAGCATGTCGTCGCCGATTCCGGCGAGGAAACCGGGGTTTGCTGTTCGGGAGATAACCGCCCAGCCGTGAGTCCCTGCGATCCGTTCCGCGGCGCTCAGCATGACTGTCTTGCCGATGCCTCTGGATCCGGTGATGATGGTCAAAAGCCCGGGCGCTCCCGAGCCTTGCTGCAGGCCGTACTCGAATTCATCCAAGAGCCCGGCCCGCCCAATCAAGTCCGGCGGTGTGGCTCCTGCGGTGGGCTTGAAGGGGTTCCGCACCGGGACCTCCAGGGTGAAAGTAGGTGAAAGTGGTGAAAGTGGTGAAAGTGGTGAAACTGGTATCACACTATCAGTCGCCACATCCCGCAAAGCCCCCGGAACTCCTGCAGGGCGAAAATGTAGCATCAGGCCATCCCTGCACGAAAACAAGTCGCCCAGTGGCTCTATGCAGTTCGGTTCTGACCACCTGAGACTGCCGTACTCAGGCTGCGGCCAGGCAAGCTGACAGATACGGCCCTGATTCGCATGGTTGGATAGCGGCATGCCGATTCTTCCAAGGACAGAAAATTCACTCTTGGTCCGCACGAGCTTCCCCGATGACAAAGCTTGGTTGACCTGGACGACTTGTCACATGAACCGTTCCGGTGCGTTGCCAGTGAACCTTGGGGAATCGATAACAAGGACAGAAAATTCACTCTTGGTCCGCACGAGCTTCGCCGATGACAAAGCTTGGTTGACTTGGGCGACTTGTCACATGAACCGTTCCGGTGCGTTGCCAGTGAACTTTGGGGAATCGATAACAACCTGAACATTGCCAAGATGGACTGGGAAGAGTTCGCCGAGAACACAGACGACGACGGCGTATTTAGGGGTTTTTCTTGACCGTTCTTGCTGCGGGAATGTCTACCACTACTCCCGTACTTTAAGTGCCGATAATCAACATTATGTAAGGTAACTATGTATAACGCTACAGAAGGGGCTTGGTTCAGTCGTGATACCGCTCCCCTCTGGAGTCAACCCGAGACCCGATTTTGCACTTCCCCCAGATCACCCCGTTGGTGAATTGGAAGCCCATCACGTCGGCGTAGTCGCTGGCGCTTTGCTCGTCGCCGAACGCGCCAAGGATCGTGTCGTGCGGCGACTCGTCATGCTGGACGATCCACACATACCCCTTCCGGGTGCGGAACCGTTCGAGCGACTTTCGCATCCAGCTCAGTAATGCATCCATGCCGCCATCATCCCCCGCCTGCCGGATGGCCCCCGGGAGGTAGACCCTGCTCCTGGTGGCCGCTCTCCGGCCGCCCGCCCGCCACCAGCCCGATGATGAGCCCGATGAGCGCTGCCGGTAGAGCTAGTACGGCCCCGAGGTGCGGAATGAAGCTGTCGGGCATGACGGCATCCGGCCAGCCGACCAGCAGGGCCGGTGCCGCGACGGCCAGGACTATCGGCCATCCAAGATCCCTCAGGCGTGCCCAGGCGGCTGCAGCGGCCGAGGCGGCAGTTCCGGCGAAGATTAGGGCGTGGCCAGGGCCTTCCCCTGGGGTGCGGATGAGTGAGAATGTCATGGCCAGGCCCGCGGCGGTGAGTAGGAGGGATGCCAGGATGGCCAGGGGCCACAGGGTGGCCTGTCGGCGGCGGCGGGTGTTCATGGGCTCAACCTACGCCATGGGCTTTTCGGGTCCTACTCCCCCGCGTTTTTGTAGTGTTATGCAGAGGGTGCGCAAAGCGGAAACCCCCGGAAATCCAGTGATTTCCGGGGGTTTCCGCTGCGAGTAGCTGGGTTGGCGTCAGCCTGGGAGGCTGCCGCCGCCGTTGTAGCCTCCGTTGACCCGGGTGGCGTTCGGGTAATAGCGGCCGTCATTGCCCAGTTCGCGGTCGCGGGTAGCGCGCGGCTCGAAGTGAGGGTGCTTGTTACCGGCGCCCACCTTCTTGCGGACGACGAAGTAGACGACCGTTGCGATCAATGCCGTGATGATGAGGGCTGTGATTACTGCTTGTGTTGTGTCCATGGTTCCTTGTCCGATCCGTTCCGCGCGAGTGGTGGAGTAGCTGGGGTGTCATGACCCGCCGCTGCCGCTGATTCAGTGATTGGCGGCCGTGGAGGTCGGGTTGGTGCTCCCGTTGTGAGGTGCGGTGTGGTTGTGGCTGTCGCGCGCGTCAAAGTGCGGGTGCTTGTCCGTGAAGAGGAGGTAGTTCAGCTTGGCTGCCAGACCAGGCTTTCGCGGCTGGTCGGTGCCGACGGCGATTGCCGCCTCCCCCTGGGTGTTGGCGTTGTCTGCGATCCTCTTGGTCGTGCGTCGGTAGGTGACGGTGAAGGAGATCGCGGTTGAGATGAGGGCTGCGATCATGAAGGCCGCGAATGCTGCCTGGGGTGTGGTCATGGCTTCATTGTCCCTCCCACCCCAGGGCTGGGGGCGGATATTTGCCGTTGGGTTGCTCGGCTAATGCGTGGTCAATTATTCGTCCCCCTCCCCGCTTGCCCATGCAAGAAGGGGCCCCAAAAATTGGTCACCCAAACCTAATGACAATCAGAGGTCCTACGTCTATGGTCAGGTTCAGCGTTCATTCCTAGGGGGAATAATGGATCGTGCTCGGCATCTGCCACTCAAAATTTCCGTTCTACTGGCTTCACTGCTCATGACCTCATGTGCAGCGACGCCACCTGGCGGGCAGTCCACGCCGACGCCCCTCTCAGCATCCGCTCAAGCTGACAAGAGTGCACCCACTCCCCTCCCGGCCACCACATCCCAGCCGCAGCAAACGTGCGCCCCATTCCTGCCCGGAGCGCCGTGCACCACCTACGACAGCGTCTCAGCCGCATCGAACGGTAAAGCCCTCCCGTGGGCGGCGAACGGAGCCGTCAAGGCTCAGCTCACGTCCATCAACGGTGAGCTGCTGCTGACCGTGCGGACCCCATGCGGGCCCCTGGGCGCCCCGGTGGTCATCAAGGGCAACATCCTCACCGTCGCCGGGAAGATTGCGACAGGCGCTGAGGGATGTGTAGGCGCTGAGGGTTACCAGCGACTCTGGGTTCAGGAATTCCTGAAGCGGCCCATTGCAATGACGTATGAAAGCGGCAAGCTGCTCTGGTCGAGCGGCGACGATTCGCTCACCTTCAAGGCCGAGTAACCATCCCATTCACACTTGGCGGACCGCCTCACGGCGGTCCGTTTCTTTGACCTACCCATGTCCGCATCAGGAAAACCAAGGAAGCAATCAACAACGGAGGGCTCGGATTCCTGCACGTCACTCCACATGGGCTGCTCCTTGCCTCTCCGAATGGGTCACGTCTCCGCACGGCTGCGGCGGGGCAGAACATCCGGTTCCGGGACCCGCGTCAGGGCGGCTTCCCGTGGAAGCTTGTGCCCGTCGCTGCAATCCGTAACTTGACCTTCGTCTGCGTATCAAGGCGTGCGGTGGGCCGGGGCGAACTGCGCCGCGCGGTTGGTTTCTTCGGCGCGGATGAGGTGCACGAGCGCGTTGATGAGGGCCAGGTGGGTGAACGCCTGTGGGAAGTTGCCGAGGTGACGGCCGCTCACCGGATCCAGCTCCTCAGCGTAGAGACCCAAGGGACTGGCAAGGGACAGCAGACGTTCGCACAGTGCCTTGGCGCGTACCACCTCCCCGATCTCGACAAGGGCCGAGACGAGCCAGAACGAGCAGGTCGTGAAGGTCCCTTCGTCGCCTGTGAGACCGTCGTCGGTCTGCTCGGGGCGGTAGCGCAGGACGAGTCCGTCCCGGGTGAGTTCATCGGCGATGGCCACGACCGTGGCGCGCACGCGAGGATCGTTGATGGGCAGGAATCGGACAAGCGGAACAAGGAGAAGCGAGGCATCGAGGTTCGTTGTGCCGTAGGACTGGACGAACACGCCTCGGTCGTCGACACCATTGCGGCAGATGTCCTCATGAATCTCCGTGGCGATGGCGTCCCACTTTCGGGCGTAATCAGCCTGACCGTGCAGGCGCGCCAGCCGGGCACCACGATCCAGGGCGACCCAGCACATGAGCTTTGAGGAGGTGAAGTGCTTCGGTTCGCCACGGACCTCCCAGATCCCGTGGTCGGGGTCCCGCCAGTGGGCGGCGGCTTGCTCGACCTGGCGGAGCAGGACGGGCCAGAGCGGCTCGGGAAGCTGGTCACGGGATTTGGCGTGGAGGTAGACGGAGTCCAGCATCATGCCCCAGACGTCGAGCTGGCGCTGGTGGGCGGCAGCGTTGCCGATCCGGACGGGGCGGGCGCCGTCGTAGCCGCCGAGTCCCTCGACAGTAACCTCGGGAAGGTCCCTTTCGCCGTCGATGCCGTACATGATCTGCAGGTCGTCCTCGGCGGCGACGTCGCGGATGAAAGCGAAGAAGTCGTCGGCTTCCCGGTCCAGGCCAAGGGTGTAGAGGGCCCAGAGCGCGAACGTGGAATCGCGCACCCATGTGTACCGGTAGTCCCAGTTCCGCTCTCCCCCGGGTGTCTCGGGCAGCGAGGTGGTGGGCGCCGCGACCAGAGCTCCAGTCGGCGCGTAGGTGAGGCCCTTCAACGTCAGCGCGCTGCGCTGCAGCTGCTCCCGCCACGGGTGGTCCGGGAACTCGCCCCCGGTGATCCATTGCCTCCAGAATTCAGTGGTCTGCCACTGCTTGCGTGTGGCTTCTTCCCACGTCCGCGGCGGGGGCAGCGACCCCCAGGAGAGCGCGATAAAGGCCTGCTCGCCCTCGGTCATCCGGCTGCGAATGACCGCGATGGAGTCCTCGATGCCCAGCCGGCGGTCGGTAGTCAGATGCAGCACCGGATCCCCCTCATCGCCGCTGACGGTCACGGCCTCTCCGTATCCGGGGCTGGAGAACTCCCACCGTGCCCGGCGCTGGCCGTAGCCGAAGACCGGCTCGCACAGCACGGACAGCTCAACCGCACCGTTGACGCACCGGACGGTGCGCAGCAGGCAATGCTCGGCCTCGTAGTTCGTCGGCGGGCGGCGGTACCGGCCGGCCCTCTCGTCGGTGTGGTGCCACGGACCCATCACCAGGGCATCCCTCACGATCAGCCAGCCCGTCCGGGTCTGCCACGTGGTCTCCAGGATCAAGCTGCCGGGGAGATAGCGGCGCGCAGTGGGCTCCCGGACGCCGTAGGGTGCCACCTTGAAGCCACCCGCGGCGCGGTCGAGGATAGTGGAGAACACACTCGGTGAGTCGTGACGCGGCACGCACATCCACTCGACCTGCCCGCTCGATGCAATCAAGCAGTTGGCCTCACAGTCAGACAAAAACCCATAGTCGGCGATCGGCGGATACGGGCTAGTGCCGGCCCCGGGCCGCCGCCTCCCCTCCGCCCCTGACCGGGCGTCGATGCTCACCACCCCAGTATGTTCCCCTCAGGGTGGAAACGGGACCCCGGGCTACCTGGACGGCTTCCTCCCCAACGGTCAGTGCTTCATCAACGGTCAGTGCTTCATCGCAGAGGACGACGGCGATGCGGCGGCGAAAATATCGTACGGCCGCCGGCCAAAGAGGCGCTGGACCTGAATTCCCTACATGGTCGATGGCCTCCTCGACCCGGGACAACGTTGACCCGCTCTGCCAACCCTTGGGATTGTTCAATCGGGGCGCTGAAGGATTTCGACGATGATTGTGCTAAGAATCCCCGTCGGCTCAGCAATTCCGATGGATCGACAAGATGAACAACGGAGGATTGATCTCATGTCACAGGTACGGCGTTTCGATCATGTTGGTATCACCGTTGCCGATCTCAAAGAGGTGACGGCGTTCTTCGTCGGGCTGGGCCTCGAGGTCGAGGGCGCGCCGATGTTCGTCGAGGGCGAGTTCCTCGACACGGTGATCGGCATCCCCGACTCCCGTACGGAAATCGTCATGCTCCGGCCGCCCGACGGAGGTACCCGGCTGGAGCTTTCGAGCTTTGTCCGGCCCGACCACCAGCCTGGATCGCCCGCGGCGATGGCAAATGAGTTGGGGCTGCGCAACGTCGCCTTCGAGGTCGACGACCTCCAGGCGGTCGTCGACCGGCTGGCCGCGGACGGCTACGGGCTGGTCGGCGACATCGGCCAGTACGAGCACATCTGGCGCATGGCCTATGTGCGCGGTCCGGAGGGGATTATCGTGTCCCTGGCCGAGCGGATCGGCTGACCCGCCAACTCCAAACCCGCTAGCACGCCTGCGCCTTGATATGTCAGGGCCCCGCCGAGTGCTGGCATGATGGGCGCATGAGCAGAGTCACATCCGATCTGACTATTTCCCTCGACGGATTCGTTGCGGGCCCAAACCAAAGCATGACGGAGCCTTTGGGCCGGGGCGGAGAACTCCTCCACAGGTGGATGTTCGAAGAAGCCGAGTCCAACGCTGCGGAGCTCGAAGGCATCCTCGCCGCTGGCGCCTACATCATGGGCCGGAACATGTACGCCGGTCCCGGGGCATGGGATGAGCAGTGGCGGGGATGGTGGGGTGAGGACCCGCCTTATCACGCACCTGTGTTCGTTCTCACCCATCACCCCCGCGAGCCCTTGGAGATGGAGGGCGGCACAACGTTCAACTTCGTGGCCGATGGGATCGAGTCGGCGTTGGCCCAGGCGCGGAAGGCCGCTGGCAGTAAGGACGTGGCCATAGCCGGAGGAGCGCAGACCGCCCGACAATTCCTTTCGGCGGGGCTGATCGACGAGCTGCGGCTCCACATTGCGCCCATAGTTTTGGGAGCGGGCGAGCGGTTGCTGGACGGCGTGACGGACCTCAAGCTTGAGCCGACGGACGTGAGCGGTTCCCGCCTCGTCACCCACGTGCGCTATCGGGTAATCCGCTGACAGGCTGACCCTTGGTTCTCGGAGGTCACTCGGCCTGCCCGAGGACCACGGGATGGACGAAGCCTCGAATTTCGTCGATCAGGCCGAACCGTCGCGGAACACCCCCATCGCGCTCGCGGTTGTTCCTGGTCAGGACCACGATGGCAACCACGACGGCGGCCAGGATCGGGAGCGCGACCACCAGTCCCGCCCACGGCGTGACCGTCCCGGTCCACATCAACAGCGACGAGCCCAGCATCCCACGTCGATCATCGCAACGAGCCCGAGGAGCGCTTTGACGCCCAGTGACATGTACTGTCGGTACCAGCGCGCCGAGGCCAGCGGGCGCGCCGGGTCGAGGTCGGGCCGGCTGTGGAAGGTGGCCGCCGCGATACCCACGAGCAACCCGGTCACACCGATTTGCCGGGCGGCGCCGGGGCGACCAGTGGCGCAGGAACGCCTCGAACTATCGCAGGGAAATACAGTTCGGCTGGAATTAGACGGCGACCCGGGCTTTGGCCACGTATGGATCGAGCACGCCGGTCATGACCTCGGCCAGCTTGGCGTGGCCGAGATCGTTCGGGTGTATCTGATCCGGTTCCGGGTAGAAGAACGGGGTAGGGTCGGCGGCGAAGACACCGTACTGGCCCACGAGGAACGGCAGGCCCGTTTCCTCGGCACACTCGGCATGGAGATCGAAGACCCGGCGAATCCGCGGTGGCTCTTCCAGGAAGGGCCAGTAGGGTTCGACGACGAGCACCTGGGAGTCCGGGAGCGAATCGCGCAGTCGGGACATGTCCTCGATCATGGTCCGGCGGAGCTTGTCGTCGTTCTCGGGCAGTTGGGGGTAGTCGTTGGCCCCGAGCGCAATCAGCGCGATCTGCGGTTCAGCGTCGATGACCATCTCCAGCGGGTGCCTTTCGAACAGGTCAGTATCGCGCTTGGTAAGAAATCCCAGGCCGTTGACTGCGAAATTGCGCTCCTCCAGCCCGAGGTTCCGGCACACGATGGATGTCCACCGCTTGTCGACGTGGGAAATCCCCCGCCAACCTGTCGAAATGCTGTCTCCGTACACCCCAAGTCGCAAAGTCATTCCAGGACCCTAGCACCCCCTCGCGCCCGGGTCTTCGTCAACTCCACCAGCGGGAGCGTAGCCTGCGACTAGCCACGAAACAGGGCTGGCCATTAAAGGATCCTTGGGTTTTTGCGGAACGTTTCGCCGACGTCCATATGGGACGCCCCCTACAGGACGACGCCGCAGCCACGTACTCAAGACCTCGCCAAATTTGCGGCCGAGTACCGTCCGTATCTAGACCGGTCCGGGTGAAGCGAAAGCCCGATACTCAGCGGGGTGGGACCAAGGGTGGGGCAGGATGATCCTGTGACCACCAATGACGAGCAGCTCTTTCTGGCCTATATCGACAAGAACCCGGTCAACGGGCAAATACTTAATCTGGCGCCGCTTCTTGGCGTCTCTGACTGGTGGCTGACTGCCGGGGCGTTGTTCCAAACCGTGTGGAACGTGCTGGAAGGGAAGAATCCCCGAGCCGGCATCCGGGACTACGACCTGTTCTACTTCGACGAGGACACCTCCTACGAGGCGGAAAACGCGGTGATTCTGCGGGCGCGTGAGCTGTTCAAAGATCTGGATGTCGACGTCGAAGTTCGCAACGAAGCCCGCGTTCACCTTTGGTACGAGGATCACTTTGGCGTTCCGGCCATCCCCTTCACCAGCACCGCTGATGCGATCGATCATTTCGCCGCGAAGACCTGCTGCTTCGCCGTCACCTCAGATAGGGCGGGAGTCCTCACCACATACGCACCCCACGGCTACGATGACCTGTTCGCACGGAAGGTAGTGCCAAACCCGGTGCTTGCACCCCAGGCTGTGTACGAGACGAAAACCAAAAGGTGGAGTGCTGAATGGCCCTCGCTAACAGTACTGCCGTGGCCCACGGCCAGATCCTTCAATGAAGTACTGGTGCCGACCACAACAACTGGCGGATCGCAATCATGACCGACCCACTTCAAATGCGGTGGATGGCAGCCCCGGCTATGGTCGATCCAGTTGTTCGAAGACAACTTCTGGAGTGTTGGCGGGACGTCACCAACGCGGGCGGAGCCGTGGGTTTCCCATTCCCACCGGTTTCCGATGAGCAAGTCCGGTCTTCACTTGATGCCATGGTTCAGTCGCTCGATGAATCGGCCAATCGGCTCCTGCTGGCGTCTATCAACGGTGAGCTGGCTGGATGGCTGTTCCTGGCCGGTAATTCCAGCGAGCTCACAGCGCACTGGGCACGAGTACTTCGCGTCCAGACCGCACTTGGCTTCAGGAAGCGCGGCGTCGGGCGTGCACTCATGGCCGAGGTAGCCCGAGCTGCCACCGAGGACTTAGCCCTTGACCAACTGCACCTAGAATTACGTTCAGGCATGGGCCTTGAAGACTTCTACAGGTCATGCGGGTGGCAGGAAATCGGGCGTTGGCCAGGAGCCCTCCGCTTGCCGGAGGGTGACCAAGACGAGGTCCTCATGACCCTGCCCCTAAGCTAGGCTCCCGAAACGGCCGGCAGCGCCCGGTATCGATCCGTCAGCGGGCGTGTGCAATGAACACCATGAAGGGTGCGTCAGGGGTGAATGTTGTGCGAGCCCAGTCCTGGTAAACGGCTTCCACCTCGAAGCCGGCTGCGGCGAGCTGCTGTCCAAGGGTGTCAGCGTGGCGGAAAGCGAAGCGCGCCGTCTCTGTCACACTTTCACCGGTTTGCAGGAACTGGTTGTGGAACCTGGCGGTAACGACGCCCTCGTCGGGCTCGGACACGTCTGCCCACTCGAGGAGCGGCCCATGTGGGGTGTCGCGGCGAGAGCGCTCCTGCGTGCCCCAACTCTCCCACTCACGGGCTACGGGGTTTCTGCTGTCAAAGGCCAACACTCCACCTGTTCGCAGATGAGCGCGGAGATCCAGCAACGTGCGTTGCCACTCCGGATCAAGGATGTGCTGGACGACATTGCCCGTCAGCACGGCGACATCGAAATTCTTGGGAGGGATGGCGCGGCTGTCGCCGAGGATCCAGTCCACGGCATCCGCTCCTTGCCGACGCCGCGCGAAAGCAAGCATCGCTTCTGAGACCGTCACTGTTCCTACGCCTGCCGTCCGCTCGACGTAGATCTCTGTCTGAAATGGCGGACTTTTCGCACCGCTCAAATGTCACCCTTGGTGACCGCTACCCGATCCTTCATCGGATCTCTGCAGGCCAGCAGCAATCTAGGTCAGGGCTTGTTTCCAGGCGCCTTGATTGCGTAAGACATAGTCAGCCGCGGCGTGCCAGTGCTCGCCGTGTCCACTGACGTACATTTCTGCCCAAGGCTGGAATCCGGATTCATATGAGGACTTCAACAGCTCGTGCATGGCCGCCGTCCTCCTTCCTAGGGCCTCGGGCAACGCTTCTCGTAGGACTTCGTTAGCCTCATAACCGTCGATAACAGCGCGCAGCCTCGCGGCTGCCTCTGGAACCGGTTGGCCTTCAAAGAGCATTCCAAAGGACTGAGCTGCATATGCAAGGTCCCAGAGGCGCGTACTCGGCCCCGCTGCGTCCCAATCGATGAACACCCACCGTTCGCCCATAATGAGGTTCCACGGCGCCAGGTCGTTGTGGCACATCAGGTTCGGATTCTCGGCAGGAAGCAGAAGGTTCCATTCGGTCGTATCCGGGAGACCAAATCCTTCGCTCGCATCGTGCATCTGGCGAATCAAACGGCCGACCCGCAAGAGGTCATCCTGCCGTAGCGGCAACTGGTCCATCGCAGATACACCCTCGACGTACTCGATGACATGTCGCTCAGCGTGATCCTGGCCCAGGGGTTTGGGGACGTCAACGCCAGCTACCTGTAGAGCTTTCAGGTACTTCTGGACGATGGCAGAGTTTTCCAGCCACGGTTTGCGGACCGTATCGCCAATACGAACGACACTCTCTGAGGCGTTTCCGCCTACAAGTTCTTCAGCTTCCTCATTCACCCGAAGAACGCTACTGCGTGCAAACAAACTGGCCAAGCCATCTCCCGGGCGGAGCCAATACGCGCCCCGCTAAGGGATCCCTCACTGCGACACGAATCGAGTCAGACAGCGGCAACGGTCAGTTCTCGGCCGACGATCATAGCTAAGAGGTCGTCTAGAGTTCCGTGGCACTTCTCCAACTCAGGTAGGTGGTAAAACGTGCTGGTGGTCTCAAGGTTGTTGATGACTTCGTCCGGCGAATGCAGGATTGTCCTTCTGCCTTGAGCGATCGCGAGGCCAAGCTCAACATGCGTGCCCTTCCCGCCTGGAAGCAGGATTACGACGATGTCGGCACCTATCACTGCATCTCTCTCATGCTGCCCGATGGAGGGCAGATCGCCGAGGGTGACTGTACCCGCATCGCGCGCCGACGCGTTCTGGGTCCAGTCGTACGTGTTGACGTAGCCCTTGCTTTCCAAGGTTTGCGCGACGTACCGGACGTTTACGATATTCCTGAAGCTCGACGCAATATAGAACCTTTTCAAAGCTTCTGCCTCCTGATTGGAACTGCGACCATTGTTCCTTAATGAGCCGGCCCGGTGCGTCACGTACCCCTCCTAAAGGCATCCTCCACCGGACCCTCGGTCATTCAGCGCCGTAGTTGCAGGATTCAAAAGCACGGGGTCATCCGTTCACTTGGGTTGGCGCTGTCAGATTAGCGAGCCGGTTTCTACTTCAGGGCCGAAGACTCTCGTGTCTCATAGCTGAGGCTGCTGAACTCTTCGTCCAACTCGTTCACCTGGATGAGGTATCCATCAGGGTCCTCGACTGTGAAATATCGGCCGAAGGTTTCGTCCATGATGTCTGATGGCATGTAGCCCGCGTCCGTGAGCCGCTTTGCGGAGAGCTCCAGCTTTTCGTCGCTTGTGAATTGCAGTGCCACGGCTCTGGCATCTGCATGGGTGGTTTCCGTTTCAGCGATGTGTAGTCCCAGCTGACCACCGCCGCCGCGCAAGTCCGCCCAGGTTCCGCTTGTGGCTGCAGCATTTTCGTGCAGTCCTAGCGCGGAATAGAACCTATTTGCGAGCTCGATGTTCCGCACAAAACGAATTGGAGTGACTTTCATTTGCTCGACCCTTCCTTGTTTAGAGCCTCAGTTAGCGCCTCTTCTACAAACGATGACAATGACAACCCACGCTCGATAGCGGCGTGCTTCACCTGCCTGACCAGCTGTGGCGGCAAGTAGATGTTGAACTGAGTCTTATCGGCCATAGCTAGGATGCTAGCAATCTAGCAATGTAGAGACAAGGGGTTTCGACGATCCGTCAACGGACGGTTGGGCTTCCCGGCGACTTACAAGCGTCCCAACTCAACACGGCATCGCAGAGTTCGTCTAACGGCCGCTCGCTGCCCAGGCGCAGCACCGGCAGGTCAAGTTGGTCAAGCCATGCCTCATGAGCTGCGCGGCTTCTACCGTCGAACGCCGGATCGTCGTAACGTTTTGCCCAGTCCAGGAAGCCGGACCACGCCGCCTCATCGAAGTCCTGGCCGGCCCGTCGATGGACCTCGCGGGCCTCGAGGCGTCGCAATCGCTCACGAGGGTCAAGCGTCAAAAAGACCACGGCGTCGCACTCTGCAACGATGCTCTCACCCCAGCCCATCATTGACCCGGACAAGACCCAGCCCTCCCGCGGAACGAAAACGTCGCGCATCAGAGCCCGCCGAGCGTTCTCAGGACGCTTCTCGACGTACGGCGGGACGGTGGGCACCCAGAAATAGTCGTCGGCGTCCGCATGAGGAACCGACCAATGGTCAGCCAACGCCCGACCGAGCGACGTCGTACCACTACCACTCGCCCCCATCACATGAACCCTCCCACGCTGCATGACTTAATTATCGGGTGTGACCAGGGGCAAAGAATGCATGGATCGGCGGATTCAGGCGGTCATTGCAACAGGAGTCCTTCGATCAATTCGATCGGTTTTCTGAACTCTAGTCTTTTGCGTGGTCGGTCGTTGAGTTCCTGTGCGACCCAGTCGAGGTCTTCGGCGCTGTGGATGCTCAGGTCCGTGCCTTTCGGGAAGTACTGGCGGAGCAGGCCATTCGTGTTTTCGTTGATGCCGCGCTGCCAGGGTGAGTGCGGGTCGCAGAAGTAGATGTCGATGCCGGCGTCTATTTTCACGCTCTTCCAGTCCTGCATTTCGATGCCTTGGTCCCAGGTGAGGGAGTGCCTCAGCGCCCCGGGGAGCGTCTTGATCTTGGCTGCCAGGGCGTCGCGCATTTGTTCTGCTTTGTATCCATCCGGCAGATGAACGAGCATCGTGTAGTTGGTGGTTCTCTCCACGAGGGTCCCGATCGCGGACTGGTTGCCCTTGCCGATGATGAGGTCGCCCTCCCAATGCCCCGGCACCGCACGGTCCTGAACCTCGGGCGGCCGCTCGGAGATATTGATCATCCCCGGGATCCGGTTCTTCCGTTGGCCGGCCTTCCTGCAGGGCTGCCTGAGTGCACGTCCGGTGCGTAAACACGCGGCCAGATCGCGGTTGAGTGCTCCGCGGGACTGAACGTAGAGGGACTGGTAAATGGTCTCAGGTGACACCCGCAGCTCCGGCTCATCGGGAAACTCAACCTGCAGGCGTCCTGCGATCTGCTCCGGCGAGTACTTCTTTTTCAGGTCCTCTTCCACCTTCGCACGCAACACCGTGTTCGTGTGCAGTTTCGCCGGTTTCGGCCGCGCAGCCCGCTCATACGCCAGCGCGTGGGCCGCCGTCGCCCGGTATCGGCGCAACGGCGTCAGTGATGAAATCACCGGCCTGCATCCCGGCCCAAAACAGCTGCAGAAGATCCGGTCTTACATAAATTGAATACGTCGCCACGACAACACCCATCCGCTAAGTGTTGCAATCACCGCAAGAACTCAAGGATCGTCTAACGGGCGGTTCGCAAACCTGGAGCCGGCCCACCAATGTCATTTTCCGAAGTCGTCTGCACGGAACGTCACGAGTCCTCTGCACTACAGGAACAGCTCATCTGGGGCGGGGCGGGTCGAGCAAGGATCCAGCGGGCCCGCAGCCAAGTGTTTCGGGTGCATGCCACAATGAGGCCCATGACTCGAATCCTCATGATCGGCATCCACGCGCGAGCCCTCGACTATAGCAAGCTGCCTCCTGGCCTCGACGAGGCCACGATGACCGAACGGATCGAAGCGGGGTTCGGGGCCACTACGGCCGCCGGCTTCGACGCCGTCAACTGCCTGATCGGCACCTCCCCGGACGAGGCCGAAGCAGAGATTCGCTCGGCGTTCGGTCGTGATCGTTTCGGCCTCGTGATGATCGGGGGCGGCATCAGGATGATCCCGGAGTACACCGAGCTCTTCGAGCGGATCATCAACGTGTGCAATGCGGAATCGCCCGGAATCACCTTCTGCTTCAACACATCGCCCGAGACGACTCTGGACGCGTTGGAGCGTCACGCCCAGCCGTGACCGTCTGCGACGCGATCCGGTGCGTCGACTAGCCTCGGCGTTTCGTGTCGGCGGTCATGAGATGCGCCTCTGCTCACGTGCGGCTGCGATGTATTGGGAATAGGTGCTCGCCTTACGGGCACTGTTGCGACACGGACCGACCAAAAAACGCCGCCACAGAGCGACCAACTCCACAGCTCATGCCACACGATAGCGCGCATAAGGAGCCAAAGGTGTGGTCCCGCCGTTCTCAATAACGATCAATTACTGAGACAGCGTGGTCTTTCACACATGGGCTTCGAAGGTTGTCATTTTCAGCAGTCGAGGCACGGAATGTCAGAAGTCCTCTGCACTATGAACCGGTCATCGTGACGTTAGCCGAATGTCTGGTGGCCGGGTTCCATGATCCGGTTCGGCTGTTGTCGGGCCGCGCGTTGCAGCACCAGCACGGTCCTGGGATGAAGCTGTTCCGTCAGTTGGCTGCGCCGCGGTGGCTTCGGTAGATTCTTAGCCCGTCACTCTGGAGAAGGATGGCGCGTTCGTTGCCGCCCGCGAGATGGAGCCAAAGCACGCTGCCGTCAGCTGCCAGCATGTCGATGCGCCCGGTAGCG
Organism: Arthrobacter sp. 01L42; assembly: GCF_056400005.1. Taxonomy (NCBI): domain Bacteria; kingdom Bacillati; phylum Actinomycetota; class Actinomycetes; order Micrococcales; family Micrococcaceae; genus Arthrobacter; species Arthrobacter sp. 01L42. The sequence goes on along the minus strand of NZ_JBFTSL010000016.1, from coordinate 74,168 downwards.
ATGACTTCCCCGTGCTGGCGGATTTGCACGTAGTCGGCCCGTGAGAGCTTGGACCAGTTGGCAATGGGGGCGGGTTTCCGGATTTCTGTATGAGATCCGGACGATCGGGGCGTCATGGGTTGTCCTTGGTTGGGGCGACTGCGGTGTCGGAATCGTTTGAGCGTCGGGGGAGGTGGCAGGGCGGCGTTTCCGCCACCCTGCCTCCTCCATATGGGCTCTCTTCCCACGCCCGACTATCGGGCTGCCTGTTGCGATGGAGTGCGGGAAGAGCGCCCATCTGTGCCGGGCATAGGGCCGGCAGTCGGTGGTGATGGTCCGCTCGGGAGACCCGTTTTGGTCCGGAACATCAGGGCAAATCTCCCGGGGAGGTTTCGCCGTCAAGAGCCGGCTCTCCCTCAGTCCCGGTCACTGCGACGAGCGTCGGAGCGAGTGAAGCCGGCGGTGGCCCGCCCGGGTTTTTGAGGAGAAGTGCAGTGGATCCGTGCCCTACGCCAGGACGCCCGCCCGCCGCCCAAAGACGCACCCGGCAGCAAGTCCGGTGCCCCCCGGGTAGTTGACGCTGAATAGTCCGCCGAGCATTTCACCTGCCACGAACAGGCCTTCGATGTGCTTGCCCTCTGCGTCCAGGACGCGGCCGTGGGTGTCGGACTTGATGCCACCGAAGGTGAACGTGATTCCGCAGGTGACGCCGTAGGCGTAGAAGGGTCCGGTTTCGATCGGGGCGGCCCAGTTGCTCTTGACCGGTTCGGTTGCGGCCTTCCGGCCATCCTTAACGTTGGGGTCGAACGGGGTGGAGCGCTCGATCGAGCTGTTGAAGTCCGTCACTGTTTTGGACAAGCTTTCCGGGTCTATGCCGATTTTGACGGCCAGGTCCTCGAGGGTGTCGGCGACCTCGACAGAGATGCCGGGCATCTCGTATTCTTCGCTGCGCAGCATGGGCCGAAGGCCGGCGTCGAAGATCTGGTACGCAACCGAGCCGGGCTGCTTGAGGATTTCCTTGCCGTACTTGGCGTACGTGTAGTTCCGGAAGTCGGCACCCTCGTCCAGGAAACGCTTGCCGTCGGTGTTGACGATGATTCCAAACGGGTAGCTTTGCCGGGTGAGGCGGTTGGTGAGTTCGCGGTTGCTTTCGTTAGTGGCGGTAAAGGCATCCCACTGGACGCTGTGGCAGCTGCCCCAGTCTCCGCCCTTGGTGGCGCCGATCTCCAACGCTGCGGCGATCATGTCGCCGGTGTTGTAGGGAGTGCCGCGTACCTTGGCGTTTTCCCAGCCTTCGCCCAAGTACTCCCGCCGCCGCTTCGGGTCCGCCTCGAAGCCTCCGGCGGCGAGGATCACGGATTCTGCCCTCAGGCGCAGTTCCCCTCCAGCGGTGTTGACGACGACGCCGGCTACACGGCCGTTCTCAACGATGAGGCTTTGGGCCGCGTGGCCGTACCTGACTTCGATGCCCAGCTCTGCAGCGACCCGGGTGTGGTCTTCGATCAGGCCTTCGCCGCCGCCCACGTTTCCCACGTGCAGGCCGCCCCAGAAGAGGTAGGACCCGTCGGCACGCTCGAAGGCCTGACGCTCGTACATCAGGCGGTACTTCAGGCCCAGGCTGTTGAGCCACCGAAGGGTGGACTGGCTCTCGGCAATGAGGACTTCCGTCAGTGCCGGGTCGTTGCGGCCTTCGGTGACCTTTTCCAGGTCAGACGCGTATTCCTCAGCGCTGTAGGGCGGAACGACGGTCCGGCTTTGCCGTTCGTCCGGTTCCACGAGCCCTTGGAGGTCATCCAGGCCGTTGTGGACGATGCGTGTGGCGCCGGCGGTGTAGAAGCTGTTGCCGCCGGCCATGTCTTTGGTGCCCTTTTCGAGCAGGATGACTTTTCGTCCGCGGACGGCAGCGGCGTGGGCCGCCGTGAATCCGGCATTTCCGCCGCCGACGACGATCACGTCGGCCTTGGTGAGGTTTCCCGCTGCAGGTTCGTTCTGATCAGCCATTGTTTTCTGTCTCCTTCATGTTGAATTCTTGGGTATTCGACTGTATACACAGTTAGATAGGGGTGATTTGGGGGTAGGAGCGCGTCCGGGGTGTTAGCGGTGGGCCGGTACGGGGGCTGGCTCTGCCGCTGTCACGGGGAGCGGTTCATGGGCGGCGAGGCGGTTTTGGCGGCGCTCCAGGGCCACGGCGAGGGCGCCGAGGGCGATGTTGACGACCAGGAATCCCAGGGCGGCAACAAACTGGGCCTGCAGCAGGGACCGGGTGTAGTACTGGCCGATGACGGTGGCGGACCTCAGGAGTTCCATGTAGCCGCCGAGCACAAAGGCCAGCGCTGTTCCCTTGAAGAGGATGATGAGCTGGCTCACGAGGGCAGGACTCATGGACCGCAGGGCCTGCGGGAGCAGGACCAGGCGCAGCGTCCCGACGTGGGAGAAACCCAGTGCGAGGGAGGCCTCGGCCTGACCGGGCGGCAGCGCGAGGATCCCGGAGCGCAGCAGGTCACCGATGACGGCCCCGCTGTACAGGGTCAGCGCGATGACCAGGAACCAGAAGTCCCCGAGTTTGAGGCCGTAGTTGGGCAGCACCAGGGACGTGAAGTAGAGCAGTAGGAGCAGGGGGATGCTGCTGAAGACGTCCGTGTAGACCCGGCAGGTCCGGCGCAGAGGTGCGTGTGTGGAGACGAGTCCGAAGGCCAGGAGGCATCCGGTGATCATGGACAGCACCATGCCGACGGCTGCGGCCGCAATGTTGTTCCACAGCCCCTGGCCGAGAAGCGCCCAGAGTCCGGGCTCGGCGAACGGGGCCCACGCCGCGGCGCTCAGCTCGCCTTTGTCGTAGAGGACGCGGAAGACCAGATAGGCGCCGGCGATCACGATGAGGGCGGTGAGGATTTCCAGGAGCAGGTGGCGGCGTTTGGCGCGCGGACCGGCCGGGTCAAAAAGCGATACGGTACTCATCGGCTGAACGCCACCTTCTGATCGACTGCGGATACGAGCCGGCCGATGACCAGCCCGATGGCGAGGTAGCAGAGGGCGGCCCCGCCGAAGATAATGAACGGTTGTGCCTCATCCACCGCGATCTTGTCCGAAAGGAACGTCAGTTCGGATACCCCCACCAGGGCAGCGACCGAGGTGTTCTTGACCATGGTGATGAAGACGTTGCCAAGCGGTCTGGTCACCGTGGCGAAGGCCTGCGGGAGGACGATGTGATTCAGTGAGGCCATCGGCCCGAAGCCCAGGGCGCGTCCGGCTTCCAGCTCGCCGCGGTCCACGGTGTTCAGGCCCGCGCGCAGGGTTTCGGCTACGAACGGCGCGGTGTAGAGCACCAGGACGATGGCGGCCGAGGCGTAGAGCGAGTACTGGATGCCCAGGACCGGCAGTCCGAAGACAAACAGCACCATCTGCACGGGAAGCGGCACGTTCCGGAAAATCAGCACGTAGGCCGAGGAAACACCCCGGGCCGTCCTGATGGGGCTCGTCCGCAGTGCGGCGAGCAGTGTCCCCAGGAGCACCGAACCGGCGGCCCCCAGGAGAACGAGTCCCAGAGTCACCATCACGCCCTGGCCAAAATCGCCGAGGTGATTGAGAAGGAATGACATCAGCGGATCCCTACAGCGTTACTTTGGGCGGGGTAACATCGCCGGGCTTGACCTGGCCGATCGTGGCGTCGTAGGCCTTCTTCCAGTCCCCGTCCGCGATGGCCTTGGTCAGGAGCTGATCGAGGTAGTCATGAAATGCTGCATCGTCCTTGGCCACGCCGATGGCAAATTCCTCGGCATCGGCCAAATGGCCGTCCGCGATGCGGTAGGCATCCGGATTCTGGGACTGGACACCGAGCAGGATTGCCTCGGTCGTGGTCACCGCGTCGACCCTCTTATCCTTCAGTGCCTGCGCGCATTCACTGTAGGTGCTGAACAGGACCACGTTGGCCGCGGGCACGGCCGCACCGATGAGCTGGGCCGCGCGGGCGCCGGTGGTGGAACACACGGTCTTTCCCTGGAGGTCCTCGGGTTTGTTCACTGAGCTGTCGTCCTTGCGTACCAGCAGGGCCACGTTGCTCTCAAGGTAGGGTCCGGCGAAACTGACGACTTTCTTCCGTTCGTCCGTCACTGCGTAGGAGGCGATCACGGCGTCGACCTTGTTCTGCTGCAGGAACGCCTCACGGTTTTTGGTGACCGCCTCAACGAACTCGACATTCTCTGCACTGCCGGTGAGGTCCTTGGCCAGGATTCTGGCCATCTCAATGTCCAGGCCTTCCATCTTGCCGGTGACCGGATTCTTCACGCCAAAGAGCGGCTGGTCGAATTTGACCCCGACGATCACTTTGCCGCGTTTCTGGATCTTGTCCATCGTGCTGTTGGCCGGGAAGCTCCGGGCCGGTTGGGTCTCGGCGGCCGGGGTGCTGCCGCCGCAGGCTGTGGTGCCCAGGACCAATGCGCCGGCGATGGCCAGGGCCGGCAGGAAGTGCTCGCGTTTCATGGTGACTCCTTAGGGTGGGTGCGTCGTTGCACTGGTGCTGTTAATGGACCGAGGAGAGGAAGGCTTTGGCCCGGTCCGAGGAAGGGGAGGTGAAAAACGTTTCAGGGTCGGCAATTTCCACGATGGCTCCGGAGGCCATGAACACGATCCGGTCCGCGAAGGCCCGCGCGAACGACATCTCGTGGGTCACGACGATCATCGTCGTGCCGCTCTGCGCGAGGCTCCGCATGGTCGCCAGAACCTCGCGGGTGGATTCCGGATCGAGCGCCGACGTCGGTTCATCAAAGAGCAGGACCTTGGGATCCATGGCCAGTGCGCGGGCGATGGCCGCGCGCTGCTTCTGGCCTCCGGAGAGCTGGGCAGGCCTGCTGTGTGCCTTGTCGGCGATGCCGACCATGGCGAGCAGTTCGTGGGCCCGCGTCTCTGCCGCCTGTTTGGCCAGGCCGAGAATTTTCCGTGGGGCGAGGGTGATGTTCTCCAGGATGGTCTTGTGGGAGAAGAGGTTGAAGGACTGAAAGACCATCCCCACTTCGGTACGGAACTTGTACAGATCCCTGCCCTCCACCGGCTGTTCGTGGCCGTCGATGAGAATGTGGCCCTCGTCGATCGCTTCGAGCCGGTTGATGCACCGGCACAGCGTCGATTTGCCCGACCCTGACGGGCCAAGGATGACGACCACCTCGCCACGGCGCACCGACAAATCAATGCCGGTCAGGGCCTGCATGCTGCCAAAGCGCTTGCCGACTCCGCGGAACTCAACGACGGTGTCCGTCTCCGTGATGGCTGTCATGATCTATCTCCTTTGATGGAATACGACTGTATACAGTGAAGTACAGTGTGGCATGGTGACCGCAATCACGGCAAGTCATTACGAGTCTTGGATGGGTGTGGAGGTCTCGCCCACCGCCGCGGCAGTTACCAATGGCAGCGGTGGGCGCAAGGGTGGCAGCACCGGGCTGATGCCCGGGAGAAGGCAGAAAAGCTGGCGCATCGGGGCCCGGAGAGCTAGCCGGAGAGCCTGGCGGTGATCTTAGTGGGAGGCCGATTTCCGCAGCAGGTCGAGCCTGATCCGACGGGCTGTCTCCATGTGTTCGCGTGCGGTGTTCCGCGCACCAGTTTCGTCGCCGGCGGTGATGGCCGCGACCAGCTTCGAATGCTCGGCCAGGGCCTCGTCCCAACGCTCTCCCACAGACAGAGTCGAGTGCGGCGTGCGGATCAAGTGGGTGGACAGCCGCTGCAGGAGATCCTGGAGGACGGGATTGTGCGCAGCCGCCCAGACGGCAGCGTGGAACTCCAGGTTCGTCGACGCCCGGGTGTTGTCATCCGGCTCCGAAAGTGCGCGGTCACGTTCCACCAGGCCTTCGAGCTGCATAATGTCAGTGATGTCGTGGGACAGGGCCGCCTGCCCGGCCGCCTCCTGTTCCAAAAGAATCCGCACGTCATAGACCTGGATGACTTCCTGGGGTGTTGCCTGATGGACCTGCAGTCCACGGGCGCCGCGATCCAGAAGACGGTCGTGCTGGAGGCGGCGAAGAGCCTCGCGCACCGGCGTGCGGGAGACACCGAAGCGTTCCCCCAAGGTAACTTCCCGCAAGGGAGTGGCCGGAGCAATTGCACCGGCCAGGATTTCAGAGCGCAGCTGGGCGTAGATCGAATCCCCGTCGTGCCGCATCGTTTCAGAACCAGGTGACACAACTTTCCTTCCACAGTGGCGACTCGGAAGGGAGGCTTACGCCGCCACTCGGTCCCGCCAGTTCGCAGACCCGAGCCATCGCCCGGACCCTCATAGTATTCCAGTGGATACGCGCGAGTCCAAGATGTGTTGTCCTTTCCATCCGGATGGTGCATGAATCGGTATTGTTCGGCCGCTGCCGGCCTAGTTCTTCGCCAGCAACTTTTGCCATCCGGGCGGACCTCGCCCGTCGGTGATACGTGCCGGTACAGGGTCTGGCGGGTGATGCCGAGTTCGGTGCAGAGATCGCCGACTTTGGTTCCGGGCTTGCCCAGGGAGGCCGTGGCGAGCCTGAGTTTGGCCGAGGTCATTTACTCGGGAGACTGAGTCGCATAGCCCGACATGTAGATCGCTGCGCCCTGCAGGGCCGGTCAGATTAGACAGGTGTCCGGTCGTGAAGCGGCCTGAAGGAGCTGGAGCCGGCGAACCAGTCCGATTCGGGAGCATCGCCGGAGTTATCCCGCCGGGCACCCTCGATCCGTCCTCCTGGATTGTGGAACTCGCCGCCGAACAACACGAGGGGTTCCCGCTTGGTGACGTCCAGTGTGATGACCTCGCCGACGACGATGATGTGGTCGCCGCCGTCGTAGATATTCCACGGCCGGCACTTAAGCGTCGCGGCGTTCCCCGTCAGCACCGGGACGTTGCCGTCCAGCGTCCATTCCGGTTCCGCGTCAAGGACTTTGCCAGCGAAGTGCAGGGCCACATCCTTTTGTTCTACCGACAGGATGTTGATAGCGAAGGGCGCAGCTTCCAGATACCGGGAGCCGCGCGAGGACCGGGTCAGTGTGACCTGGGCAAGCGGCGGGTCGAGGGATACCGCAGTGAAGGCGCTGACGGTGGCGCCGTGCGGAACGCCGTCGTCCGTCCGGGTGGTGACCACCGTGACACCGGTGGCGAACGTGCCAAAGGCGTGGCGCAATTCTCGTTCTTCAATGCATCCCATGACTTCCTGAGTCATCGACTTCTCCTTTCTGCTGTTGTTCAGGCCGCGCTGAATTTACCCAAGGTCCCCGCCGCCCACCGGCAGCACCGCGCCAGTGATGTAGCTGGCGTCGTCAGAGGCCATGAACAGGATCGGAGCTGCCTGCTCTTCCAGCGTGCCGTACCGCTTGAAGAGGGTGCTTTCGGTGGTCTGGTCCACGATCTGCTGGTACCACGTCTCTTCCTGGGCGGACTGCGCGTTCGGGTTGCGCGGGACCTTCCGCGGCGGAGCTTCGGTGCCGCCGGGCGCGGTGGCCACTACCCGGATACCCTTCGGAGCGGCTTCGAACGCCAGCGACGCGGTCAGAGCGTTGACCCCACCCTTGGACGACGCGTATGGAACGCGATTGATGCTTCGGGTGGCTATCGAGGAGACGTTCACGATGACCCCGGCCGTCCGTTCGACCATGTGCGGCAGCACTGCGCGGCAGCACCACAGCGTGGGGAAGAGGGAGCGCCGCACTTCGGCCTCGATCTCGTCCTCCTCGTAGTGCTCGTAGGGCTTGGTCCAGATCGTACCGCCGACGTTGTTGATCAGGATGTCGATGCGTCCGAACTCTGCCACGGCGTAGGCCATCAGCTTCACGGCGCCCGCATAAGTTTCCAGATCGCAAAGGAAGTATCGTGCGGGTGCATCACTGGCCGTCAGCTCAGCACACACTTCAATGACCAGCTCGGACCGGTCCGCCAGCACTAGGGTGCCTCCCTCGGCCGCAATCTTACGGGCGACGACGGCACCAATCCCTTGGGCAGCGCCGGTCACCACAACAACCTTGTCGGTAAAACGCATTGCTGTGCGTCCTCTCTTATTGGGATTTTTCAGCCGTTGAGGCCAGTTCGATATCTGCGTAGCTGCCCCCGCGTCAGCTGATGGCTTCACGTTCCCGTGGCGCCGGCTCCGTCGAAGCAATCTCGGCTTTAACTGTCGAGCTTCGCACCATCAGGGTGGCCAGTCCGGCCAGAACCAGGGGTACCGCGAGTGCCATGAAGTAGCCGGAGACGCCCAGTCCCGTGAGAATGAGCCCGCCGAGGGCGGAGCCCACGATGGAACCGAGGCGGCCAATTCCGATGCCCCAGCCGGTAGCCGTGGCACGAAGTTGAGTGGGGTAGGCGTTGGCGATCAGGTAGTTCAGGGCCAACTGCTGGCCGCCAATGCCGAAGCCGGCCAGCCCGATAAGCACGAAGACCAGCGCAAAGTTGGAGCCGGCCAGGCCCAGGCCCAGCGCGATGACGATCCCCGCCGCAAACATGACCAGTAGCAATTTTCTGGGGTTGACCTTGGGCAGGATGATGGACAGAGGGATGGCGAAGAGGATAAAGGCGCCGTTGACGGTCACGGTTCCCATCGCGGCCTGCGAGCCGGCCAGCCCCAACATCTTGAGCGCGGTTGGCATCCAGAGCAGCAGCAGGAACCACGCGATCCAATTGAGCAGGTAGGTGGCGAAGACCGCGATGGTGACCATCCGGTACTTAGCGGAGAAAAGTGCGGCGACGGAGCTGCGCTCCTGCATTTTGTCGTTGGTTGCGAGCACGGCGTCCGGGCTGACTGGGCTCCCGGAAATTGAGGCCATGATCTGACGCGCCTGTGCGTCGGCTGCGGAGGTGCCCTTGGCCGCCAGGAAGATCGGCGATTCGGAGAGAATCTTGCTGCAGACCAAAACCATGGCAAGTGGCAGCACGCCGCCGGCTAGGAAGATGCCACGCCAGCCCATCACTGGCAGCCATGCCGCCGCCATAAGCCCACCGAGTAGCGCGCCACCGGGCAGGCCAAGCAACACCAATGTCATGAACGTGCCGCGGCGCGATTTGGGACTGTACTCGGCGGTCAGTGCCAGCAGCGCCGGGGTGGCCCCGCCCATGCCGAGGCCAATGAGGAAGCGCAGAATGACTATCTGCTCCAGGGATTGAGCAAAAGCACCGGCAAGGGAGAACACACCAAAAAGGGCCAGTGCGAGCAGGATGGTCTTCTTCCGACCGATCCTGTCCCCGAAGGTGCCAAGGGACATTGCGCCCACGCACATGCCAACGGTGCTGGCGGTGATCACCCAGGTCATGTCAGTGGCCTGCAGGCCGAAGTCTTCGGCGATTGCCGGTCCGATGAATGCAATCGACTGGGTGTCGAATCCGTCCAGCAGTGCGATCACGAAACAGAGGACGACGATGGACCATCGTTTGATTCCCATGGGCGTGTTGTCGATAACGTCCTGGACGTTATAGGCGAGTTTAGTCACCGGTAACTCACTTTCGTGTGATGTTCTGACCCGACTGATCCGGGGGCCGGGCGGCTGCGGCCACTTCATTTTGGGCACGCGGCATTACGGCGGGTGGTGGGGATGATATTCGGGTTGGGCCCGGGGCCGGGCGGTTCCGGCCCCGGCGCCGAAAAGGGGGGCTTAGCCCCGGGGATCGAGCACGAAGTTATAGGTGACTTCGCGGCCCTTGCCGTCGGCGCGCTCGGTGGGGGCCAGGACGAGTTCGGGCTTCACGGCCGAGGCGATGTCGTCGGCGACGTGCTCGTCGCCTTCGAAGTAGAGCTGGGTGGTGATGAGCTCGTGCTTCGGGGCCGAAACCTTCAGGTGCAGGTGGGCCGGCCGCCAGGCGTGCCAGCCGGCCGCGGCGATGAGGGCACCGCAGGCACCGTCGGTGGGGATCTGGTACGGCGCGGGCTGCATGGTGTTGATCTGGAAGTTGCCCTGAGCGTCGGCGATGATGGAGCCGCGGAGGTTCCATTCGGGCAGCCCGGGGGCGAACTGGGAGTAGAAACCGAGGTCATCGGCGTGCCACAGTTCGATCAGTGCTCCGGCGAGCGGCTGGCCGGCGACGTTCGTGACCTGGCCCTGGAACAGCAGCGGCGTGCCTGGTTCGTCGTCGCGCATCGGCAGGGTGGCCGGGGTGTTGAGCGTGGGGGCGTTCGGGATGTAGTACGGTCCCTCGATGCTGCCCTTGGAACCGTGGCGGCTGGAATTGGCGACCTCCTCGACGGAGTGCTCCACCCATACGTCCAGGAACAGCGGCCACTCCCCGTCCTCGCCGACCTGGATGAGCCAGGCCTTGAAAGCGTTGTATTCGTCGTAGGTGACCTTCTCGTCCAGGACGGTGTCGTTGATCGCCTTGATGACGCGGCCGGCAAGCGTGCTGACCCGCTCCTGGCTGGTGCCGGCGGCGAGGTGCTTGTTCTCCCGGAAGCGGGCGGTTGCCCCTGCGCCCGAGGAAGCTGCTGTGGCTTCGGTTTCCATTGTCATGGTGACTCCCTTGTCAAAAAAGAACGATGGTAAAAACGGTCGGCGGTTTCGGACTGGCAAATTTCGCTCAGTGCCGTGCCGCACATCACAACCGGTGTTGATTCAACGGTAGGCCCGTAATTGATCGAGGGGAAATACCTATTTCCGGCCCATTGAAAGCTTTTGGATATGAATGTTCGAGCGAGGGGCCGGGCTATTTCACAGCGGACGGGTGCCTGGCCAGCGGCGTCACCTTGATGTCCATGTAGGGGAAGAGCGGCAGTCCGGAGAGCAGGGTGTGCAACTCGTCGTTGTCCGCGACGTCGAACACCGAGTAGTTGGAGTATTCGCCCACGACCCGCCACAAATGCGCCCAGCGTCCGTCGCGCTGCAGCTGCTGGGAATACTCCCGCTCTTCCGCCTTGATGGCGTCGGCGTGTTCCTTGGGCGTGTCCAGCGGAATATTGACGTCCATGCGGACCAGGTACAGCATGTGGTTCTCCTTGCGGGGTGGGGAGCGGTATGCGGGCGTTCTGAGGGCAGGATGCGGGGCCGGGCCGGCCTAGTCCTGTCGGTATTTCTGCAGCTTGTCGGCGTCGATGGCCGCGCCGACGCCGGGGACCTCGCGGACCCGGATGGCGCCGTCGTTGATTTCGAGCGGCTCCGCGAGCAGGTCGTCCGTCATGTCCAGGTAGTTGGAGAGCTCCCCGGCCCGCCGGGAGCTGGCCTCGAACGCCGCACCAAAGGTGACCGTGGCGAGGCTGCCGATCTGGGTGTCGATCTGGTTGCCCATCGTGACGTCCACGCCGAGGCCCACGCAGAGGCCGAGGATCTGCTGGGCTTCGGTGAAACCGCTGCGCGCAGTCTTAATGCAGATCGCGGTGCTGCCGCCGGAAAGCAATTCGCGGGAGACATCGCCCAGGGTGGGGACGCTTTCGTCGCCCACGATCGGGATGCTCGAGCTCTGCACCAGCCGGCGCCGGCCCATCGCCTCGCCGGCATCGCACGGCTCCTCCAGCATGGAAAGGCCCAGGCCCTCGGTCCTGCGCAGGACCTCCATGGCCTCGTTCGCCGTCCAGCCACGGTTGGCGTCGAGGTAGATCTCGGCGTCCTCGCCAAGGCCCTCCCGCAAAACATGGCAGGCCTCGACGTCGAGGGAGAGGGGCCGCCGCCCGGTCTTGAGCTTGAAGGTGTTGATGCCGTACTTTTCACGGAACCGCAGCGCTTCTTCCAGAAGCTCGGCGGCGGGCTTGAAGCCCAACATGTGCGAGACCCGCATGCTGTCGGTGAAGCCGCCCAGCAGTTTGTGCACCGGGGTGCCCAGCGAGATCCCGATGACATCCCAGAGGGCGATGTCCAGGGCCCCCTTGGCCGTGGGGTTGTTGACCGTGCGCCGGAGCAGCTGCTGGACCTTGGAGCGGTCCAGCGGGTCCAGCCCGATGAGTTGCGGGGCAAAGATCTTGGTCACCACCGAGACGATCGAATCCTGGGTTTCGCCGTAGGTGTAGGGCCGCGGCGGGGTGTCCGCGATACCGCAGATGCCGGTGTCCGTGTAGATCCGGACCAGCACGTGTTCCGCGGAAGTCACCTCGCCGCTGGCGAACTTCAGCGGCCGCGCGTAAGGAATGGCGTAGGGAATGGCCTCAATGCGGTCAATTTTCACGGGGTGGTTCCTTTGTTGCGGATGCGGGTTGTGACTGTGGCAGGGACTGGGCCGGCGACTCCGCGGGGCGAAGCGGGGGCTGTTGCTGGCCAGGGCCCGATGTGGGAGGTAAATCGAAGAGCTGCAGGAAGCTGCGCAGCAGGGGTGTCTCAGCGTCGCGGATCCAGGCAACGGCGAGGTCGACCGGCGGCGGGTTATGCAACGGACGGAAGACGACACCCTGAAAGGAAAACATCCGGGAAGTCATCGGCACTAGGGCGATCCCCATCCCTGCCGCGACGAGCGAGAGCAGGGTGGAGGTTTCCCTGGCCTCCTGGACGAGCCGCGGCTGGAACCCGGCTTTGCGGCAGGCATCCACGACGATGCTGCTGACCGCGGAGTAGCTCGGATAACCGACGAAGTCCTGGCCGGCGAGCTCCGCCAGTTCCAGGGTGCCCTTTTCCGCCATCGGCGAATCCGCCGGGAGTGCCGCGACCAGCTGATCCTGTTCGAGCAGTTTGAGGGCCACAGTTCCGGAGCGGACTGGGGGTCGGAGGACGGCGACGTCGAGCCTTCCGTCCTCGAGTGCGGACTCCATCTGCGGCGTCAGCATTTCGCCCTGAACGGTGATGCGGAGCCCGGGAAAAGTGCGTCGGGCGGCCTGGACGATGCTGGGCATCAGCCGGTAGGTGGCTGTTCCGGTGAAGCCGACGCGGAGGACGCCAGTGGCACCTGCGCCGACCTGCCGGACGTCCTCCTCCAGAGCTTCCAGTTCCTGCATCAGCAGCCGTCCTCGATCCAACAGGACCTGTCCGGCTGGGGTGAGATCCACCTTGCGCGTAGTGCGCAGCAGCAAGGGTGTGCCGAGCTGTTCCTCCAGCTGCCGGATCTGTTGGGACAATGGCGGCTGGGCCATGTGCAGCCGCTGGGCTGCGCGGCCGAAGTGACGTTCCTCGGCCACTGCAATGAAGTACTTGAGGTGGCGCGTCTCCATAAGAAGCTCCCGGGCAGCTCGAAGCAGGCGATATGCCGTACTCCGACCAGCTTAGGAGGGCGGATTAGTTAGGGGAAATACCTATTTCAGAGCTATTGGGACGTTTCGCATACCAATCTCCGCCTGTGGGCGGCCGGGGCGCGGACAGGCAGGCCAGCGGCAAGGAGGGTTACATTGTTCGAAAGGCAAGCTGGCCAAGATGTCGGCCCAGCCGAAGTGCTTGAAGTCATAGCCGCCCGGCGATGGCGCGGTGACGACCCGGTAGATGAAGTCTGCAAGGAAGATCACGCTGAAAACGGCGTTCATCAGCGTGTTCACGGTGTCGCGCGATTTGCCCCCTTGTTGCCTCACATGAAAACCTCCGAGCGACAGCTGTCACGCGGGCAGCAACCATAACCCACGCTCCGGGCACCGCTTCGGCTGGTGACCGCACTCACCGACCCACTGTTGAAATCAGGCGGACTGGTACTTGGACCAACGTGGACGGGATCGCGGTTTGCGTGGATCGTGACTCAGCTCGGAGAGGGTCATGCTCAGGACCCTGTTGTGTAAGTTGAACATGCGCCATGATTGGCACCTGGAGTTCACCGAGGATGGCGGCCGCTACAAGCGCTGCAGGCGTTGCGGTAAGGACGACGACCGTGGCGGTGGCGCGAGTGGCGCTTGGGCTGGCATTGCCGGGATGGGATAAGCCCGCAAGCCAGGCGGTCTCCGGCCAAGGCCGCCGGGTTCACAACGGGAGGGGCTCCACCCGGGCCCGGCTCCCCGATCTGTTCACTGGCAGAGGCGGTCGAGGGTTTCCTGGGCGGCCTGTTCCATCTGCGTCTGGAGCAGGTCGACGCGGCGTGCAGTTGCAGGGTCCTGCCAAGGCCGCGGCGGCATTGTCATGGTCATCGTGACCTGGCTGCCGCCGTCGGCGCTCGTGATGGAAATACTGAGGTAGCCGAATCCGCCCCCTGGATGGCCGTAGCGGAAGTCGCTGGAACACGCGTCAGGATACCGCCCCAGGCCGAGCCCGTAGTCCGCGAAGCCGGCCTTCTTCTTCATTTCCTCAAGCATGGCGGGGGACAGGAGCTGGCCGCGCAGGAGGGCCCGGTAGAAGGTGTTCACGTCCTGCGTTGTGGAGATGACGCCGCCTGCGGGGGAGCCGACCCAAACCTCGGGCTGGGTGAGATCGACCCGTTCGCCGCCATCAATGACGTAGGCGTGGATGTTGTCCGGAGCCTGCCGGTCCGGTTCGGCCAGCGACGTGTGCTGAAGTCCCAGAGGGCCGAAGATGTCTTCATTGAGCACGTCGGCAACGGGCCGTCCGCGCAGCTTTTCGATCAGCTGGCCGAGAGCCATGTAATTGGAGCTCGAGTAAGAAAAGCGATCCACGTTCTTGGACTCCCAGGGGAGCGTGGCGGCCAGTTCGAGTGCCCGCTGCATGCTGAGCCGTGTGTTCGCAACCTGCTTCAGTGGTCCCGCAGAGTATTCGGAATCCACGTAATCGGGCATGCCGGAGTTATGGTTCAGCAACTGGCGCACGGTGATCAGTCCGGGCGGCCGCAGCGTGGTCCGGAAACTCTCCAGGACACCGTTCACCGGATCATCGAGCCCGATAAGTCCCTGGTCGACGAGTTTCAAGACTGAGACGGCGACCATCGACTTCGTAATGCTGGCCACGGATACCCGGTCCTGGGGCCGGGCCGGGTCCTTGCTGTCCAGGTTTCGCACCCCGTAGGCCTTGGACCATTCGCCGCCCGGCCATCTCACCTGCACAACCAAGGACGTCGCCCCGCCCTCCATGAAGTGCCGGACCCGGCCTTCCAGAGAATCCGTCGCGGCCTGGATCGCTTCCTGGGTCACTGCCTGGGTCGCGAAGACGCTCGATGGAGCCGGCCCGGGAGGGGCCCCCACGCAGCCGCTCACAGGGAGAACCAAAGCCGCGGAGATAACTGCGGCACCGAGCGGACAAGAACGCGTCCGCCACCGAGCAGCCAGGGCACCCATGACATCGTTGTACGCTCAAATCTGTCCAGTGGATAGGCCGGGCCCGTAAAGTCCCGCCGCACAGCCCGCCGACTAGTGGAAAGAGCAATCTCCTCCCGCCTGGAGCGGCAGGGGAGTCTCGACGCCCGATGACCACGAAACTCAGCACCCAGCGCCGATCGCCGCTAAGGATTCCACAAAAGGAACGGCGAACCGCCCACTCCAAGCTGTGATTTAACCGCCACTCCCAACGAATAGTTACAGACTTTGGCACAGGCGTTTGAGCTGCTACTTTGATGCGCGCCTGGGTCTCGATAAAGCGTCCCGCATCGGTATGGCGGGGGAGTGGCTGATGGGGGCCCGAGGCGGCGTTCGTTGGTTGTCGCCGTGGGTTGCCAGCTGCCGCGGTAGCAGGTTGGCTCCGTCCGGGCGAGCTCACCCGTGCGGGAGACAGGGCGGTGGATGGTCTGGCGGGTGATGCCGAGTTCGGTGCAGAGTTCGCTGACTTTGGTTTCGGGTTTGCCCATTGACGCCATCGCGAGGAGGAGCTTGGATGGGGTCATCTTGTAGGGGCGGCCGCCGCGGGCCCGCGCGGAGGCCAGTCCTGTGATGGTTCGTTCTGAGATGAGTTCGCGTTCGAACTCGGCCAGGCCCGCGAAGATCCCGAAGACCAGCTTCCCGGAAGCGGTCGTGGTGTCGATGGCTGCTCCCTGGCCGGTGAGGACCTTCAGTCCGCGGCTCCCTGCCGTCATAACGGCCATCGCCCGCCCAGATGAGCTCCTCGCCGTCGATCACGCACCCGGGCGGGACCTGCTCCGCAAGGGCAGCAGCCAGGTCAGGGCACCACAGGGTCAGGTCTTTGCCCTGACAGGGCACAGCGTCACGCCCGTCTCCGCGACCACTGCCGATACCCGAAAGCCGTCCCCGCTTGGGCTCGTACCAGGAGCCGCGGGAAGCACGTCCGGGCCGGGGACTCGGTTCACGGGTTTGGCCATGCTCAGGGAAGGCACGCGAAGGTCCGCCGGCCGGAGCTCTGACATGGCGGGCCGGGGAGATCAGTAGGGGCTCGAGAAGACCGGGGCCTGGGCGGCGCCCCGAGTGTCAGTGTCGCGTACCGCTGTCGCCGTCACGGCATCGGGGTCCGAGAAGACCACACGATGGGTTTGAGCGGTCACGGTTTCGTCTGTCGCGTGAAAGGCCGGCGCTTCGGTGGTCGTCGTCATAGCCATCATTTGTACGGCATGACCGGCCGAAGGTGCCAGTCGACGCGCCTGTCCGCGGGCCGCTGAGGTTCTACGTCCGCGGCATGAGGGTGAAGAACGACTTCGGATCGTCCGAGCCGAGAAGGTCGCGGTGGAAGGAGATGGCATCGACCGGGAAGGAGTTCACGAACAGGACGGCCACTGTCGCGGAATGCACGACGGTGTACCGGGTCACTGATTCGAGCCATGACATCAGTCCGGTGTAGTCCTCAACGAGGAGTCCGTCGCCCAGGAGGCCGCGTTTCGCGAGTAACTCCTCGACTGCGTGCCACTCCCAATCCATGAGCTCATTGATCGCTGCTTCCACTGTTGGAGTGCTCATATCTCGATGGTGGCACCGGCTATCGACAATCAGAGGAACTTGCGCCGCGCGTGTCGTCATGCCGGCCGATCCATGCCTCAGCCCTGCTGCCTTTTGGTCCTTCGGCGGTCTTCCCGGGACGACCCGACGGGCCACTGGTGCGACCACATTGACTGCTGGGACGTCGTCCAGACCGGCTTTGTGTAGGCGGATTGCCCGCCGGTGGGATTCGATGCACTTTGGGCTTAGGACTGGGTCGTACCGGTGCCGGATCAGGCCGGATTCCGTATGTTTCCGCGGGCATCCAGTGTTTGCGGGGGAGCGAATGCGGTTCGAGTCCCACCTCGGGCACGTTTTCCCACGTCAGAGGCTTGTTGGCCTCTGAGTGTGTGCAAATCTCCTTGGTGCAACTGTCGCGTTTGTCCCACCTGATCGGGACAGTTTTGCGGGCCGGGTAGAGGCGAATCCAAGAATCCAGTGGCTGTATGGGATTTCTCGCGGCGGGGGAGCGAGCGGACGATGTCACGATGGGATACCGGCATGCGGGACCGGGCGAGTGGTTTTGCTTAGGGTCCCCGACGAAGGCCGCGCAGTCGCGGGCGAAGTACGACGAGACGGCGGCGCCCAGTCAGGGTGCCGCCGTCGGCGCTTGTTCTCCGGACGTCAGGGCCTTGGATGGTCATCGATCTGGACGAGGTTCCGGCCACGCAGAGTGTAGAGGTAGCCATTTTCGTCGTTCGTGATGTGGGATCCGCTGTACCAGCCGCCGTCGGTCTCCGGAAGCACGGTTGCCACCTCGAACGTCTTCGGGTCGAAGCGGAACACGGTGGTGTCCGACACGCCGTAGACCACGCCTCGGTTGGTCACCATGGCAGCGAAGCCGAAGGACACGGAGCTGATGTCCGCCTGGTGCACCAGTTGCCGCTTTGGGAGGTCGATGACGAAGATGCCGCCTTTGCGGGTCAGCCCGTAGAGGTTCCGTCCCTGGACGGCGAGGGCGGAAATGCCCGCTCCCATCTGTGGTTCGATCCTCCAGAGTTCCTTGCCCGCTACCGGATCGAAGGCCACAATCGTGCCCGGACCGTCCAGTGTGGGGAGACCGCCTCCGAGGTAGGCCACGCCGTCGCGGGTGGCTACAGCGCGCAGGAGCTGGCGGTTGTCGATCGGGTTGGTGAAGCACTGCTTCGTTCCGGTGCGGGGATCGTAGGTCCAGAACGACCCGCCGCCCTCGGTGTCGGCCTGCGCGGCGACCAGTACGAGTTTGTTGACCTCGTCCCAGCAGACGTCCAGCGGACGGTTCTGCGCGGAGGGAAAGCTGGCGGCCTGGTGGACAGGCTGGCCGCTGCGTGGATCGTACTCCCAGATACCCTGTGAGCTGTACTGGCCGGTGAACAAGACACCGTCCACAATCACGGCGTCCTTGGCCTCACCAGGGGCGTTCAAGTTGACGACTTCGCCGTTCTTCAGCGAGTGGCGGGCGATCACGCCGTTGCCTCCGGCGTAGACAAATCCCGAACCGGCGGCCAGGCCCATCGCCGTCTGGGCGGTGGCGGACGCGCCGGCCTGCCCAAGGTCAGTGACGGCCACGCTTCCCGTGCCGGGGTCGATCTCGGCCACGAAGCCGTAGCCCGAGGTGACCAGGAGCTTGTCGTTCCGGGCGTCCACGCCCCAGATTTCGCCGAGGGGCGGGCCGTTCAGCGCCAACTGCGAGATCGAGTTCGATTCCACGGAGTACACGCACAGGCCAGACTCGTTGGCGAAGTACACCTGGTCGCCGATACTTGCGAAGTTCTTGACCGTCTTGCCGATCGACGTCGCCACGGAATAAGAAGAGGGGTTGTCCAGCGCCATGAGGGCAACCTTCGACTGTTCGGTCGAAGCGGCAGAACTTACCAGAAGCTTGTCTCCGACGATGGCCAGGTCCCGGATACTGGGATCCGCTTGCATCTCCGAGGGGGTGACCAGCTGAAAGGTTTGGGTGGCGCGGCTGTACGCCCAGAGGCAGGCCCGGCCCGCACTGCCGCCGCCGCCAAGGGTGCTGCCGGCGCCGAAGAAAACCGTGGTATCGGTGGCCGCAACCGCCCGCGCCAGCGTAGCGCCCGTATCGGGGATCCCCAGACTGACGACCTGGCCGGTGGCAGGGTTGTACTCCCACAAAGCCGGCTTGGTGGGACTCCCGCCGCCAACCGCGTACAGGCGTCCGTTTGGTGCCACGCTGAGGTCGCGCACGTCGCGGTCACCGATGCGGCCGATCGGCGTTGCCTTCGTCGACAGGGTGGCCAGGTCCCAGCGGTAAAGGTTGGGCTGCGCTCCACCGGAATTTTGGAGGACACCGGCATACAGGTAGCGGCCCGTGGAATCGGCCGCCAGGGCCTGAATGCTGTAGCCGGTGGCCAGCACTGTCTCGCCGACTACCGTGCCCGTGGGCACGTGGAAGGCGACGATGCGGACGGGGTCGAGGTTGCGGGAACCGATGTAGACAATGTCGCCGACCAGAATCGAACTCATCAGCGAGAACTGGACTACCGCCGGTCCCAAATCGACGATTTCGGTGGTGCCGTGCCCGCCGCGCTGGGCGGACGGGTCCGTGGCCACTGCCGGTCCGGACGCGGACAGGCCCAGTGCGGCCGCGAGACCGGCTGCGCCGCCTGCCTGGAGGACGGCCCGCCTGCTGATGTTGGAAATCTGCATTGAACTTCCTTTGTTCTGAATGGGAGGTGAAAGCTGTTGCAAGGCTGCCGCCGTCGAACTTTTTGCGTGCGGAATTGCCCGCGGGAAAGCCCGCGGAAATGCAGAGTACGACGACGGTGCTGCAGTTAGGCGGTGACGGCCAGGTCCGCCATGCGGACGGGGAATAGCAGCGGCTCACCGCGCGACACTCGGTGGGCTTCGGCCACGGCGGTGGCGGCCAGCCGGTCCAGCTCAGTGCCTAGCGACCCGGCAAGATGCGGGGTAAGCAGGACGTTTGGGTTGGAGTAGAAGCCCGAATCCGCAGGCAGGACCCAGGGAGTGGTGACGTCCAGGACGGCAAACAGCTCGTGCCGTTCCAGGCGCGCAAGAAGTGCATCCTGGTCCACCAGCTCCCCGCGGGCGGTGTTGATAAACGTGGCCCCGCTCCGGAAGCGCGCTATCAGCGCGGCATCGATCAGGTTCTGGGTGGAGGGAAGCGACGGCGCATGCAGCGACACGACGTCGCTGCTTTCCGCGAGTTCCGCCAGACTCACCAACTGCACGCCGAGGGACGCGGCCTCGTCAGGGCTCAAATAGGGGTCGGCCACCACGACGTCGAGTTCGTACGGCGCGAGCAGCCGAATGACGTGCCTGCCGATTTTGGACGCGCCGATGATGCCTACCCGTTTGCCATAGTTGCCCATCTCGGGAAACAGGCTGTCCGGGTCGATGGCTGACTTTTCGGTGTGCAGCTTCCGGGCAATTTGCAGGACCCTTTTGTTGGCCAGCAGGATCATGGCCAGGGTGTACTCCGCCACCGGGATGGCGTTGGCGTCCGCGGCGGTGCTGACCTGGAGGCCCCGGGCCCAGCACTCGTCTCCCACGTGGTTCTTGACGGTACCGCCGGCGTGCAGGATGTGGCGCAGCCGCGGAGCGGCATCCAGGACGGCGGAATCCACAGTGGGGCAGCCCCATCCCGTGATGAGGATGTCGGTTTCGGCGAGGAGTCCCAGCGATTGGGGTGACGCGAAGTCTTCCATGGGCTCCGTGCTCAGGAGCCGCAGGCCAGGGTTCAGGGAATCCAGGCGCCGGGTGGGGAAGATCCTGGCGGCGACGTCGGCCCTCATGGCAAGCGCGACGTTTAGCTTTTCCGGGGACAGGTTCACTTGACGCTCCCCGCTGTCAGTCCGGACTTCCAGAAACGCTGCAGCATGATAAACGCCACCACCAGCGGGATCACGGACAGCAGCGAACCCGTGATGACCATGGGTGCGAACTCGGGCTGGGGAACCGCGTAGCCCTGCCAGATGGAGATGCCCACACTGACCGGTAAGAGTTGCTGGTCCTGCAGCATGATCAGGGGAAGCATGAAGTTGTTCCACACGCCGATGAATTGGAACAGGGCAATGGTGATGTAGCCCGGCATCATCATGGGTAGCCCCAACGAGACGAACGACCGGATGGGTCCGGCCCCGTCCATTCGGGCTGCTTCCAGCGTCTCCATGGGGACGTAGGAAGCGGCATAGACGCGGGCCAGGTACACGCCGAAGGGGTTGCAAAGGACCGGGATCAGGATTGCCCAAATGGTGTTGGTCATGCCCACCACCGATGCCAGCAGGTACATCGGCAGTACCGTTGCCGTATTGGGGATCAGGACTCCCACGAGGACAAATCCGAACAGCGAGTTCTTGCCGCGGAACTGGAACTTGTCGAAGGCGTAGCCTGCCATGACGGAGATGAGTCCGCCAAAGACGGCGCCGAAGCCGGCATAGAGGACGGAGTTGCCCATCCAACGGAAAAACGTCCCTCCGTCCTGGGCGGCCACCGCTGCGATGTTTTCGAAGAGGGCAAAGTTGCCCAAGGAGTAGGCACTCGTGCCGTAGAGGTCTGCGGCGTTCTTCGTGGACGCAAAGAGCAGCCACAGGACCGGAACCACCATGTAGGCGGAACCCAGGATCAGCAGTCCGTTGACGGTGAGCTTGCTGGCGAAACCCCCTTGGAGTGCCGAAGTCTTCTCGCGCGGCGCGGGTTTCGGCGCCGGGGGGTTGCTCGCCTTGTTTCTGGGGCGGGACAGGATATTGGTGCTCATGGTTTGTTCATCCTGGAGCTGAGTCGGGTGACAACCAGGGACAGGAATGCTGCCAGCCCGGCAATGATGATCGAGGCGGCCGCGGCCTGGTTGAGGTTGTGTCGGATAAAGGCTGCGTCATAGGCCCATAGGTTGGGCACCCAGGTACTGGTGATGGACGGGGTGGCCTTGGCGATGATGGAGGGCTCCGTGAAAAGCTGCAGCGTTCCAATGATGGTGAACAGCATGATCACGCTCAGCGCCGGCAGGATCAGGGGGAACTTTATGCTCAGCGCCATCCGGATTTCGCCGGCTCCGTCCACCCGGGCTGCTTCCAGGATTTCCCGCGGAACCGCCTGCAGTGCGGTGAACAGAATGATCACGTTGTAGCCGGTCCATTCCCAGACGCCGATGTTGACGATCGCCGGGAGGACCATGTGGGCGTCCAGGAAATTGATCTGAATGCCGCCGCCCTCGAACGCTTGCACCAGCGGGCTGATGCCCGGAGTGTAGAGGTAGGCCCAGATCAGGGCTGCGATGACGCCCGGCACCGCGTGAGGAAGGAAGATAAGCAACTGGAACAGCTTGCGTGCCCGGGCAACCGTTGCATCGAGGAGGAGCGCAAAGATGACGGCGCCGCCCACCATGCAGGGGATGTAGATCAGGCAGTACAAGCCAAGCCGGGCGATGCCGCTGACGAACGATTCCGAATGCAGGACCTGGAGGTAGTTCTCGAGTCCAACAAACGCCGTCTTGGCTTCACCGAAACCAAGGCCCGATTTCTGTTGTGCATAGAGGCTCAGCACAATCGAGTAGATGACTGGTGCGACCATGGCGATGGCAAAGACGCCGAAGAACGGGACCAGGAAGATTGCTGCGGTCCTGCCGCCGGTTCCTGAGGCTGCACTGCGCCTGCGGCGCGGAACAGTGGTGTGGGCCTGAGAGGCCATGAAGATCTCCTAACTGCCTGGGCTGCCTCCGTGGAGGCAGCCCAGGGGGTGTTACTACTCTTTGACGGACAGGCCGTTCTGCTTAAGTCCTGCCACCGTTGCCGTTTGGGCCGTGTTTACCGCCTCCTGGACAGTGCCACCGGTGCTGAGCTTGCCGTAGGCGTCTTTGAGGGCCGTGTTGGTGATGTCCCAGTTGGGGCCCCAGTGCCAGCCCGGGCTGACTGTTGCGTACGCCTTGTTGAAGACGGCGTAGATGTCGTTGCCGAAGTAGCTGGCGTCGTAGGCTTGCTGCGCCACGGGAGTCAGTCCTGGGAAGGCGAGGAAGGCCGAGCCGGTGTTTCCACGCGCCTTGATGGCTTCCTGGTTTGTGGTGAGGAACTCGATGAACTTGGCCGCGGCAGCCGGGTTCTTGCTGCTCTTGGTGACGTTGAAACTTGATCCACCGTAGAAAGCGCCGGCCGGTGTGCCCCAGTTGGGCATTTCGGCGGCGATCCACTGTCCCTTCTGGCCGCTCGCTTCGGTCCGCTTCTGGATGCCCGTGGCGCTCCAGTTCGCACCGAGGACACCGACGACCGTGCCCCTCGCCAGATCGAGGCTCCACTCATCGCTGTAGGCCTGCTGTACCTTGACGATCTTGTCGTCAATCAGTTTTTGCCAGTAGTCGGCCACCTTCTTTGTTGCACCATCGTTCACACCGATCGCCCAGCTTTCGCCAGAGGTGCCGAACCATTTGGCCCCTGCTTGCCAGGCCAGTCCGGCGGTGGCTGCTACTTGGTTGGGGTTGAAGCTGGCCAGGTAGGCGTCAGGTGCCACCGACTTGAGCTTGACTCCCGCCTCTTCGAATTCCTGCCAGGTCTTGGGGATACCGACGCCGGCCTTCGCCAGCATGTCCTGTCGGTAGTACATGACCATGGGAGCCGCGTCGTAGGGCAAACCATAGGTCTTGTCGCCGAACTGAACCATGCTCCGGATTTCGCCGCCGAGCTTGTCCACGGTTGCGGACTTATCGATCAGTCCATCCAGCGGCTGCACTTGGCCGTTGCTGACGAACTGCGGCAGCTGAGGGTACTCGATGGTCGCTACGTCGGGCCCGTTTCCTGCAGTGATGGCCGTGGAAAGCTTGGCGTAGCCGCCGTTGTCGCCGTTGGGGATGGTCTCGAAATTGACCCGGATCTTGGTTTGGCTCGCGTTGAACGCGGCTGCCACCTTGTCCATTCCTGCGAGCGCTGACCAAAACGTGACAGTGCCCGAGGGATCCTCGGTGGGGGTAGGTGCGGCGGACGGGGTGGTTGCCGTTCCGCAGGCTGCCAGCAGCAATGCGCTGCTGGCCAGGCTTGCTGCCCCGATAAGCAGTTTGCGACGCTTCATTGTTCTCCCTTGAATTCCACGATGCGAAGGTGGGATGTGGTGACTGCCACATGGTGTACGTCAATGAAACACGCAGATTTAAACAACAACAACAAAGTGAACAGAACTGAACATTCGGGTCGGTGGATGGCCCGGCGGCTAGCTGATGGTCGAGTCCCGGACAACCAAGGTGGGCGACAGGCTGACCCTCTGCAGCGCCGAGGAAGTGCCGCGCCGGGAAACGATGCGGTTCAGGCACATTTGCAATGCCTGGTACCCGACGTCGAACTTCGGCGGAGCGACAGCACTCAGGGACACGGACCCCAGGGAGGCGATCTCGTCGTCGTACGCCACCAGCGCAAGTTGTCCGGGGATGCGTAGGTTCCGCGCCTGGCACGAGTCAGCAAACATGAGGGCGTCGTCGTCGTTGTGGACGATCGCGGCGGTCACCCCGGCGTCCGGGATCCAGTCCAGGATGCCGTCGATTTGCCGCCGGAGGACCTCGGGGTCGCTCGGGACCGGGCTGATGGAGCGCACCATGCCTGCATCGTAGTCAAGACCGGCTTTCTGCAGGGCGAGACGGTAACCCTCGCCCAGGGGAGTTGTCGTGGGGCTGGCCTCACGAGCACACAGGGCGATTCTCTTATGGCCCAGAGCCAGCAGGTGGTTGACGGCAATTTCCGCACCGCGGACGTGGTCGCTGCGCACCGATTCCAGTCTGCCGGGGTCGAGAACATCATCAATGGACCGCTCGACAACGATGATTGGCACTTTGGCGGCGGCCAGCAGGTCCAGGGTTGGCGTCCCAGTCAATGATTCCTGGCTGGGTGTGACCATGAGGCCGTCCACGCCACTGGCGAGTAACCGCTGAATTTGCAGGCGCTCCTCCGACTGCGAGTAGTTCGAGACGCCAAGGACCAGGCGGACACCCAGTTCCCGCGCCGCGGCCTCGGCCCCTCGGATGATGCCCGGAAAGTAATAAGCCGCCGAGGGCGCCACCATTCCGATTGTTGCCAGGGGTGGGCGAGTGGTGGTGCGGCCGCGGCGTTCGGGCCCGGAGGGCGCGGCAGCCGGAACAGCGCCGCCGTGTACCCGGCTCAGTAGTCCTTCGGCTTCCAGGGCCACCAGGTCCCGCCGGACCGTCATTCCGGAGATGCCGGCCTTGGCGGCGAATTCGGTGACGGTCAGCGACCCGCTGAGCGCCAGTTCCTTGAGGATCAGACCATGTCTCTCTTTGGACAACATGCGCGTGCCTCCCTAATAAAGTTCGGAATTGTTCAAATGTTTCAAGTTGAACTACAACGAACATTTCCTTGGGAGTCAAGGCGACTGGACCACGTTCACCATCGCCCTGGTCGCGGCCGGTGCGGCGTCCTAAGCTCGTACATTAATTCTGGGTGGCTGATTCGAGGCGTCGCCGCGGTTCCATAGCAAGACGACGTCTGGCTAGGCCCCACTAGTCCCGGAAGCACGCTTCTGGTGGCAAGTTCGAGGTATGTGGCGGCCTTCGCCACCGCATCGTCAATGTCCGGACCATCGTTGCTGCGTTGGGCGAAGTCCACCAGCTGGGCAGCGGCAACAATTCCCCTGGATGCCAGCTCCTGAGGCGTGACAAGGATGCGGCCTGCAACCACGATGACGGGGATGTCCCGCTCTTTGGCGGCATTCGCCAGCGCAACGGGAGCTTTGCCGGAGAGAGACTGGGCGTCCAGTGACCCTTCTCCGGTAATTACGAGGTCGGCGGAGTCCAGCTGTTCCGCTAATCCCGTCAGCTCTGCCACGAGGCCAAAGCCGCTTTCCAGGCTGGCCTCCGTGAAGGCCAGGAACGACGCCGGGAAGCCGCCGGCCGCGCCGGCACCGGGAACGTGGACGTCCCGGCCCGTCGTTTCCCGCAACACGGCGGCCCAGGTGCGGAGACCGGCATCGAGCAGCTCAACAGCACTGGCGTCTGCCCCCTTCTGCGGGCCGAAGACGTGGGCCGCACCGTCGTTCCCGAACAAGGCATTGCGGACATCGACGGCGAGGCGGAGCCTCACGGTCGCCAGCCGAGGATCAAGACCGGAAGTGTCCACGGCGGCGACGTCGGCCAGCGGACCACCGCCCAAGGGAACCACGTTCCCGGCGGCGTCCAGAGGACGCAGCCCCAGGGCACGCAGGGCGCCGCTGCCGCCGTCGGTCATGGCTGAGCCGCCGAGCCCCAGAATGATTTCCGTGGCGCCGGCGTCGAGAGCTTCCGCGATCAACTCGCCGCAACCATAACTGTGGGCCCGGAGGGCGTTGTCCGGGGTCTGGGCCGTGGCGATCAGACCCGAGGCCTGCGCTGTTTCAATCACTGCGGTGGCACCGCCGGCTGGTGTACGTCGCAGCGCCCAGTACGCGCCGACCGTCTGCAGAAGGGGCCCGGCCACGGTGGTCTGCCGCGGCTCGTAGCCTGCGCGGACAGCCGCGTCGAGGGTGCCTTCGCCGCCGTCGGCGATCGGGAACTGCGTGACGGTTGCCCCCGGGAATGCGCGCGAGGCGCCCTCGGCCATGGCAGATGCTGCCTCGGCGGCGGTGAGTGACCCCTTAAATTTGTCAGGGGCGACCAGAATGTGCATTTTCCGTCCTCTCGTCGGTTGGAAGTCATTTGCGATCGGCCGAATCCCAGCCGGCGTCGACTGACCGGCATACATCGGCTGGGATTCGGTTCCTGCAGGGAAACCTGCAACCGTGCGTCCTGCCATTGCGGGCGCCGGCCATGACGTGGCAGGCGCCCGCTGCCGTTGGGCCGGACGTATCAGGCGGACGGGAGCACGAGCTGCGCGTACCGTTCCTTCATGGTTGCCAGAACGGTGTCGCCGTCGGCGTCCCAGATGTCCCGGTTGAAGATTTCCACTTCGATGTCGCCGGTGTAGCCGGCGTCGCGGACCCAGGTGCCGATGGTCCCGAAGTCGATGACGCCGTCGCCCATCATGCCCCGGGACAGCAGGGCGTCCGTTGCGATCGGGAGGTTGAAGTCGCACACCTGGTAGGAAGCAATCCTGTTCTCCCGTCCGGCCCGTTCGATCTGCGCCTTAAGTTCCGGATCCCACCAGACGTGGAAGGTGTCGACGGCGACGCCCACCGCCTTCGCGTCGTAGGGTGCGGCCAGGTCCAGGGCCTGACCCAGTGTCGAAATCAGGGCCCGGTCCGCGGCGTACATCGGATGCAGGGGTTCGAGCACCAGCCGGATGCCGTGGTCGGCCGCGAACGGCACCAGGTCCTCGAGGCGGTCAGCGACGCGCCGGCGGGCTGCCACGACGTCCTTCTCGCCGGGCGCCAGGCCGCCGACCACGAGGAACAGTTCCTGCGTATCCAGTGCCACGGCCTCCAGTATGGCGGCCCGGTTGTCCGCCAGTGCTGCGGCCTGGCCGGCGGTGTCGGGCGCCGTGAGGAAGCCGCCGCGGCACAGCGAGGACACTCGCAGGCCGGCGTCTTTGATCAGGGCCGCGGCTTTGTCGAGGCCGGTGTCGTGCACGACGTCCCGCCACGGGCCGATCGCCGGGATGCCGGCGCGAACGCAGCCGTCGACGGCCTCGGCCAGGGTCCACTTCTTGGTGGTGGCGCTGTTCAGTGACAATCGTGAAAAGTCGCTCATACTCCCACCCCGTTGATCCGCAGGAAATCCGACATTCGGAAGGCGGCCAGGGCTGGGTTGGTGATCAGTCCGGCCTGGTCTGCCAGTTCGAAGGTCTTCGCCAGGTGCACCGCGGACCGGCCGGACTGCAGTCCGCCCACCATCTGGAATCCAGGCTGCTTGCCGTTGAGCCAGGACAGGAACGCGATGCCGGTCTTGTAGTAGAAGGTCGGGGCGCTGAAGATGTGCTTGCCCAGCTCCCGGGTGGAGTCCAGGATGGCGCGCGCTTGCGCGGCGTTACCGGCGTCGTAGCTCTGCAGGGCTGCCGACGCAGCCGGGTAGATCGCGGCGAAGATGCCCAGCAGAGCATCCGAGTGGTGCGTGCCGTCGCCGTCGATCAGTTCCGGGTAGTTGAAATCGTCGCCGGTGTAGAGGCGCACGCCCGGGGGCAGGGCGGCCCGCAGGGCCACTTCGTGGCCGGCGTCCAGGAGCGAGACCTTGACCCCGTCCACCTTGTCCGCGTGTTCCCGGATCAGTGACAGGAACGTATCGGTGGCCGGGGCGACGTCGGCGGAGCCCCAGTACCCGGCCAGCGCCGGATCGAACATGGTGCCGAGCCAGTGCAGGATGACCGGCCGGTCCACCTCCTGCAGGAGGGTCGAGTAGACATGCAGGTAGTCATCCGGTCCGCCGGCCACCATGGCCAGCGCCCGGGACGCCATCAGGATCACCTTGGGCCCCGCCTCAGAGACGACGGCGACCTGCTCACGGTAGGCGTTCAGGACCGCCTCGATACCTGCAGCGCCGGAGGGAAGCGTTTCCAGATCCAGCTGGTCGGTCCCGGCACCGCAGGCGACGAGATCGCGCACCGACTTGCCGGCGGTTGCGGCAGCACCCGAGGCAACTACCGAAGCTGCTTCGGCGCCGGTGCGCTTGATGAGCTGCCGGGTCGCGTCCCAGTCCAGGCCCATGCCCCGCTGGGCGGTATCCATGGCATCGGCCACGCCGAGGCCGTAGGACCACAGCTCGTGCCGGTACGCCAGAGTGGCATCCCAGTCCAGCCGGGCCGGCGCGCCCGGCGTGTTGTCGGCCGTGACTTCGGGAATGACGTGGGCCGCGGCGTAGGCGCGCCGTGACGTCAGCGGTGCAGTCGGCTTGGCCCAGCGCGGGGCCGCACTGAGCCGGTACTCGCGGGTGCCGCCGTCGTTAGTGGGAAGAATGAGGGACGTCATCAGAGTGTGATCTCCGGGATATCGATGGTGCGGCGCTCATCGTTGGACTGCAGGCCGAGCTCGGCGAGCTGGACACCCCGGGCGGCGGACAGCAGCCCGAAGCGGTGTTCGCGGCCGGCGATGAGGTCGCGGAGGAATTCTTCCCACTGCAGCTTGAAGCCGTTGTCCAGCTCGGCGTTGGCGGGGACTTCCTGCCACTGGCTGCGGAAGGATTCGGTGACCGGCAGGTCCGGGTTCCAGACCGGTTTGGGCGTGTGGGCACGCTGCTGCGCGACGCACTTGTTCAGGCCGGCGACGGCGGAGCCGTGCGTGCCGTCGACCTGGAACTCCACGAGCTCGTCGCGGTAGACCCGGACGGCCCACGAGGAGTTGATCTGACCGACCACCGGATCGCCGGCCGGCGTCTCGAGTTCGAAGATCCCGTAGGACGCGTCGTCCGCAGTGGCGGCGTATTCCTTGCCGGCCTCGTCCCAGCGGAGGGGGATGTGGGTGGCGGTCTTGGCGTTGACGCTCTTGACCTTGCCGATGATGCCTTCCAGGACGTAGTTCCAGTGACAGAACATGTCCGTGGTCATGCCGCCGCCGTCGTCCTTGCGGTAGTTCCAGGACGGACGCTGGGCCGCCTGAACGTCGCCTTCGAAGACCCAGTAGCCGAACTCGCCGCGGATCGAGAGGATGCGGCCGAAGAATCCCTCATCCACCAGCCGGCGCAGCTTGACCAGGCCCGGCAGATACAGCTTGTCATGCACGACGCCCGCCGTGACGCCGGCATCCTTGCCGATCTTCGCGAGCTCGATGGCTTCCTCCAGCGTCTCGGCCGTGGGCTTCTCAGTGAAGACGTGCTTGCCGGCACGCATGGCCTTCTTCAGCGTGGCGGCGCGGAGGCTGGTCATGGACGCGTCAAAGACGACGTCGACGGTGGGATCGTTGATCACCGAGTCCAGGTCCGTGGACCATTCGGAGACCTTGTGCAGTTCGGCGAGCTCGCGGATCTTGGCCTCGTTCCGGCCCACGAGGATCGGTTCGACCTGCACCCGGGTGCCGTCCTCCAGGGTGAACCCCCCGGCATCCCGGATGGGGAGGATGGACCGCAGCAGATGCTGGCGGTAGCCCATCCGGCCGGTAATGCCGTTCATGGCGATGCGGATCGTCTTTGTTTCGAAGCCCATGTGTGTCCTCCAGAAATCAGGGTGGTATCCAAGATGGGAAAGCGCATTCCCACTGATCAAGTGTGCACTGTCCGCGCCGCCGGGGCAAGCGCTTTCCGGATATTTCAGGCGAACTGCCATAAGGTGGTTCGGAGCGCTCCAGAGAAAGGACATCCCGTGGCCGCAAGCACCCTGGCCGAAGTAGCCAAGCTGGCAGGAGTTTCCCTTGCCACGGCCTCGCGAGTCCTCAACGGCTCCGCGAGGAAGCCCGGCGAAGGCATTGCCGAGGTGGTCCGCGCGGCTGCCGAGTCGCTCGGC
Organism: Arthrobacter sp. 01L42; assembly: GCF_056400005.1. Taxonomy (NCBI): domain Bacteria; kingdom Bacillati; phylum Actinomycetota; class Actinomycetes; order Micrococcales; family Micrococcaceae; genus Arthrobacter; species Arthrobacter sp. 01L42. Next base: position 44,275 of record NZ_JBFTSL010000016.1, on the reverse strand, counting down.
TACGTGGCCAACGCCCAGGCCCAGGCCCTGGCCAGGGCCAGCACGGGACTCATCGGGCTGATCGTCCACGACATCGCGGACCCGTATTTCTCCGCCATCGCGCAAGGCGTCCAGGCAGCCGCCCGGCAGGAGCACCGCATGGTGCTTCTGGCCACGACGGACGGCACGCCCGCAGCCGAGAAGGAAGCCGTCGTCGCCTTTGCCGCGCGCCGGGCCGAATCGATCATCATTGCCGGCTCGCGCTCTATGCGGGCCGAAGACGCCGGGGCCAATGCCGAACTCGCCGCGGAACTGGACCGCTACTGCCGCAACGGCGGGCGGGTGGGCGTTCTCGGCCGGCCGGTCCCCGGCGCGGCAGAGCCGGACAGCTACTACACGGTCATCGTCCCCAATGAACAGCTCGCCCGGGACCTGGCCCGGGACCTGGCCCGGAGCCACGAGGGCGCGTTTGTGATCGTGGGCGGCCCCGACGGCCTGGCCACCTCGGACGAACGGATCCGGGGATTCCAGCAGGGATTGTCCGACGCCGGCCGGCCGGCCGCGGAGGTCATGCACTTTCCGTTCAACCGTAGCGGCGGCTTCGGCGCCGGCGTGGTGATCGCCCGGAAGATCAAGGAGGCCGCAGGGCAGCCGCGGTTGTGCATTTTCGCCAGCAATGACGTCATGGCGATCGGGGTGGCTGCGGCATTGCGCGAGCACGGGCTGAAGATTCCGCGCGACGCCGCCCTGGCCGGCTTCGACGACATTGAATGGCTGCGCGACTTCCGGCCGGCGCTGTCCACGGTGAGCCTGCCGCTGGAAGAGCTGGGACGCCTGGTGACTTTGGGGGCCATCTCCGACGATGCCGGCCCGGCCGCCATTGCAGGCAGTGTGGCGCTTCGCCGGAGCACGGCCGGCGCCTAGCCGGCGTCTGTGGCGATCCTGCGCAGGAACCCTGCGTCGCGGACGACGTTTTCCGGGAGGTCACCTTCGACGAATTCGAGCATCATGTCCATGTCCCGACCGTGTTCCCGAATGACGTCGGACACGGCCTGCCACAGGCGCTTGCGGCCCTCCAGGGGGAGCCGCTCCGTCGCGGGCCACCAGGAGAAGCAGTGCACGCCGGCCACGCGCCCGATCAGCTGGCGCAGCGAGGCCACGGCGTCCGGCTCGCTGAGCGCCACGGCGGGCTGCCAATAGGTGCCCACATTAGGCCGGTCCACCCGTTCGAGAAGCTCCAGGGTGCCCTCGACCGTGCTGGTCAGGGTGCCTCCATGGTATTCGAAGGCGAGCTGCAGGCCGTTTTCCGCGGCCAACGCGGCGATGCGCCGGGTGTCCGCCACTACCGCGTCCCATAGCTGCTGCTCGGCATCGTTAGGTTCAACCGAGCCGGCCCAGATGCGCACTCGCGGTGCCCCCGCCCGGACGGCCAGCGCCACGGCGTCGTCGAATTCGCCGAAGGTGCCAGCCCGGTAATACGAGCCCAGCGAGAGAACCTTGAGCCCGGCAGCGGCGCAGGCCTGCCGCGCATGGTCCGCAGAGGCGGCGTCGACGACGTGGACGTCGGCGCCCCACTCGATCCCGGACAGGCCAGCCCCGGCGGCAACCGCGACCACCTCGTCGATACTGTGGGAACGAAGCGTCACCGAGCAGATGCCGGGCGTGAGCGTTGCCACCTGTTGCATCGGGTCGAAGCCCGAGACTAAGGCCATCAGGGTACTCGCAGTCTTTTCAGGGATGGGGCGCTTCCACGGTAATGGGAATGCGCTTTCCATGCAATCCCACCGAACGCAGGCGCCGTCCCCGGGCGGGCCCGTCGGGACTCCCGGCCTGATCGACGGTGCCACGCTGGGCTCGAGGGCCAGGTGCGGGCAACCTTCGGCGGGGCGATGTCATGTCATCTGGGGTAAGCGCTTTCCACGTTGGCAAGATCATGCGTATACTCAACGTTCGTCGCCACCACGATGATGCGGCGCCTAGTTGGGAAAGCTTCATTTCTAACAACCGCTGTGAACGTCACTCCAAGCCAAGACCGCACCGGGGTTAGCCGGAGAGCCGTCGTTCTGCAGCATCCGGGGGGCAACACAGTGTCTGCCTTCCGATTAAGGAGATGTATTGATGGTCGTCAAAGAAACGGCCGCCGGGAGGGTTCAAGGCCGCTTCGTCGAGCCCGAGTCGGGCCTGCATACGCAGAGGGATGGTCCGGCTGTCCTGGCAATCGATGTCGGCGGGACCGACATGAAGATCGGCATTCTGCTTGGCCGGCCAATCGAATCAGGGTCCTTGCCGGTGCTGGATCTGCAGCGGATGCGGACGCCTCGGGACGCCACACGGCCCGGAGACGCAGTGGTGGACCGGATTGTGGAATTAACTGGGCAATACCGCCGGACGCATCCGGACGTCGAGGTGGCCGCCATCGGCCTGGGCGCCCCCGGGTTGGTGGACGAGGACGCTGGCATCGGCATTCTTTCCGTCAACCTAGGCTGGTCGGACTATCCGTTCGTCCAGCGGCTAAGTGAGCGACTCAATTTGCCCGTGGCTTTCGGTCGTGATGTCGAAATGGCCGGCGAGGCCGAGTTCCGGCTCGGTGCAGCACGTGAGTGCAGCAATGCAATGGTCATGGTGATCGGCACCGGAATTTCCGGTGCCATTTTCAGCGACGGCCGCCGCGTGGTCGGCGGCGGGTATGCCGGAGAGCTAGGCCATGCGCTGGTTCCCGTTCCGGGCGGTTCGTTGCAGGAATTGGAACGCATCGGGGCGGCCGGGGCCATTGCCCGGCGTTATGCGGAGGCCACAGGTTTTGCCGCCGATGGCGCCCGCGGTGTACTGCGGATGGCCCAGAACGGGGAAACGGTTGCCCGGCGGATCTGGTCCGAGGCAGTGGACGCTATTGCGTTCAACATCGCCCAGTGCGTGGCCATTCTGGGCACGGAGACTGTTGTGCTGGGCGGTGGCCTGGCTGAAGCGGGCGAGGCATTATTTGCCCCGGTCATCGACCGAGTGGATGAGTTACTCACGTTCCAGCCACGGCCGGGTATCGTTCCGGCGGAACTGGGTCAGAATGCTGGACTGGTCGGCTCAGGACTGAAGGCCCGGGAACTCATCAACAGCGAACAGGCAAGGCTGTGACTGGCATCAACAAAAGACCATGCATCACTTCGTCAGCCAACGTCGCCGAGGTTCTGCTCAATGAAGATCCGATTCGAAATCAGAAGACTTAACAGGAGATCGATATGGAAATTGTTATTTGCCCAGATATTGACGCTGTCGGCCAGGCCGCCGCAGACCCATTCGAACGAATCATTAACCGCAAGCCGGCGGCAGTCCTGGGCCTGGCGACCGGGTCGTCCCCGCTTCCTTTGTATGACGAACTGGAGCGTCGGAGCCGTCGCGGGCAGTTGACCTTCCGCGACGTGCGCGCCTTCAGCCTGGATGAATACATCGGCTTGCCCGTGGGGCACCCCGAAACCTACAAGGCGGTGGTCAACAGGGAGTTCACTACTCGTGTTGACATCGATCCAGCCAGGGTTCTCGGACCCAACGGGAACGCCCCTGATCTGGAGATTGAAGCCGCGGACTTTGAGAGGGCGATCATCGACGCCGGCGGCATCGACGTCCAGGTCCTCGGCGTCGGTTCGAACGGCCATATTGGCTTCAATGAACCAGGGTCCTCCCTAGGGTCACGGACCCGAGTGAAAACTCTTCTTTCCAAGACCCGGCGGGACAATGCACGCTTTTTTAGCGATCCGAACGATGTCCCTCACCACGTCATCACCCAAGGAATAGGCACCATCATGGAAGCCCGTCGTGTTGTCCTCATGGCCACCGGGGAGCACAAAGCCGAAGCCATCGCCCGGCTCGTGGAAGGGCCAATATCGGCCATGTGCCCCGGTTCCATCCTTCAACTGCACCCGAACACCAGGGTCATCCTCGATGAAGCGGCCGCTTCGCAACTCGCCCTGGCGGACTACTACCGGCACACATACGAGAACAAGCCAGTATGGCAGCAGCTCTGAAAGTGCGGGTAGTTCCACGAGGTCTGCCAACTCCCTAAACCGGAGGAGGCAGCTGGTTGCAGTAATGATTGGAGATGGTATGAAGTTCGGAAGATGCGTGATCCACTCGGCGGCTGTCGTCAGTGGCGGCAAGGTACTCGATGATGGTTGGGTCAACTTCGACGACGGCAGAATCACCGCCACAGGGTCGGGCGGCTCCTGGCGCGCTCTCCCGGGGTTGGACACAGCCGAAGTAGTTGACGGCGACGACGGATGGCTCACGCCGGGATTTATCGATATTCATTCTCACGGTGGAGGAAACGCCTCCTTTGATGACGGTCCTGATTCCGTTGCCGCTGCCCTGGCCATGCACCGTCACCACGGGACTACCCGCTCCGTAGTGTCCCTCGTCACGGCGGACCTCGAGCAGCTGAGGCAGCGCTTGGAAACCATCGCCGATCTGGCGGATGGGGACGAGACGATCCTGGGGAGTCACTTGGAAGGCCCCTTTCTAAATCCGCGGCATAAGGGCGCACACGACCCCTCACTACTGCGCAACCTGGATTGTGCGGCCGTGGAGACTCTTCTTGAAGCGGGCCGGGGCACTATCTGCCAAATCACGCTGGCACCGGAACTGCCGGGGGGAATCCGCGCGGTGTCTTCGTTTGTGGAGGCGGGAACGGCCGTCGCTGTCGGACATACCGATGCGGACTATGCCACGGCGCGTGAAGCCTTCGATGCCGGTGCCAGCATTCTGACCCACGCTTTCAACGCAATGAACGGACTACACCACCGGGAACCGGGCCCGGTGGGAGCCGCAATCGGGACCCCACATGTGACGTTGGAAGTAGTCAACGACGGGGTCCATGTACATCCCGACGTGGTGCGAGTCGCCTTCGATGCCGCTCCGGGTCGGATTGCCTTCGTCACTGACGCGATGGCCGCTGCCGGTGCTAAGGATGGCGACTACCGGCTTGGGTCGTTGGCGGTAAAGGTGAGTGGGGGAGTTGCGCGCCTGACCAATGGCGGGGCCATCGCGGGTTCAACGCTTACTCTCGACGCCGCGCTTCGTCGCGCTGTCCAGCAGCTCGGGATCGCTCTGCCCGCGGCGGTGCAGGCGTTGACTGAGACTCCGGCTCGGGCTGTCGGCCGGTCTGGTGATCTGGGACGGTTGGATCCCGGGTTCGCCGCGGATGCGGTCCTCTTAGACGCCGGTCTTGGCGTCAGGAAAGTGTGGGCGGCTGGCCACCGTGTTCGATAGAACAGCCGCTCCTCTCCTACGTCAAACAACCCCGGTGCTTCGTCGTCGTAGTCGAGATGGAACGGCCGTCACTGGTGAGCGGTAGGGGCCGAATCGAGGCGCTCGGATGGCTTCGCGGCTTTGATTGCGGCCCTGGCAGCCTGCTTGCTGGCGCACTTTATTCAGCGACTCGGGGTCCATGATGTCGGCGACAGAAAGAAATGCGCTCTCTTGGCCGTAGGGGTCGGCAGCTCTCGCCAGCCTTGTGCCTGGAGTCAGCACTGTTTGCCGGGTAGCGCGAGGAAGATCCTTGCCTTTTGCTCTCCGAAGCTGGGCACTCCATTCAGCCTTCGCAGCACTTCCTGGCCGTCAGGGTCGTCCCGGTTCCATAGGGTGGTTGGAACCATTGCGCGAAAGCACGGGAGCGCGCCCGAGATTTACGAAACCTCGAAGGACGCGAACACAGTATTTCCGGTGTTTTTCCAGGCCGCGGGCGAGGTCCGATTCTTTGACAAGTCAATGCTGGAGGACGTCGTGACGCCGACCAGTTGGCAGCGGTGGCGCAGCCAGGACCGCACCTCCATGAATTGTGTGCGGTCCTTTGGTTCAGGGGCTTATGAGCCACTGAGTGTGTACAAATCTCCTTTTATGGGCCCCTGCAGGGGCCCATTTTTGTTGGTGGCCGTTGCGGTCTGGCGGCTCCTTCTCTTGGCTTGGACAGGGGTGTTGCTAGTCACTCCTTCATGGCCGGGAGCGCTTGGAACGGCATGACTTGCTGTGACTCGGGGATCAAACCCTCATGATCATCCCTGTCGGCAGCCGGAACGTCAGGGAACTCTTTGTTACTTGGGCCCGGGGAGAGGGCGGTGGTTGTTTGTCCGGCCAAGGTGGTGTGCACAGGGTCCACAGGCGTAGCCGCGTGATTCCGTGGCGCATCGGTGACAGAGTGCGCCGTGCAATCGCCCACGCCTGGACCCTCAACGAGGCACCGACCATTGACGATGTTCGTGAGCGCGGACAAGGATGGGCACCGGGCCGCAGCTACGCCACCGCACGGCTCTGGCGCCCACTTACCACCACCGAAGGAATCCCAGCATGACCGACATTGCAAGTGATGACTACAACGGGGCCACCCGCGTCGAATACCTCCTCGGCGCTCCCCTCAACGAGAACGTAGTCCGCCAATGGCCGCAGATGCGCGAAATCGTCCGAGGCCGCCAACTCATCGCAGACGTCGAAGGCAACTTCCCCGAACTCACCCTGGAAATCGGCCGCCGGCACCGGCTGGGCACCACCATCGTCGTCGAATGGACCTGCAACTACGGCGACGGACGCCTCTACCGCAACGTCACCATTGGAGAACTCGTCGACGGCACAATCACCCACATCACGGACTACTGGGGGGAGCCGGTAGAGACCCCGAATTGGAGGAAGGGTATGACCGACCGGCTAGAAATGCCGGCAGATGGCGTCTGGAAAGACGCAGCCCACCTCGGCCGGCACTGACTCGACAGGATCACCGGCAAGCCGGCCGGCGTCTTCCGTCTCACTGCCGGGAACTGGCTCGGGGTCATGGCAGCCGGCCCGCCAGGGACCTGTGGGAGGGTTTACTCGCATTCGGGAGACCCGTATCTGTAAGGGATTTCTCGCGGCGGGGGGAGCGAGCGGAGGATGCCGGCATTTGGGACCTTCGGGACAGGCCCTTGTCAGCCTGGCTCGCCGCGCAGGGGAGCTGTGGCGAATTGACGCATGCCTTCGTCGAAGCCTACGGTCGGTTCCCAGCCGAGTTCGGCCTGGATCAGGTGGGAGGATGCGGTGATGTGGCGGACATCCCCCAGCCTGTATTCACCCGTCACGATCGGGGCAGGTCCGGCACTGAAATTACTAAGAGCCGCGGCAACATCGCCGATGGTGTGCACCTCGGAGGCGCCGACGTTGTAGGCCCGGAATGCAGCAGCGCCGCCCGCGGACAGCGCCTCGGCCGCAGCGATGTTCGCGGCGGCCACGTCCCTGACATGAATGAAGCTGCGCCGCTGGGCGCCATCTTCGAAGACCCGGGGTGCCGCACCGCGGGCCAGGGCCGAGCGGAACAGCGAGGCAACACCGGCATAGGGGGTGTCGCGCGGCATCCGGGGACCATAGACGTTGTGGTAGCGCAGGGCGATCGCCACCCCGCCGGCGCTGCGTGCCCACGCGGCGGCGAGATGCTCCTGGCTGACTTTTGATGCCGCGTAGACGTTCCGCGGATCCAGGGGCGCGTCCTCGCTGACCATGGAGGGAATAAGGATCGCGCCGGACGCAGGGTTCCGGGGGTCGTAGATGCCGGCGCGCAGGTCGGCCTCGGCGCGCGGTCCCGGTCTGACCGCGAGGCCGGTTTCGGAATCGATGTAAGCACCCTCACCGTAGACCACCATCGAGGAGGCCAGGACCAGCCCGAGAATGCCCTGGTGTTCCATGGCGGCGAGCAGGACAGCGGTGGCGTAGTCGTTGTTCCGGACGTAGTCCGGCGCGTCAGCGAAGCTGACGCCGAGCCCGACCTTCGCGGCCTGGTGGCAGACGGCGTCGATCCCCTCGAGCGCACGCTCTGCCGTGTCCGGTTCCGTGAGATCGCCGGTCAGCAGCTCCACCCTCGAATCAAGGGCCGGCGGCCCCGGATGGAGGCCCGGGTCCAGGGAGTCCAGGACGCGTACGAACCATCCCTTGGCGAGGGCGGCGTCGACGATGTGCGAACCGATGAATCCGGCACCGCCGGTGACGAGGAGCCTCACTGTGCGGGCACGGACTCGTGTGTGACCGGGAGGGCCATGATCCGGGCGACGGCGGTCCGATCCATCAGCGGGCGCGGTGCGTAGTCCTCGGGGAGCGCCGCTATCGTGTCCTCCAGCACGGCCAGGACGCTGTGCTGGGCTTTCTTCAACCGTGCAAAGACGGCCTCGGCGGTGACCGGTTCCGAGCCGTCGTGGCCGGTGTCAGAGTCTGTGATGAAGGCCAGGTTCGCGAAGCCCATGTTCAATTCCGCGGCCAGCACGGGCTCGGGGTACTGGGTCATGCTGATGATGTCGGCACCGCCGGTGACGTACCACTGCGACTCGGCCTTCGTTGAGAACCGCGGTCCGTTGATCACCACCACCGTGCCGTACGGGGCGTAGGGGAGGCCCCGTGACGCAAGAACTGCCTCCAGGTGCGACCGCAGTGTCGGGCAAAACGGTTCCGAGGCGGGCAGATGCTGGACACCCGCCGGGGTGACGCCGTCGGCGACGGTGCCGTCGAAAAAGGTATCGGCGCGTCCCCAGGTGCGATCGATGAGTTGGTCGGTCACGACGAAGGTCTCGGGACCGAAGCCTTGCCGCAGCCCGCCCACCGCCGAGGAGGAAATCACTGCCTCGACCCCGAGGCTCTTGAGCGCCCAGAGGTTGGCCCGGTAGTTGATTTTCTGGGGCGGAAGCGAGTGTTCGCCGCCATGACGGGGGAGGAACGCTACGGTTCGTCCGCCCACGTCGGCCAGTGTCACCGGACCGGACGGCGGCCCGTAAGGGGTCCCGACGTCGACGGTCGCGCGCACAGTTGCCCCGGGAAGCCGGTACGTTCCCGAACCGCCAATGATGCCGATGCGTGCCTGGGCCGGCCCGGGAAGTGGTGTGTCCATGATGTAATCCTGTCTGTCCTCGATGTGGGTATGTGACGTTCCTATGCCGGTCACCGGCCCGCGGGGTCCGGCGCCCCGGTCGTGAGTCCTTCGAGGGCGGCCAGCCGCAGCCCGTCGCGGCGCCGCAGCCAGGTGCCTCCGGCGATGGCCGCGGCCGCCAGGAGCAGGGCGCCCTGGTTGAGTGGCTCGCTCCAGGGGCCGGAGGGGACCATGTAGATGATGTCCAGGGCGAGGATCACCCCCACGTACTCCCAGCGCCGGCTCAGCACGATGAACGGCAGCAGCATGAGCCCGTACCAGGGGTAATTTGGGCTGACAATCAGCAATGTCAGCCCGATCATGACGGTCTGCTGTTCCCAGACATTCCCCGCCTGGGTGCGCCGCAGCACGCAGAGGGCGACGACGGCCAGGGCCGCGGCGCCGAGCAGTGGCGGCCAGGGGCCGGCGGAGACGAGTTGTGCAAGACCGAAGCGGATGCCGCCGCTCTGGCTGTAGTTCTCCTCCTTGAGGTAGCCGGGCAGAAAACCCAGGACACCGGCCCCCGCGATCGCCACGTAGGGAACATAGAGCAGCACGAACGTGGCCAGCGCCGCTGTGATGAACCTGGCGGGGCGCCGCCACAGCAGTGCAGGGGCGGCAATGATGGGTATAAGTTTCGTTGCGACGGCGGCCCCGAAGGCGGCCCCTGAGCGGATCGGCCTGCCGCCCAGAAGCAGCATACCGGCGGCAAGGATGAGGACTCCGGCCAGGACGTCGACGTGTGCGTTGTTGACCGCTTCGAGCTGCACGAACGGACTCCACCCCCACACGGCGGCCAGGTACGGCGGTGATCCGCGGCTGGCCAGCGCGCGGAGCAGCATCAGTGCCATCGCCACGCTCAGGAGCAGGCCGGCCACCTGGAAGGCCATGAATCCGGCCGTGTCCGGGACCGTGGCGCGCACGCCCAGAAAGTACAGTTCGGCCGTGGGCGGGTAGATCGTGGGCACGTGCGGGCGGTTGATTGCCGTGCACAGAGGATCCCCGGAAGGATAACCGGATGCGGCGACGGATTCCGTTCCGAACAGGTCCCGGGCACACATGGGCTTGCCGTCGGGGCCCGTGGAACCGGGGGCGAACAGCCAGCCGGGGCGAAGCCTGCTTAGCGTTTCATCGATGGGCACATACGAGTAGGGGGAGATGCCGGCTTTTTGAACGATGCCGTCCCACGCATACCGGGCCGAATCGTTGCTGGTCCGGGGCGGTGCGCTCACGGCAACGAGGCCGAGCAGGACGGTTCCCGTGATGATGACGGCCCCCACATGACGCCGTGGCACGTGCCGTAGCAGGCTGACGGCCGCGATGAGGGACAGCCATGTCAGGCAGGTGGCGATGATCTGCGCCGTTTCGAGCGGGTTTCCGGGGACCACCATCCACCACAGCAGGGCAGCACTTGTGAGGAACACAAGCGGAAGGAGCACGAGGACCTTGATCCTGGTTCCGCTTGTCCGGCTGGATTCTGTTGCAGTGACGCCCACTCTCCGATCCTGCCCCATGTCCGGTGCCCGCGCTGCAGACGGGCCAAGGATTTCAGCGAATCGTAAGGTCCGGGGGACTGAATTGGTGGTGTGATCGAACTATGGAAAAGCTAACCAACGCTTTGGCCGCACGGTTCGCTTCACCGACGCGCAGCACCCGGCTCACGGTGGTCCTGGGGCGCTGGCTCGGGCTCAGCTTCACCATTTGCTTTCTGACCGGGCTCTTCAGTCACGGGCTGCAGGAGCCACCGTCGTGGATGTTCTTCCCCACCAGCCCCGTCTGGATCTATCAGCTGACGCAGGGAATCCATGTGACCACGGGCATCGCCGCCATTCCGTTGCTGCTGGCCAAATTGTGGTCGGTCTATCCGGAGCTGCTGAAGTGGCCGCCGGTCAAATCCGTGATGCACGCCTTGGAGCGGGCATCCATTGCCTTGTTCATCGCTTCCTCGCTCCTGCAGCTGAGCACGGGCCTGATCAACACCTACAAGTGGTACCCGTGGCCTTTCCCCTTCCGTCAGACACACTTCTGGTTGGCTTGGGTGATCTGGGGGTCGCTGCTGCTCCATATCGCCGTGAAACTTCCATTGATCATGGAGCATTGGCGTTCCCGTTCGGGCACCCGGCCCCAAGTGGCTGCCGGCGCCGGTTCCACAGCACCGGTGATTGACGACGGCGCGGCGCCTCCGATGCCGGGTCGCTGGTCCCGGCGGGCCTTTCTGGCCGCCGTCGGCGTTACCACGGGCGCCGTCGTACTCACGACGGCCGGGCAGTCCTTTTCCTGGCTGGACCCGCTGAACCTTTTTGCACCGCGGAAGATGGGAACCGGCCCACAAGCCGTCCCGGTGAACCGCACCGCCGCCGACGCCAAGGTCGCCGACCTGGCCGGAGCAAAGGACTGGGCGCTCACCGTGAGCCATGAGGACACCCGTCGCATCCTGACCCTCGCGGAGCTCCAGGCCCTGCCCCAGTATGAGCACGAACTTCCCATCGCTTGCGTTGAGGGCTGGAGCCAGACGGCCACCTGGCGGGGTGTGCGGATCCGGGACCTGGTGGCCGCTGTCGGCGCGTCGCCGTCGTCCTCGCTCCGGGTCACAAGCCTCGAACCCGAGGGCGCCTACCGCACGATGGACATGCCAGCCGCGTACGCACAGGACGAACGGACCTTGGTGGCTCTGGAGCTGAACGGACAGACGCTGGATCTGGACCACGGGTATCCGGCGCGCATCATCGCCCCCGGACGCCCCGGCGTCCTCCAAACAAAGTGGCTGCACACTGTGGAGGTCCTGTGAAACCCGTGATGCCGGCTGGCGCCGGCAAACCCGCCGGGGCGGGACGAGCTGCGGGCATCTGGAGGATCGTTCTGGGAATTGCGGGTGTGTCGCTGCTCGGGTACGGGCTCTTGGGTTTGCCGACCCAACTCGGCCCGCCCCAGCTGCTCGGGCTTCTGGTGTGGATGGCGGTGGCCGTGCTGCTGCACGACGGCGTCATCGTGCCGGCCTCCACCCTTGCCGGCGGGGGTCTGACCCGGCTGGGATCCGGGCTCCGCCCAGCGTCGGGCGCGGTTCTGCGTGGCGGGCTCATGACGGGGGCCGTGGTGACCGTGATTGCCGGGATCTTGTTGAAGGCCCAGTCCGTGGCCCGCAATACCAGCGCCCTGGAAGGCGACTATGCCACCAATCTGCTCTGGTTCTGGGCGGTGCTGGCAGCGGTGGTTGCCGTACTCGTTTATGGGATAGAGCGGACCGGCATGCGGCGGGGCGAGAGTCGGCAAAAGACGCGGCCCTGAAGGCGCTGGATGGCGGCTACAGACCAGCCGGCGGCCGGCGCCCGCGACGCCAGACCGTTCGTGCCGATCCGCGCCCAGGCGAACGCCTCGCTTCGGTTCCCGTGCCTGTCTTCGAGAAAAGCGGAGTAGGCCGTGTCGATGTTTTCGTCGGCGTCTACTTCCACCAGCAGTGTCCCGGAAGGGGCGATGAGCTGCCGGCAGCGGCCCAGCAGGGCCGTGACGCTTCCCCCGATTCCAATGTTGCCGTCGAGCAGGATGACGGACTGCCAATGGCCCGGCTGCGGTACAGGGGCGAAAATTGACTGTTCGAGGGCGCGGGCACCACGGTTGCGCGCCTGCCGGACCGCCTCGGCGCTGGCATCGATGCCCAGGGCTGCCAATCCGAGCAGCTGGGCAGCAGCCAGAAGTCGTCCCGGCCCGCAACCGACGTCCAGGACCGGCCCCAGAAGGCTTTGCAGGAGAGACCTCTCTGTGGCGTCGGCGTCCTCGCACCAGTTACGGACGTCGAACTCCACCGGCTCCGCGGGATAGTGCGCACTTTCCGGACGGAGGGTCAAGGCCCCGGAGCCGGTCAGCAGGGCAAGGGCGAATGGCTCACGTTCGCCTTGGCCGAAGTAGGCGGCAGGTGCCGCGGTGGCGGTCATCACCGGGGTGCTTCTGTTTTTTGCCGCACGCCCGACACGCAGGCGACGGTTTTGGCCACCGCCTTGGCGAACGCGCTGCCCGGAATCTCCGCCGCGATCTGCTGGGCGTCACTGAAGTGATCCATGTCCCGCAGTTCGGGGAGCATTCCGACGTTGAGGCCGGCCGCGGTGAGCCGGGCGAGCTGCCGGGCCCCGGTTGTCGTCGTGGACATGGGAACGCCCCTGATCAGGGCTCCGTCCGGCTGGCGCAGCGCCAGCGACCAAAAGCCGCCATCCGTTGCCGGGCCCATCCAGGCATCGTGGCTGGGCTGCGAGGTGGACCAGTCATGGAGCAGCGGCTCTACATGGCGGCGGGAGAATTGCGGGGTGTCCATGCCAATAATGAGCAGGGGGCCGCTGGTTGCGTCACAGATGGCGGCCAGGCGCTCATCCAGGCCTCCGGATACTTGCTGGACAAGAGTGAATTTGGTGGCGTCCCGCGCGGTGGGTGCCCCGTCCATCACGAGCAGCCGGCGTCGGGCCGGGAGGCTACGCACCGAATAGAGGGTGCGGCTGAGGCTCAGCTGGGCCAGGGCTGCAGCTTGTTCGGGCGTCAGCGGGGGACTGAGCCGGGTCTTGACCCGTCCCGGCAGGCACTCTTTGGCGATGACGGCCACTGTCAGGTCCATGTTGCCCTCATAGGGGTTCTTCGCGGTGGCCGGTCATCCGGGCCGGTCCCGGCGGCAGCTCAGCGGCGGCCGCCCTGAGCTGGGCCGACATGTCCCGGACCGCCGTAATCGTTCCGCGTAGGGTGCCGGTGACTTTCGATTTGCCGGTGCGCGGGGAATACCGCACTGGGAACTCCACGATCCGCCAACTGTGCAGGCTGGCCTTGAGGAGCATCTCCAGGGGGTAGCCGCTTCGGCGGTCCTCCAAGGCCAGGGAGAGCAGCCCTTCGCGGCGTGCGGCCCGCATCGGTCCAAGATCCGTCACGTGTTCCCCGGTCATGCGCCGGATCCGCGATGCCAGGACACGGTTGGCGATGCGGGCGTGCAGGGGCCACGAGCCGGGCTGCGGCCGGCGGCTGCCCAGCACCAGATCCGCGTTTCCGTCCATGATGGGGGTGAGGAGCGCCGGAAGCTGGGCCGGATCCAGGGAGCCGTCGCAGTCACAGAAGGCCACGAATTCCGCCGTTGCCGCGAGCAGCCCGGCATGGGCGGCCGCCCCGAACCCGCGCCGGTCCTCCCGGACCACGGTCGCACCCATGCTCTCCGCGAACTCAGCGGAACCGTCCACCGAACCGTTGTCCACGACGATGGCCCGGTACCCGTGCGGCAGACGGGACAGAACCCACGGTAGGGCGCCCCGCTCGTCCAGGCACGGCAACACGACGTCAACCATGCAGGCGGTCATTTCAAACATGCTTCAAGGCTACGGATTCGGCAGCGCCGATTCGCCCCGGAATCCTTACGGTATGCGGAAAAATGATGCCGCGGACCCACCGTTAACCGGTGCTCCCCATTCCCGCCGGTGCCTGGCTGCGGCGGAGCGAGCCGCGTCCCGCCGAGTGTGCCGACATCAGGTTATTGCCAGCCCCGGCCACTTCCGGAGAATGGCTTCAGGCCGTAGTGTTCCGGGTGGTTGGTGCCCGAGATGTGGTGCCGGATTCAAGGAGGAAGCACGGCTAAGTTTGTCGTTCTCTACAATGCTCCGCAGTCGGCCGAGGCCACCATGGAGAACAACGATCCTGCGGCTGCGGCTGAAGGAATGAAGCTCTGGATGGACTGGGCCGGCCGGACCGGTGAGCATCTGGCGGACATGGGCGCTCCCTTGGGCAACGGGCAGGAAATTACCCCGGCAGGGGTGTCCGCAGCCAACGCGAACGTGGGCGGCTACTCGCTGCTGGAGGCGGACAGTGTGGAGCAGGCCGTGGCTCTGATGGATGGCCACCCTCACCTCATGATGCCCGGCGCGACGATCCAGGTGTTCCAGGCCCTCGATATCCCCGGAATGTAGGAACGGGTTCACAGGAGGGTCCCGGGTCCAGCCGGGCCCCTCCCTCGGCCGAAGGGATCCCGGAACCTGATGACCCTATTCCCGGGTCCTGCGATAGGACCGGGCGCGCCGACGACGGCGCCCCGCCCGGTTAGCTTCGCTGCGCTCTGGTTCGCAACCTTGCTCAGGGACGGGTTCGCCCTTGCCGCGGCCGGAGGCAGCGGCCGGTTCGCCGACATTGGCGCCGAGGTCCTGGGCGGGCTCCTCCGCGGGGTGTCTTTGGACAGGAACCTGGACGAGGCAGTGGACCACGTCATGGACGGCCCGGCCGGACTCGGGCTGCACCCGGACGTACCTGAGGGCGTGCGGGCACTCGAAAATGCCGGATGCCGCGCCGCATAGCGCGGCCGTGCGTGGTGTGCTTTTGTTGCCGCGCTTTCCGGAACCAATGAACGTTCCCCGCCGCGGCAGCGTTACCACCAGTTCAGTCAGGCTGAACCCGCAGATTTCCTCTTTGCGTCTAAGACCCACAGAGGGGATGACGGCCGCTCCTGTGTCCGGGGCAGGTTGTCGCGGTGCCCTTTGTCGTCCGGAGCTGAGAAAAGCCGACCCAGTCTCGTGGTGAGACGGAGCCGGCTGTCTTGGATGCTTCTACCTGGCGTTGTGCAAGTATGAGTCCACTGACCTTTGGGGGCGGCCAGTTCAAATCCGTGAATGGTGCCAAGCCGTCTTAGAACGCCAAGGGTTTTCAGGATCTACTTCGCGAGCCGCGTTGCTTCGCGGCGGCAGGTTTGACCTCCGAATTCCTCGTCCCGTTCCCTCCAAGCTGCGATGGTGTTGATCTGTGTGACGGTCAAGGGCCTACGGGCGTCGACGCCGAGGTCGACGACGCGGAGGAGAGCGGTGAGCGCATTAATGGCTGCGATGCTCCGCGCTGGGCAATTTGGGGTGTGTACAAAGTACACACTTTGGGCTTCGGATCGGGTCGGAGTGGTGCCGGACTGGCTCGGATTCGTTACGTTTCCGGGGGAGTCCAGTGGTTGCAGGGTGGGAATGCGGTTCGAGTCCCACCTCGGGCACAGTATTTCCCTGTCCAGGGGCTCGTGGGCCTCTGAATGTGTACAAATATCTTTTTATGGGCCCCTGCGGGGGCCCATTTTTGTTGGTGGCGGCTGGTCTGGCGGCTCCTTTTCTTGGCTTGGACAGCGCTGTTGCTGTTTACTCCTTCATGGCCGGTAGCGCTTGGAACTGCATGACTTGCTGCGACTCGGGATCACTCGGGCCTCCTTCCTTGCTGTTTGTGGCGGACGTGGTTGGCCTTATACCTGTTCATCTCCCGGAGTTGTGGTGATGACATGACCTGAGGGATGTTTCTGGGAGATTTTCTGGTCCTCGATTCGTTCCTTTTCTTGGCCGGGGAGAGGTGAGCGGGCGTTTGTGCGGCAAAGGTTGTGTGGACATTGTCCACGCCGATGTAACGTGATGCCGTAGAACACCGGTGACCCTCCTGCCCTGGTCCAGGCGGGAGCCGGAAAGGAGAAGCGATGAACACCCCTCCATACCTGCGCTGGGACGAATCAGGCCAGCAGCAGCTCCTCGCCAGGGCTGAAGCGCTGCTCCAGCGGCGAAGCCGGTGCCTGCTCGGAATTGCCGGGGCGCCCGGGGCCGGAAAATCCACCATCTGCGAATGGCTGCTGGAGCGCCTGCTCACCGACCATCCCCGGCAGGTCGCCCTGGTCCCTATGGACGGATATCACCTGGCGCAGTCGCTGCTCGTGGCCCGCGGGCTTGAGCACCGCAAGGGCGCTCCGGACACCTTCGACGGTGCCGGCTTCGTCGCGTTGCTCCGCCGGCTGCGCTCAGATATCTCGCGGGAGGTCTTCGCTCCGGTCTTCCGCCGCGAAGTCAACGACGCGATCGCCGGGGCCATCGCCGTCCCGCCGGAAACACGCCTGATCATCACCGAGGGCAACTACCTGCTCTTGGACGAGGCCCCATGGAACGAGGTCGCATCCCTCCTGGATGAAACCTGGTTCGTCGAACTCGAACAGGGCGAACGCCTGCGCCGGCTCACCGCCCGGCACGTGAGGTTCGACAAGGACCCCGCCATCGCCGAATGGCGTGCAACCGGCAATGACGAACGCAATGCCCGCCTGGTAGCAGCAGGAAGCCAGCGCAGCACACTCGTCATCGAGCACACACCCGCGACCGTCCCGGCGCCCGGCCACGAATAACCGGCCAGAAACCGAGCCGCCGGCTTCACGGCGCCCCGGCATTATTCCCTGCCTGGGACACAAGTGCCCAACGAGGCTAATCGATAGTGTTCACGTAACCTGCCGTCGTAGCCGCTTCTGAGTGGCCGCTCGTCATAATCTCCGATATCGGCGTTGGAATCAGTTGAGTGCAGCCGATCTGCGGCCACGAGCAGAATCACCGAGACCCGCGTTCAAATCGACGGGTTTGCCTTCATCGGTCCATAGCGGTCCCGGACCGTAGTCCGTCCAGAACTCCAGTCGCGTCATGATCCGAGTATCTCCCTGCGGCGACCGGCCTTTGGGATCAGCCGCCTCCACGCAACGGCTGATCCCAACGCTACGCCTTTGGTATGGCCAGGGTCGCTGCCCAGCGCTGGCCCACAGCCGATTCGATGCCTACCGAATAGGACTTGAGGTGGCTGACCTCGAATTGGTTTTCCGAAGGAACCACATCGTTTTGATTGCAGGGCAGCGGGAACTTACCTACGCCATCGACGTTTATGAGTACTTCCCCCGGGCCAAAGCACGTCAAATAAACCTTGATGAACTTCGATTCCACGCTGAATTGACCAAGGCTCATCGTTGCAGTCTGGTTGTCCAGCGATCCGACCACTTTTTCGCCGCTGGGAATGTGGTGGTTCACGGTCGTCGGAGAAGTTACTGACTCGGGCAGCGTGCTCGACGGACTTGCCGTAGCTGTGGCAGTACCGGGGGGCAGCGGCGGCACGGCGTCGCATCCCACCAGGGCAAGGCACACTGAAGCAAGCCCGGCCCCGGCCAGCATCATCCCCGCTGATCTATCAGCCATTCCAAGTCTTCCACCCGATGCTGGTGGGAGCATCCAGCGTCCCCGTCCCAATAGTCGAACTAACGCAATTGGTGTTGTATTTCCAAGTGCGGATGTTTACCTTCCATTTGCTGGTTCCGATTTGCGCGTAGCCGGTCCGCAAAGCCGGCACGGTGTATTGGACCGACATTGAGGTCGTATAGGAAGCGGAGGCCGTGATGCTGCCGGACACCTGTGCCTTAGCAGTCGCGATTCCACCGCTCACGCCGCCTTCAATATAACCGCCCACTGTCGCTCCTATCGCGCCAGACAAGGTATTCGTAAACGTGACAGTGTTCGCATAGCTCGTCCCGTTAATGGCGTGGTACACCGGGCCGATGGCCTGATAGTAGTTTTGCTTGGACGTGACCGTCTTGTAGACCGTCGAGCTGTCACATAGCCCCTGTGGACTAACCACCCCCCCTGTGTCCGGGGCAGCCTGGGCCGGAGATGCAAGGGTCATCAGCCCCGTTACGAGAATGCCAGCTAGTGTCGCACCAAGAACTTCTTCAATTGAATCCCCCAATTTCAGTACTCCGCTAGCTGACATCAGGGCGCACAGCGAAGTGAAGTGAAATAGTCCCCCAATGATCGCTGGGCTGACGCGTCGCTGCCCCGACCAGCTGATGGCCCGACTCTATGGGACCGCGGCTGCAGCAGCAATATGTAAAATAAATTGAATTATTACAGTCTGGTAAAGACATTCAGGCCGGCGCCACGCCGGAAATGGAGTTTGCCTGCACGGTTCCGTTTGGCAGGCTTGGGGTCAATCAGGCCAGGCCTCAGTAAATGGACAGTAATGGCACACCATAGCTCAAGGGGCTGCCGGCTTAGCTTTGGCCCGTCCCGACTCGGAAGATGCGGTCACTCAGGTCGCTGTGGAGGACGTGGAACTGTCCACCGTTGCCGTTGACCGTTCCGTCCGTCACGTAAAACCCCCGTCCGGCGTCCGGGCCTCCGGTAGCTCTGTCGATGACGGCGATCAGATGCCGGCCAAGATGTCCCTTCGGCCCCAGGACGGTGATCTCCTCGAGTTCTTCTGCCGTCAGTCCTGCCAGCACCGCACTAATTTCAGCCACGCCCTCCGGGTTACCCATGCCCGTGTTGGCCTGAATGCACAAGCTAGGGCACGTGGACCACCGCAGCAAGGATAGGGGGTTCTCCTCCTCTGCTGCGGCGATGGTGCGCTGTTCCAGTTCGCGCATTCTGGCAAGCTGCTCGCCGATTCGGCTGGCTACCATCAGGCCGGTACGCATCGCCCCGTCCACGGCATCTTCCATTCCGTCTGCTTCGCCCCGGACCACGCTGGTCCGGGGCGTTTCCATGTGATCGAAAGGCAGCCGGGCAGGTACCGTCGCGTCCCTTGAAGGCATCGTGGCCAATTGGTGCAACGCTCTGGACCATGCAGCGGCAGCGCTGAATGACGTGGCGTCCCCGGCTGTGATGCGGGTGTGAGGCAGGGAAGGTGTTCCAACCAGTGAAAGTCCAGGCGGGACTGCAAGGCGGGACATCCTAGGGTTGAAATTCCTCTACTCCCGCAGACCGGGTAGTCAATGCCAGCAACGGACGGAGCCCCATTGGTTGACACTGCAGTCGAGCAGGTTCGGCAAGTAGCATCTCCCGCAGCCATCACACCGGTCATTCCGGGTTTCCACCCTGACCCCACAATCTGTCGGGTCGGCTTCGACTATTTCCTGGCAACGTCGAGCTTTGAGTACTTCCCCGGAGCGCCGATTTTCCACAGCCGGGACCTCGTAACTTGGGATCAGATCGGGAACATCCTCACCCGGCGGAGCCAGTTCGCTGTTGGGGACGGGCGTCCTTCAGGCGGGATCTTCGGCTCAACGCTCAGGCATCACAACGGTGAATTCTGGTTCGTCACCACGAACATGAGCGACTTCGGTGGCGGTCATTTGCTGTTGCGGTCCAAGGAGGCTGCCGGCCCGTGGAGCGACCCGGTACAGATACCGGGAACGCTGGGCATCGACCCGGATATCGCGTGGGACAGCGACGGAAGTTGTTACCTCACCTGGGTGGGGTTCGGCCCCGGCGAGCATGAGTCCGGTATCGTCCAGGCGCGGCTGGATCCCGACGCTGGCCGCCTCTTGGAATCTCCCAGGAAGGTGTGGCAGGGAACAGGGTTGGCCTACCCGGAGGGGCCGCACCTGTATGAGGCGGGCGGCTGCTGGTATCTGGTTTTGGCAGAAGGCGGCACGGAACGCGGTCATGCCGTCTCTGTCAGCCGTGGCAGCAGTCCCGCAGGTCCTTTTGAACCGCATCCGTACAACCCCATCCTCAGTCATCGCAGCATGGAGGCGCCCGTCCAGAGTGTCGGCCACGCGGACCTGGTCGAAACGGTCGATGGTGATTGGGCCGCGGTCTATCTCGGTGTTCGTCCCCGAGGCGTTGTTCCTGGCTTTCACGTCCTGGGTCGAGAAACTTATGTTGCGGGTATCTCCTGGGACCAGGGTTGGCCGCGGTTCGATGAGGACTGTTATCAGGTTCCCGTCGTCGGGTCTTCGTTTAGTGATGATTTCTCCTCCGACAGCCTTCACCCGCGGTGGATTTCACCCGGCCAGGACCCCGCTTCGTTTACGGCCGCAACCCCCGAAGGTCTCCTTATCGGGCAGAGCCAGACGGGCAGCGTTCCCATCTTGGCAACCAGGGTCCTCGGACACGTTTGGGATGCACGCGCGTCGGTTCTTCTCTCGGGTGACGAGGCGGTCAGGTTCCTCCTGAGGATGGACGACTTCCATTGGTATGGCATCGAAGCCTCCGGACGCCAAATCCGGGTCGTGGCCCAGATCGGACCCCTTCAGCAGGTGGTAGCGACAGCGGAAATCGACCCAGCACCTGGACCATTTCAGCTGGAAATCGCATGCAACGACTCACCCTTGGCGGGCCAACCGGGCATAAATACTGGGCCGGACGAAGTCACATTGGGCTTTCGAGAGCACGGCGAGCTGACGACGCTCGCGCGGATGGACGGCCGGTATCTGTCCACAGAGGTCGCCGGCGGGTTCACCGGCCGCGTTGTCGGACTGGCGGCAACCAGCGGCAGCATTATCATCGAACGGTTCGAATACAACCATCACGATTAGCGCCGCTCGAGTTCGTCCATCCCTGAGAGTCTCCGGCCCCATTTATGGCACGATTGCGCTCTCCCAGCCAGTGCGGGAGCTCCACAGTCGGGGAGGAATGCGTGCGAACCCTAAACGCCGGCTTCGACGGCTCGTCAAACAGTGGAATGTGAATGACTGCTGGTCGCATTCGTGGACTCATCGCACGAGGGATGCTGCGCGGCTGACCGCCGGCGGTTCTCCAGGATCAGTGGCAGAAGGGCCGCAGGGGAGGCAGCAACGGCGGCGGCCTGCGAGGCTTCCTCGGCCTCGCCGTATCCCCAGAGTGCGAATATTGTGGGGATTCCGTGTATAGCTGCTCCCGCGACGTCGTAGCTTCGGTCTCCGACCATTGCGGGACTGGAGATGTCTACGCCTGTGGAATGGAGCCGAAGCAGCAATTCGGCGATGACGTCTGCCTTGCTCGCTCTTCCCTCGCTATCTGACGCTCCGCATACGGTGATGAAGTGGCAATCAATTCCGAACATTCGTGCCAGTCTTTTTGCTTGATCTTCAACCTTGGATGTGGCTACGGCCATCGGAATGCCGGCCGAATGTAGGCGTTCGAGTAGATCGATGATCCCGTCGTAGGGGCTGGACTGTTCGGCGCCATGATCGGCGTACGCTTTGCGATAATGTTGGAGGGCCTTTTGGGCCGTCTTTTCGTCCAGTTGTGAGACTGTTCTGAAGGACTCGATCATGGGCGGACCAACGAATCGGCGCAGTATGTCCATGCTGGGGACCGGCGCGCCCACAGCTGCCAATGCCTGTGCAGCACTTGTTGTAACGCCCGGCGCTGAATCCAGGAGCGTGCCGTCCATGTCGAACAAGATGCAGCTAATGCCAGTGAGAGACGGCCGGGCTTGATGAAGTGTCATTTTTTCGGGGCTTTCGGTCTTGAAGTTGTTTCCGTTCCGGTTGGGTCCGGGGGATTATTGCTGTGAAGGGCAGGCATGGATCGAGTGAGTCTTGATCAGATTGATCAGAGGATTCTTGCGGAGCTTACGAAGAACGCTCGCATGAGCCATGCAGAGCTGGCGACCAAAGTCCTCCTTTCGAGGAACGCTGTGCGCCAGCGCATCGAGCGGATGGAACGGCAAGGGTATATCCAGGGGTACACGATTGTTGCCGGCCCTCCGGGCCAGGGCCCGGTGTCCGCCTTCCTGATGGTTTACAGGAAGGACCGGGTTCGGGGGGCGGACGTCATCTCCGTGTTGCGGTCGATTCCCGAGGTGGTTCTGTGCGATGTCGTGAGCGGTGACTTTGATCTTCTGGTGAGGCTCGAGGCCCGGTCGCTGGAGAGGGTGCAGGAGATCTGGGAGCAGATCGCTGCTATTCCCGGAGTCACGGACACGGTGACAGCCATGACGCTTTCCAGTTTCATCAGGCGGGGCGCCGGAGGTGCCCGCGCCACGGAGTGAAAGTGATCCCGCTGATGGTGAAGTTCTCCAAGGCCCGGGCGGTGTGTGCTCCCCAATAGGCTGTGGCCGGAAAAGGAACGCTCCCGAGCGAATCCGTCTCGATGCGGGTGGCCATGGTTTTCTGTCCTCCGTGTGGAAGTTTGGGTGGTGCGCAGTTTTGTGCCGGCTGCCCGGAGGAACTGGAGGGGCGCGGGCCCTCGGCCGCGCCCCTCCAGTTCGATCAGTTCTTGATGCAGATGACTTTGGGCTGGGTCATCTCCTCATACGCGAAATGGACGCCCTCCCTGCCCATGCTCCCGTACTTAGCCCCGCCGAATGGCATGCCGTCGAACCGGTAATCAGAGGAATCATTGATCATGACGCCGCCTGCTTCGAGCTGGCGGGCCGCATCCATGGCCCTGGCCAGGGAGTCGGTGAATATGCCCGCATGAAGACTGAACTCGATGGCATTGGCGACGTCGATGGCCTCTTCGAAGGTGTTGAATTTACGAAGCATGACCACAGGGCCGAAAACCTCCTCCCTCCACAGGCTGCTGTCCGCCGGGACGGCTTCCAGGACGGTCGGCTGAAGCACATTGCCGTCCGTGACGTTGCCTGAGAGCAGGACGGCGCCGGCGTCGAGGGCCACGTCCAGTTTGGACTGGAGCTCCTGCAATGCTGTGGGGCTGATCATGGGTCCGACATCCGTCTGTTCATCCATTGGATCCCCGGCAACCAACCGCGCCGTTGCCTCCAGGAAGCGCTGGCGGAACGCGCCGTACACTGGGGCGGCTACGAGGATCCGCTGCACCCCCACGCAGTTCTGGCCGGCAGCCCAAAACGCTCCGGAGACGCAGGATTCCACGGCCTTCTCGATGTGGGCATCGTCCAGGACGATCACGGGTGCGTTTCCGCCGAGATCCATGGAAAGCTTCTTCAGGCCTGCGGTGCGGGCGATACTCTCCCCAGTGGAGAACCCCCCGGTGAAGGACACCATTCGTACGTCCCGGGACCGAATGATTTTTTCGGCCACGTCCCGGTCGCCGTGAACAATCGTGAGGGCTTCCGGCGGGAGGCCGGAGCTCACGAGGGCGTCCGTGAGCAGCTGGGCTGACAGGGGAGTCAATGCAGAGGGTTTGAGGATCACGGCGTTTCCTCCGGCGATTGCCGGGCCGATCTTGTGTGCCACCAGGTTGAGGGGGTCATTGAAAGGAGTGATCGCGGCAATGATGCCCAGTGGTTCGCGCGAGTACCAGCCGGTGCGGTCCTCTGAGCCCTCGTACGAGTCAAAGGGTATGACTTCGCCTGCGTTCCGGCGCGCTTCGGTAGCGGAGAGGCGGAGCGTGTTGACCGCGCGCATCACTTCCTTCCGTGCCTGGCGGATCGTTTTCCCGGCCTCGGACACAATCGTTTGCGCGAACTCCTCGCTGCGCTGCTCGATCTCCGTTGCGGCGCCGTCCAGTATCTTCCCGCGGGCGTTGCGGGACAGTGCCCGTGCCTTCCGGGCGCCGACGCGGGCCGTTTCGATCACGGCTTTGCCGGCGGTGGCCTCGGTCAGCGAAACCGCGCCGACCACTCTGCCGTCGTAGGGGCTCATCACGTCGCGGAACTGCGGCAGCGCCGTTTCCGTCGAGCACAGCGTTGTTTCAGACATTTGCGGCTACTTCCGTCCTGGCTGCGTGCATTGCGATGATGTCAGAAAGCAGGGCGTAGGCGGTCTCCACACGGCCGGCTCCCGGTCCGGAGACGGTTACCGGGCCCAGAAGGTCGGTGTCGAAGGACACGGCATTGGTTGCGCCGGAAACGCCGGCCAGCCCATGGCCGAGGGGGAGCGCTACGGGGGAGACGCCTGCGGTCACTGACCCGTCCGGGTTCCGCCGCGCTGAACCCACGAGCTTCCAGCGGCGTCCCTCGCGGGGTGCCTTCTGGATATTCTCCGGCGTCACTGTCGAAATCCCCGCCCGCTGAACGTCCTTTAGTTCGATGCCTGCGTCGAGCAGCTCGTTGGCGAGGATCAGTACCTTGAGCTGAACGTCGTATCCCTCGATGTCTGCTGCGGGATTGGCTTCGGCGTAGCCGCGTTCCTGTGCCTCGCTGACGGCCTCTTCGAAGTCCAGTCCGGATTCCATCCGCCCGAGCACATAGTTGCTGGTGCCGTTGAGGATGCCTTCGAACCCGTTCAGCTTCAGCCCCGCGAACATTTTCTTGGCCAGGCGGATGACAGGAGTGCCGCTCATGACGGCACCCTCGAATTCGAAGTGCACGCCGTTCTGTTCGGCCAGGGCGGTCAGTTCGGCGCCGCGGAGGGCAACCGGGCCCTTGTTCGTCGTGCAAACGCTCTTGCCGGATTCGAGGGCCCAGCGTACGTGCGAAACTGCTGGCTCGCCGTCGTCGGGATTCGTGAACGTGGCCTCGCAGATGATGTCGGCGGTGCAGTCACGGATAACTGATTCGTTATTGGTGTCCGCGGACCCGCCATGGGCGGCGAAGGTTTCGCTTCCACCGTCCAAATTGAGTGCGATGCCGAGGTCGATCCCCTCGGGCTGGACCAGCGAGCCGAGACGCAGGTCGGTGATGGCGACGACACGCAGGCCGAAGCCCAGCTCGGAACGGAGTGTGTCACCGCGTGTTGCGACCAGTTCGGCCAGCGTCCTGTTGACGCCGCCGAAGCCGATCAGCGCAATGTCATAGGTGGTCATGGTGCTCCTTAAGTCAGATACATCGGTCCTCCAATGCTCACCGCATTCCATGTCCGTCAGTGCATGTCATTGTGACCGAACAGCAGGGCGAACTGACCATCTGTACGCCGATTCGGCAGCAGCGCCTCGAAGTAACTTAGGTGCAACATAAGCATGTTGAAATGTTTTTAATGACCCAAAGGCCGTTTTCGTGTTACTTTCATCACTACCGCCACTGCACAGCCCGAGGCGCCCTGTCCCCCAAGCCGGGGCGATGTGCGCATCTTTCGCATCAGACCTATCCACTCACCGGGGAGAAACCATGGAACCCTCATCACCTGTCCAGCTAGACACACAACCCACGTTGCCCCCGTCGACCGACTCCGGGCTCCGGCGGTCCATGGGGGCACGCCATCTGGTCATGATCGCCATGGGCGGGGTGATCGGCTCAGGGCTGTTCCTGAGCTCGGGCTACACCATTTCCCAGGCCGGACCGCTCGGCGCGGTCATCGCCTATCTGATCGGCGCCTTCGTTGTGTACCTGGTTATGGCCTGCCTCGGCGAGCTTGCCATCGCGTATCCGGTCTCAGGCGCCTTCCACATTTACGCGGCGAGGTCGATCGGGCCGGCCACAGGGTTCGCCACGGCCTGGCTCTACTGGCTCTGCTGGGCAGTGGCCATCGGATCGGAGTTCACTGCCTCCGGTCTCCTCATGCAGCGCTGGTTCCCGGATGTTGACGTCTGGGTCTGGTGCGTCATCTTCGCCTCGGTCCTCTTCGGATTCAATGCAGTTTCCTCGAAGTTCTTCGGCGAGTCCGAGTTCTGGTTTGCCATCGTCAAAGTCGGCGCCATCGTGGTCCTCATCGTTCTTGGTGGCGCGGCGTTGTTCGGCATCCACCCGCTCAGTGAGGGAGGCAGCCACCCGTTCATGTTTGAGAATTTCAACACCTCCAGCGGCCTCTTCCCCAACGGTTTCAGCGGCGTCCTCGTCACTGCACTTGCAGTGTTCTACGCCTTCTCCGGCTCGGAACTCATCGGTGTGGCAGCGGGCGAAACAGCTGACCCCGCCACCAGCATCCCCAAAGCGATGCGCAGCACAGTGATCCGCCTGCTGATCTTCTTCGTCGGGGCAATCGCTGTCATCGCAGCTACCATCCCTTTTGATCAGGTAGGCCTGGATGAAAGCCCGTTCGTGACTGTCTTCTCATCCATAGGCATTCCTTTTGCCGCCGACATCATGAACTTCGTCATCATCACCGCCCTCCTCTCCGCCGGAAACAGCGGCCTCTTCTCCTGCGCACGGATGCTCTACTCCCTTGCCGACGAGGGGCACGCCCCCCGGGCGCTGAAGAAACTGACCCGGGGCGGTATCCCCCTAATCGCGCTTTCAGTCAGCATGCTCGGAGGCCTTGCGTCGCTCATCAGCAGCGTCGTTGCGCCCGAAACGGTCTACCTGGCTCTCGTTTCAGTGGCAGGTTTCGCCGTCGTCGGGGTCTGGATGTCCATCACCGCCTCGCACTTCTTCCACAGGAGATCCTTTGTCAAGAACGGCGGCGATGTCGCCGCCCTTGCCTACAAGGCCCCGCTGTTCCCGCTGGTGCCCATCCTGGCCTTTTCGCTCTGCCTCATTTCGCTCATCGGCATCGCCTTTGACCCGAATCAGGTGGCAGCCCTCTATTTCGGAATCTCTTTTGTTGGTGCCTGCTACGCCTTCTTCTACTTCAAATACGGGCGCAAGGCGCGCGCAGACCAGCTGTCCTGACGCCATCATCAACCATCGTCTTCTCAGCTTCGTGGTCGGGGTCTTTCTTTCCCGGCCACGAGGCTGTTCAAGGGATAAACCATGAACTCACAAGGCCTGATGCAACACGTGCGCAGTTCGGTCCAGGACGCCGGCAGCTGGCTGGAGATTGACGCCGCCGCTTTCGAATCAAACGTCCGGACCCTCCTGTCCATGATCGATGACCGCGCGCTGTTGTGCGCAGTGGTCAAGTCCCATGCCTACGGGCACGGAGCTGACCTCTTACTCCCGTCCCTTGTTCGTCTGGGCGTTCCATTCATCGGAGTAGGAAGCAACGAGGAGGCAGCCATTGCACGCCGCTGCGGTTTTGAGGGCCGGATCCTGCGTGTCCGTGCCGCGGCGCCGCAGGAGATCAGAGCAGGCCTGCGTCACGACATCGAGGAACTTGTCGCCGACCCGCAGAGCGCGTGGGAGATACACAAGATCGCTGCCGTGGCTGGGAAGGTGGTCCGCATCCACCTCGATATCAACTCTACCGGGATCAGCAGGCACAGCCTCGACGTCTCATCCTCGCTTGGCCGGGAATCCGCGGTAGGAATCGTGGGCCACCCGGGGCTTCAACTGGCCGGGATCATGACGCATTTTCCCAAGGACGACGACGGCCATATCGAAACGACTCTTCTGCGGTTCCAAAGCCAGGCGTTGACACTGCTGCAATTGACCCGAACTCCCCGGGAGGAAGTGCTGCTCCACTGCGCCAATTCATACGCCGCCCTGCACGTACGCGGCTCGTGGCTGGACATGGTCCGTGCCGGGGCAGTCCTCTACGGCGATTCGGAACCTGCAACAGCGCACTTCCAACGGTGTTTGGCCTTCAAAGCCCGGATTGCGTCCATTAATAGCTATGCAGCAGGCACTAAGGTCGGCTACGGGCTCACCCACACCTTGGACCGGAACTCCAGACTGGCTTCAGTGACAGCGGGTTACGGAGATGGCTACCGGCGGGCACTGGCCAGCCAAGGCAGCGTACTTGTCCGCGGCCGACGCGCTGCCATAGTCGACATCGTTTCGATGAATTCCATGGTTGTCGACGTCACCGACGTGGCGGGAGTTTCCCCTGGAGACGAAGTCGTGCTGTTCGGGCGGCAGGGACGGGCAGAAATCGCTCCCGCAGATCTGGAAGCAGCGAATTCAGCGATACTCGCTGACCTCTACACTGTGTGGGCGCAAGGAAACCGCGTCCTGGTCAACAATGAAGACATGTGAGAATAGGCGTAGTCATCGGGCGGAAGGAGCACGGAGCATGGATTCTTCCTCGGAAGCGTCGTCCATGGCCCAGGGACTTCGAATAGTTCGGCTGGTCGCAGACCGGGAGAAGCAGGGCAGGCGGCTTCTCGGCGTTTCCCAGCTCGCATCCGAGTTGGATATGGAACAAAGCCGCGTCTCACGGCTGACACAGGAATTGTGTGAGCTGGGACTGCTGGAGCGCGTCGATCGCGGTCCCTTCCGAACCGGTCCACGTTTTTTCAGCCTGGCCGCAGCGCTGAATACCGGCTGGGTCCGCGAATCAAGAACCGAACTTGAGGCTTTAGTGGCTTCTTTCGGCCTTAGATCCAGAGTTTCCGTTCGTGATGGCTTCCGGGTCGTTCTCCTGCGGGCCTCCAGTAACGATGCGGTACCCGGCAGCTTCGTGAAACCCGGCATGGTGACGCCCGTCTGGTGTACCGGCTCCGGACGGGCGTTGCTGTGGGACGACCAACAGCCGGCCATTGAAGTCCTTCTCCAGGATGTCAACTTTATCGGCGTAGGTGGTCCGGGGGCGGCCCATTCCCCGCAAGAAGTCGCCGAACTGATGGACCGGGACAGGGCGCGGGGCTTCATTGTCGCGGAGGAAGAATTCGAGCACGGAATCTACGAACTGGCCGTTCCGGTCCGCAACGCTGAAGGATCGATTCTTGCCGCGCTCAGCGTCCTCGGCAGCCGGGCCGAGATCAAACCCAGCACCAATGACATTGCAAAGGCCCTTACGGCAGCAGCCGAGCGGCTGGGGTCCTTTGAGGGCCGTCCCCGGGACAACGCGGTCCGGAAGGGCCTTGCCAGCTAGAGCCGGTTCTGCGGCGCCGCGTGACCCAGCGTTGACTCAAGCCACTTTCCCCAGGACACGAGAGCCGTGGCGCATAGCTCCAGGCGCGGCTCCAAGCGTGTCTTGGCGCCGACGACCTGAAGCGCTGCCACCACATCGCCCTTGAAGTCGCGAATCGGAACGGCCAGCGAGTAAAGTCCTGGTTCGGCTTCCTCGTCGACAATGGAGTACCCCCGTGCCCGCGCCCCGCGCAGTCGTGACAGGAAGTCCTCGACGTCAAGCGGTGTCTTGGGGCCATGGCGCACGAAAGGTACGCCGGAGAAAATGGTTCGGACCTCGGCGTCCGAGGCTTCCCACAGCAGGGCCTGGCCGGCATCGCTACAAAACGCCGGGTAGGGCCGGCCCAGCCACGAACCGACCATGTTGCTACTTGCCGGAACACGCTCACCGATGGTGACAGTACTGTTTCCGCTCATAACTCCAAGGAAGCATCCTTCGTTAGTTTCACCGGCCAAGCCTTCCAGAGCGGTTACGCCGTCGGTCTGCAGCCGTTGCTCTGTCAACAGCTGTGCGTCTGTCAGGAGCGACCAGTTCATTGTGTAGGACCGATGGTCTCCGCGTGCCAGAAACCCCTCCTGCTCGGCGGTCCGGAGACTGCGCGAAACCTGGCTGCGGTCCCTGCCCAGATCGGCTGCTATATCAGCGCCCGTTCCGCCAGACAGGCCTTCTGCGTTGCGGGAGCCCACAGCGAGGACAGCCATGATTCCCCGGCCCATGCTGGACGTCTTAGACATGGATCCGATTCTAGTCACTGCACGAACGTGTCTTAGTGGATGGCGAAGACACGGGCTGGAAATCCGCTGCCTTGCAGTGGCTTAGGCCAGCTTGCAATGAGGATCGCGCCGGCTTCTGGAAGTCCGTCCAGGTTCGCCATCAGCTCGATCTGCCACCGGTTCCGCGCCAGGACATAGGTCTCCAAGGTGAAATCCTGGCAGGACGTAGCCTGCCCCGGGTCTGTGTCCGTCTGCTCGTGGCCGACGGCAGTTACCGACCGCTCCTCGATCAGGAAGGAGAGGACTTCCTGCGACCAGCCAGGTGTGTGGCTGACACCCTCATCGTCCCTGTTTGCCATGGCGTCGGCGTCGGGCCAACGATGGCTCCACCCTGTCCGCAACGCCACAAAGGACCCCGGTGCGATGGCACCATTGCGGCGCTCCCATGCCTGAATGTCCTCCATCGTGGGAGTGGCGTCCGCATTTACGGTGACCCGGGCGGTGATGTCGAGGATGACCAGTGGAAGGACCATGTCCTCCACAGGAATCTGGTCCAAGGTCCGTCCCCCGCGGATGAAATGCGAGGGAGGGTCAACGTGCGTACCCCATTGGCCGATGATCGAATACCGGTGAGCGGTGAAACCGTCGCCTTTCTCCAGGTCGAAGACCGCCTCCCTGATTTCGTCGGGGAAGGCCGGGAAATGCGGCTGGCCGGGGTGGAAGGCGTGCGTCAGGTCGGTGAATGACCTGCCCGCCAGCAACGCCTGCAGACCGTCCCAAAGTCCAGCTGTGGTGGCTTCAATCATGATGCGGCCTCGCTCTCAAAGAGTGCGGGAAGGGCTGTGCTGGAGACGCTGACCGGGCCTGTCAGTTCGATGACCGGTACCTCCCAGGGATGGATATCCACGATGTGCTGCAGGAAGCGTTCCACGGCGGCGTCAGGGAGCGCCGCATCGAAATACGTCGTGAAGACAAAGGTAGGCGAAATTGTCCGCTGCCCCACCTGCCCCAACGTAGGGTTAGCGCCTTCACTGCAGGTGAAACCCTCGAAACCCAGGCCGGATTCAAATACATGCCTGTAGTTGCCAAAATCCCCTAAGTCGGTGGATTCCGACGAAGCCTGGAGCAGGGCCGCGATGCCGGCTTCATCTTTGAACGCTTCTGCGTCCCCCGTGGCGAGCCGCGAGAAGGTTTCCGAAGCTATAGGCCAATGCACGCGCAGCTTGCGGACTGATTTCATTGCAATTTTCAAGGGAAGCCTCTTCCTGGGCAGTTCGCAAAAGGTGTCAGAATGCCATATTGGCAGAGAGTGATGTTCATTACAAGCATGAATATATGCTTATTACGCACAATTTTGAGAGGTGTTCGCGTTCACTCGGCACATCCGCCAGACTTTGGGGGTGACTGAGCCGCGGAACACCGGTTGCTGCAAGCGGCTGCTGACCGTCATCTGCAAGCCCCGGGCTGCACTGCTCTTTTTGGCACTCCACGTTGTGCTACCTTGCATTGCCGGGCCACGAGGCGCCGCAACTGCCCCGCAGGAAAGAACAAACCGAAATGCTTGGAGCCCTGAACGATGCCCAGTACCATCCTTTCCCGCATGCTCGACGCCGGAGCGAACCTGACCGTGGACGGTGCGCTCGCCACCGAGCTTGAAGCGCACGGCTGCGATCTGGAAGACCCTTTGTGGTCGGCTAAAGTCCTTCTGGAGCAACCGGAACTGGTCAAGCGCGTACACCACGATTACTTCCGCGCCGGAGCCACTGTCGCCATCACGGCTAGCTATCAAGCCACACCCCTGGGATTCGCGCGCCGCGGCATCGGCGAGGAAGCGGCCTTGGAACGGGTGGCATTGAGTGTGCACCTGGCCGACGAGGCACGCCGCGAGTACCTGGCGGAAAACCCGGATGCGGGCCCCCTGCTTATTGCAGGATCGGTCGGGCCCTACGGCGCGTACCTTGCCGATGGATCGGAATACCGGGGCGACTATGTCCTCAGCCGAAACGAGTTTTTGGAGTTCCACCGGCCCCGAATCGCAGCGCTGGTGGAGGCCGGAGCGGACTTTCTTGCCTGTGAGACGCTGCCTTCATTGCCGGAGGCCGGGGCCCTGTTGGCACTCATGAAAGAGTTCGACGTCGAAGCCTGGCTCTCCTTCACGCTACGGGATGGCGGCCACATCAGCGACGGTACGCCGCTGGCTCAGGCGGCAAAGCTCTTGACGGCAGAGCCGCTCGTGGCGGCTATCGGCGTGAACTGCGTGCCGCTGGAGCTGGTCTCCCCATCGCTGGAGGCCCTGGGCAGAGCCACTGATACGCCCCTGATCGCATATCCGAATTCGGGCGAAAGCTATGACGCAGTCACCAAAACGTGGGGGCCGGCCGCGGCGAGCCCGTCGGGCCCCGATAGTAAACAGCCCGCAAGCCTTGCGGAGGGAACGCCAATCTGGCGTGAACTTGGTGCCCGGCTCGTTGGCGGGTGCTGTCGAACGACCCCCCAGGATATTGCCGCCGTGACGGCGCTGTCAGAAAGTTACAAACCTGGATATCGACCGGTTGGTGCTGCTGGCGCAAGGAACTTCTGACGCGTCACGAACTTGGCCTCTACGCAGTTAACCTGAGCGGCGATGTCCCCTATTGAGTAACGATGTAACGGGATCTGTGCAGCAGCACCGATGCTTCTCCACACGGAGCACCGAAACCGCCATCCCAGCTGTGTATTAACCCGCCATTCTCAGCCCACAGTCACAGATTCACATCTAGGGAAGTTCTCGCGGCGGGGGAGGGGACGTAACGTGTCGCGCTTCAGGACCGGCTTGCGGACACGTCTGACGGGCAGTTGCGCAGCTCCTGAGGCGCGCAAAGAAGGGCCGCGCCCCCTGCGGTCTGGGATGTGGCTGGTGGCCGGAACGCTCTGAAACGGCGAACTTGCGGTGTGTGTACATTGTCCACACTTCCGCCTTCGGATCGAGTCGTATGTGGGTCGGATCGGGCCGGACCTCGCATGTTCCCGGGGGAGTCCAGTGTTCATCCATCCCTGGATTCGCGGTTTTCGACATGACTGCCAGATTGTGCTCTACCACCACACCGGCTCGTCTCTATTTCTCTGGCGTGTCGTCAGACAGTGGCATCGAGGGCGATGAGCGGCCGGGCGTGAGTGGTCGGAGGCGAGGGCGCCGGTCGCCGTCGTCGGAGATGTCCGGCGTCGGACGTCCTGTGCTTTTTGATTCGTTCCGGTGCCGACCGGGTGTCTGCCTAGGGCCTCGGGGGAGCTGACCTGGTCGGACTGCCATTCACGAAGTATCCGTTTTTGCGTTTCGGTTGAGCTGCCTAAGCGGAACAGTTTGGCCGGCGGGGCATAAGCGAATCCGGAATCCCGGCGTCAGTAGAGGATTTTCCGGTCTGGGAGGCGGGCGAGGGTGGCGCTGACGGAGCGGTATCCGGGACAACCGTCATTTGATTAGGTGGTTCAGGAACCCCCGTATTGGGCACCGGAATGGGCTTCGATTGCGATGTTGAGTTCTTCCAGGGTCGGGGGGTTTGCTCCCGGGCGCTGCACGGTGATGGCCGCGGCTGCAGCTGCGGTGTGTCCAAGCTGCTCCAAGACAGCTGGGGCGAAACCTTCGGTTCCTCGGGTGAGAAAACCCAGGATCAGGGCGGACATGTAGGAGTCCCCGGCGCCGATGGTGTCGGCAACTTTGGACTTCACGGCGGGAATGCTGATGTTAGCGGCGGGGGTGGTGAATTGTGAGCCGTCGGCGCCTTTGGTGATGACGGTAAGTCCGGCGCCCAGACCGAGGATGTGTGCTGCGGTTTCGTCCAGGCTTTTTTGGGGGTACAGCCAGTAGGCATCCTCGTCGCTGAGTTTGACGACGTCGGTTAGGGGCACGAGCTCTTCGAAGGTGGCCAAAGCTTCCCTGTGGCTGCCGAGCAGGGCTGGACGGATATTCGGGTCATAGGTGATCATGCAGTGTGTGCGGGCTTGTTCGAGCAGGGATTTCACGGCGCCGGCACCGGGATTAAGGAAAGTGGCGATGGATCCGGTGTGCAGGATTTTTGGGAAGTAGGCGGGGGCTGTCGGGGCAAGGTCCCAGGAGATGTCGAAGTCGTACTTAGCGGAGCCGTCGGGTCCAAGGGTTGCTGTGGCCGATGCCGTTTTGGTGAGGGATTTTGATCCGGGCAGAAGTATGACGCCTGCACTGCTGAGGTGGTTTTCGATGGAAATCCCACGCGCGTCCGGGGCGATGGCTGTGAGCAGACCTGTGGTGACGGCGAGGCGGCCAAGTCCGTAAGCGACGTTGGCCGGTGAGCCGCCGGGGTGCTCCACCGTGTCGTGCGACGTGGTGACCACGTCGATCAGCGCTTCGCCTATGACCATGACGTCGAGCGTCTGGTGAGCGTCGTTCCGGGCTGTTGTGAGGTAATCCATGGTCTGTCTCTCGTGGGATGGTGATGATGGGAACTCCCGGTATGGATCCGTCCGCGGACCTGGGGGAGGTCCGCGGACGGAGAAGGGAGCTCCGGTAGAGCGGGAGGGTACTAGCCGGCCATCAGGCGGTGGCTGCGCCGGTCATGATCGCCACTGCGTCGGTCATGGTGTGTGATTGCGGAGTGATGGTGGCAGCGCACTTGCCCAGGCGCTGGATGTGGATCCTGTCCGCTACGTCAAAGACGTGGGGCATGTTGTGGCTGATCAAGATGACCGGCAGGCCTCGGTCGCGAAGGTCCCGGACCAGCTGGAGGACCTGGTTCGATTCCCGGACGCCAAGTGCCGCCGTCGGTTCATCCAGCACAACGACCTTTGAACCGAACGCTGCGGCGCGGGCCACGGCGACAGCCTGGCGCTGGCCGCCCGAGAGGTTCTCCACCGGCACTGTCACGTCCTGCAGGGTGGAGATGCCCAACCGGGTCAGCTCTTCCTTGGCCTTCCGGCGCATACCTTTGGTGTCAAGCATCCGGAACACGCTCCCGAGGAGTCCCGCGCGCCTTTCCTCCCGACCCAGGAACAAGTTCGAGGCGACGTCGAGGGCCGGTGAGACAGCGAGGTTCTGGTACACGGTTTCGATGCCGTGGACCCTGGCGTCCTGCGGCCGCTTGAAGTGCACGGGCTGTCCTGACATGAAGAGCTCGCCGGAGTCCGGGACTTCTGCTCCGGTGAGGCATTTGATCAGGGTTGACTTGCCTGCGCCGTTGTCGCCGATGATCGCGAGGACTTCGCCCGGGTAGAGGTCGAGACTGACCCCGTCCAGTCCCACGACACGGCCGAAAGTCTTGACGAGGTTCCGGGCCTGCAGGATGGGCTCGCGCGTGGCGACGTGGGGGGCTTCAAATTCTGTCGTGGTCATGACTTGACCTTTCGGATCCACTGATCGACGGACACAGCAACAATGATCAGGACGCCCACGGCGAGCGTCTGGTAGAGCACGTCCAGCCCGGCGAGCGAGAGGCCGTTGCGGAAGACACCCACGATCAGCGCTCCAAGCAGTGAACCCCAGATGGAGCCGCGGCCGCCGAAGAGGCTGGTTCCGCCGATCACGACGGCGGTGATGGAGTCCAGGTTCAGGTCTACGCCGGCGTTGGGGCTGGCGGCGTTGGTGCGCCCGATCTGGATCCAGGCGCCGGCGGCCAGGACAGCGCCGGCGGCGAGGTAGACGCTCATGAGAACCCGGTTGACGGGGATGCCAGCCAGGCGGGCGGCTTCCTTGTCATCGCCCACGGCGTAGACATGCCGGCCCCAGGCCGTCTTGCCCAGGATGAAGGCGACCGCGACATAGAGCAGGAGCATCATGACGACGCCGGTGGAGATCCGCACGGGGCCGAGCGGGAAGGTGGTGCCGGTCCAGGTCAGCAGGGGAGGCATGGCCGAGCCGCGAACGGTCGCTCCGTTGGAGTAGAGCAGTGTCAGGGCGATGAAGATGTTCAGCGTGCCGAGGGTGACGATGAACGGCGGGAGCCGGAACCTGGTGACCAGGAATCCGTTGAGTGCTCCGGCGGCAAGTCCTACGACCAGGCCTGCGAGCAGGGCAACAGGTGCGGGCAGTCCGTTGTTGACGGCGAGCTGGGCCATGACCATGGAGGAGAGGATCATGACGGCGCCGACGGAGAGGTCGATGCCAGCGGTGAGGATGATGAGGGTCTGGGCGATGGCCAGGGTGCCGACGACGGAGACCTGCTGGGTAATCAGCGAGAGGTTTTCAACCCGCAGGAACCTGTCATTGAGGAGGCCGAACACCACCACCGCGATGAGAAGTACGAGGGCGGGACTGAGGGCGGGGTAGCGGTGGAGGGTATTGCGTATCCGGCTGAGCGGTGTCTGGCGGTCAAGGAATTCCTCCGCCAGGTCGGCATGCCCGGCGCTGGGCGGGCCGGCGGTCTGTTGCTGGGTCACGATTGGTCCTGATCTTCCGTGATGGTTGCTAGGGGAGGCCCTAGCTCGGGAGATGCGGGGCGGGGAGGCCGATAGCGGGCGCCGGGTCCCCGCCCCGCAGTGAAGCTGGGTGGGTTACTTTCCCCAGCAGATGTCGGAGGCTTGGGTGGTGGTGATGCTCTTGACGCCGTCGGCAGGCTTGTCTGTGACGAGCTCGACGCCGGTGTTGTAGAAGTCCAGCCCCGGTGAGTTGGCCGGCTTCTGGCCGGTCTTGGCGAGGTCAACGATGGCCTTGACGCCCAGTTCGGCCATCTTGACCGGGTACTGCTGGGCCGTGGCGCCGATGACGCCGGACTTGACGTTGTTCACGCCGGTGCAACCGCCGTCCACCGAGACGACCAGCACGTCCTTTTCCTTGCCGGCGGCCTTCAGTGCCTCGAAGGCACCCGCTGCCGCAGGTTCGTTGATGGTGTAGACGACGTTGATGTTCGGGTTCTTGGCCAGGAGGGTTTCCATGGCGGTGCGTCCGCCGTCTTCGGCGCCCTGGGAGGCCTGGCTACCGACGATCTCGTAGTCGCCGCCCTTGCCGCCGGTGTACTTGCCGGTCTTGGCTTCGTCGCCGTTCTTCTTTTTATCCGCGGTGTCGATACCGAGGCCAGTCAGGAAGCCCTGGTCCCGGTTGTAGTCAACCGAGACGACCTTGTCATCAAAGAGATCGACGAGGGCAATCGTCGCTTTTTTCCCGTCCAGCTGAGCTGCGGTCCATTTGCCGATCAGCTCCCCGGCGGCGAAGTTGTCAGTGGCGAACGTGATGTCGGCTGCGTCGGCGGGATCCGGCGGGGTGTCCAGAGCGATGACGAAGAGCCCGGCGTCCTTGGCCTTCTTCAGGGCGTCCACTACGGAGGGGCCGTTGGGGGTGATCAGGATGCCCTTGTCACCCTTGGAGATCGCGTTCTCAATGGCCTGGATCTGGGTGTCCTCGTCGCCGTCAGCCTTGCCCGCAGCGAGCTTAAGGTCCACGCCGCCGGCCTCGGCCGCCTTCTTCGCCCCGTCCTCCATGGCGACGAAGAACGGGTTGGTCGTCGTCTTCACGATCAGGGAGACACCGACCTTGTCCCCTGACGAGCTACCGGTTGATGAGGTGGACGGGGAACTGCCACCACAGGCAGAAAGACTGAGCGCTCCCAGAGTCAGCACTGCTCCTGCAGCGAACAGGCGGGTGGCCGTTGAACGGGGTGCTTTGGAACTCAACATTGAATCTCCTGGTGTTTGAGGCCCTCACTGGCCTCGACAACGATGTCATGTACGATGTAATCAGCATCACACCGGAGAGTCAATAGATGCAATGAGAAGGAGCGATTTTTTTGACAACGATGTCCAATCGTGGCCAGCCGGCCCTTTCCGCCAGCCGCCCGACGATGCGCCATGTGGCTGCACTTGCCGGCGTAGGAATTAAGACCGTCTCGCGGGTGATCAATGACGAACCTGGCGTATCGGAAGCCACCCGCGACAAGGTGCTCAGCGCTTCCCGGCAACTTAACTACCAACTGGACATGGCGGCCGGCAGCCTGCGCCGCGCGGGCAGAAGGACGCTCTCGGTCGGGCTGTTGCTGCCGAGTGTTTCCAACCCGTTCAGCGGCGAGATCAACCGGGCAATAGAAGATGCTCTTGGGGCCAGGGGAATCGCGGTCTTTGCGGCGAGCCTGGACGATGACCCCCAGCGGGAGCAGGACATCGTGGCGGCATTTCTTGGGCGGCGTGTCGACGGGCTCATCCTCACGCCCATCGCCAGGAGCCAGGCGTATGTGATCCCGGAGCATTCCCGTGACCTGCCTTTGGTCTTCATCGACCGTGAACCGGTAGGAGTGGAAGCAGACGCCGTCGTGACCGACAACGCCGCAGGCTCCGCGAGGGCAGCCGCTCACCTGATCAGCCGCGGCCACACCAGGCTCGCCTATTTGGGGGACCGCACAGACATCCAGACCGCCCGGGAACGCCGGCGGGGGTTCATTGAGGAGATCGGCCGGCAGGGAATTCCCACCTCCACGATTCCCGTCCGTGAAAACCTGCACGATGAGGAATCGGCCAGATTGGCCACGTTGGAACTTCTCACCGCTGCCGAACCACCGACGGCGATCTTCTCCAGCCAGAACCTCATCACGTTCGGCGCCATGCGCGCTCTCGGAGAGCTCGGGCTGAGCAAACGCGTGGCCTTGATAGGGTTCGATGACTTCACGCTTGCCGACATGATGGATCCCGGCGTGACAGTCATCGCCCAGCACCCCGAGCGGATCGGGAAGCTGGCAGCAGAGCGGCTCCTGGCCAGGATCGATGGCGACCAGCAGCCCCCGCATACCTATGTTGTCCCGTCTGAGCTCATACAACGAGGTTCCGGTGAGCTGCGCCCTCCGGCCTGACAGGGGTGGCCTCCTGAACTATATTTCGAACCCATCGACCTGAAAGGGATCATGATGACCAAGACCCTGTATGCCGAGTTCACCGTCAAGCCCGGCAGCGAAGCCCGCGTTGCTGAAATGATGCTCGAACTGACCCGGCATGTGCGCCGTGAACCGGGCAATGAGCTGTTCCTTCCCTGCACCCGGGAAGAGAACCCCCGGGAGTACTTTGTCTTTGAGGTCTACCGCGATGAAGCCGCGTTCCAGGAACACATCGGCGCCGATTACGGCGCCAGATTCAACGAGGAACTGGCCCGCCATATCGAAGGCGACGCCTCGGAACTGACCTGGCTTCTGCCGCTGGAATAGCCCTCAGCCAAATCCAGCCGGTCGACGGTCGGCGGGAGCTGCTGCGTCCAGGACCCACGGAGACGGCTGAACGGAGCCGCCTGCCGGAAATAACCCTTCCAGCCCTGCCGCTGGGAGGGAATTTTCTGCTGCCCGCCCATCGCTTCGCCCGGCTCAGCCGCGCGGCGGGCGGCCTCATTCCCGCGCCGCCAAAACCGTTGACTTGTCTGACGGACATCACTTAGTGTCCTTCGCACTGACAACGTTGTCTACCGACGACGCGCGCAACGAAGGGCGAATCAAACGAATGAAGAACACGACCACCCGCTGGACGCATGCCGTTTCTGCACTGACGCTCGCGGGACTGACGCTGGCCGCGGCACTGGCAGGTTCCCTGCCGGCGTCGGCCGCGACGGGCCCCGGGGACGAACCCTACCGGCCGGCCATTCACTACACACCGGCAAAGAACTGGATGAACGACCCCAACGGGCTCGTCTTCTACAAGGGCGTCTACCACATGTACTACCAGCACAACCCCTCCGGTAACACCTGGGGGAACATGTCCTGGGGCCACGCCACATCGAAGGACCTTGTTCACTGGCAGGAGCAGCCGCTGGCGATCTCCACCGATGCAGAGCAGGACATCTTCTCCGGCAGCGTCGTCGTGGACAAGGACAACACGACCGGTTTCGGTACGAAAGAGAACCCACCGCTGATCGCGATCTTCACCAGCGCCTACAAGGACGCCTCGCCCCACCGCGGCCTGCAGGCGCAGTCCCTGGCCTACAGCCTCGATGACGGCCAGACCTGGACCAAGTACTCCGGCAATCCTGTACTGAACCGAAACTCCGCCAACTTCCGTGACCCTAAGGTCTCCTGGTACAACAAACCCGGCGGCGGAGGCTACTGGCTCATGACCGCGGTCGAAGCCCAGGATCACAAGGTCGTCCTCTACAAGTCCGCCAATCTCAAGGACTGGACCGCCCTGAGTGAATTCGGACCAGCCAATGCCACCGGCGGGCAGTGGGAATGCCCCGACCTGTTTCCCCTCGCCGTGGACGGCGACCCGAAGAACGTTAAATGGGTCATGGTCGTCAACATCAACCCCGGAGGCGTGGCCGGCGGCTCCGCTGGCCAGTACTTCGTGGGCAACTTCGACGGCACCACCTTCACCTCCGAAACCACCAAACCCGTGGCCACGCCCCCTCCCGGGACGGTCCTGGCCGGATTCAACGACGGAACTTACAACGGCTGGACCGTCAACAACGAGCCAGGAAACTGGAAGAACGGCCCATTCGGCAGCACTCCGGCAAACGGAGCCCTTCCCGGCCAGAGCCCCGTGACCGGCTTTGACGGCAGTGGCCTGATCAACTCCTTCAACGACGGCGACTGGCCGCTCGGGTCCATGCAGTCACCTAACTTCACCGTGACCGACGACTACCTGAACTTCCTCGTGGGCGGTGGCAAGCACCCCCGCGTCTCCGACAAGCTGGACAACACCCCGCCCGAAGGGGAGCTCAAGTTTGACGGCTTCGAGGTTCCCGCCGGGACATCGCTGGCCGACACCGGCTGGACCGGGACCGGCGACCTCACCCCCAACTTCCAGCCCTCCACCAGCGGCGGGGACTTCTACCTCGGGGCCAAACGGATCAACACCTTCGAGACCGGCACCGCACCGGGCGATGACCGGCAGGGCACCCTGACATCACCGGAATTCCCCATCACCAAGAATTTCATGAGCATGCTGGTCGGCGGCGGCAACCGCTCCGCGGACTCCGGACAGATCCTGGCCGCCCAGTTGCTCGTCAACGGCAAGGTGGTCCGCTCCCTCGCAGGAGACAATTCCGGAATCCTGAACTGGAAAGGCTGGGATGTCGCCGAGTTCGCGGGACAGAATGCACAGTTGCGTGTAGTTGACCAGGCCACCGGCGGGTGGGGACACCTGACCCTTGACCACGTCATGCTGACTGACGGCCCGGCCGTTCCCCGGTCTGACGAGGAATCGGTAAACCTCGTGGTCAACGGACAAGTGGTCCGCACGGCCACCGGAAACGACAGTGAAAAGCTCGACTGGGCATCATGGAATGTCAAAGAATTCGTTGGCCAACAAGCACATATCAAAGTGGTCGACAATAACCGATTCGGTTGGGGCCACATTCTCGCGGACGACTTCATGCTCTCCTCGAAACCGGCACAGTCGGCCCTGGAGACCTATGACTGGCTGGACTACGGACGCGACTACTACGCCTCCGTGTCCTTCGGCAACATGCCCGATAACAAGCGGGTCATGCTCGGCTGGATGAACAACTGGGACTACGCCAATGACATCCCCACCAGCCCCTGGCGCAGCGCCATGGCACTTCCCCGCGAAGTCAACCTGACCACGACTTCTGACGGCCCTCGCCTCACCCAAAGCGCTGTCAAGCAAGTGGAACAGTTGGGCGGGAAAGTCTCCTATCAGGATAAGAAGGGCGGACCGATTCCCGCCGGGACACACCAGTTGCCGGCTTCAGCATCGGGCCAGATCCAACGAGTCGACATCACCTTCGCGCCGGGCACGGCCAAGAAATCCGGCATCACCGTGCTGGGCGATGGAGCCGCATCCACCGTCATCGGCTACGACGCCACGACCGGGAAGCTCTTCGTTGACCGCACTAACTCCGGCAACACCGCGTTCCACCCGTCCTTCGCTTCCATAGAGGACGCCCCCGTCACCCTGGACAAGAAGGGCTACGTCACCCTTCGGGTCTACCTCGACCGCTCCTCAGTAGAGGTCTTCGCCCAGGACGGTCTGCGGACCATCACCGACCAGGTATTCCCCAACGCCGGAGCCGACAAGATGGCCCTCTTTGCAGAAGGCGGTACCGCCCAACTCAAATCACTCACCGTGACACCGCTTGAAAAGGCAATGTTCCTGGCTGAAAAGAAGTGACCCCACCCGCCGCCTGACGGGCTCCCCAAGGAGCTGGAACTGAAGGGATTGCGCCCGGTATTGCACCGGGCACAATCCCTTCAGCTCGTCCATACCCCGGCGGCCGAAACATAAAGGGAATGCCCCAGAGCAGCGCGCTCATTTGGAGGAGTTCACACACGACGGGGTTGGTGAGTGCCATGGCGAGCAGGAGCAGTGCCGGGACGGAGCGACGCTTGGTGTGCTGCTGTCCGGCTTGGCGGTATATAGCGTCAACCAGTTCTTGGTGCTGCGGGTTTCGGGTCGTTGGGAAGGTGCCAGTCTTCGCCGGGGGCGTCCGGGTGTTCGCCCAGGACGTGGCGCCCGCCCAAACTGCGAGGTTGGTTGGGGGCGAGGACATGAGATTCCGGCCGTAAGGACACGGCGGACGACGGCGGGAGGTCCCGCCGTCGTCCGCAAGAGTTGCAGTCAGCGCTGTCCGGCTAGGAGGCGGGCTCCGTCTTTCCAGGGGCGAGACCGTAGAAGGGCGTGAAACGACTCCTGGCACCGGGGGAAATGTTGGAACGGACGATCGAAGCGCTCTCCAGCGCTGCCAGATGATATCTGACTGCGCCGCGCGAGGACGCGATGCCGTCGCTGATGTCAGCTACTTTGCTTGCCCCATGGCTTGCCAGGTAGTCGATGATTTTTGATCTGAGC
This sequence comes from Arthrobacter sp. 01L42, assembly GCF_056400005.1. Classification (NCBI taxonomy): domain Bacteria; kingdom Bacillati; phylum Actinomycetota; class Actinomycetes; order Micrococcales; family Micrococcaceae; genus Arthrobacter; species Arthrobacter sp. 01L42. Next base: position 1,902 of record NZ_JBFTSL010000016.1, on the reverse strand, counting down.
GGAGTGTTTCTCGCTCTTTTCGTCCGCTGAATGCGGTGCACGTCCATCGGGCTCTGGAGGTCAAAGTCAGCGGTCATTGGCCATGGCCTTTCATCCGGTGTGAGGGTAGGTTCGCAGGTTTGAAAATTTGGCCGAGCGGGATCCGGTCAGTGCATCGGAACACGCTCAAACTCCCTGCTGTCTTCAGTGACCTGCGCATCCTGGGAGGCTTCCGGGCGTGACGCTTCGAGGAGGGACGTGGACTTGTCGTGGTTCCGGCCGATGACCGCGGTGGCGATGGCATTTCCCAGGATGTTGGTGGCGGTGCGTCCCATGTCCAGGAGTTGGTCGATCACCAGCAGGACACCAATTCCGGCGGCCGGGATGCCGAAGGCAGGGACCACGGCGGCTACGACGACGAGTGACCCGCGTGGAACGCCGGCCATGCCCTTGCTGCTGAGCAGGAGCATTGCGGTCATCGCGATCTGCTGGCCAAGGTCCATGTCGATGCCGTAGGCGTTGATCAGGAAGACCGACGCGAAGGTCATGTACATCATGGAACCGTCCACGTTGAACGAGTAACCCAGGGGCAGCACGAAACCGGTGGTGCGCTTCTCGATGCCGAACTTGGTCAGGCCTTCAATGAGCTTGGGCAGGGCGGCTTCACTGCTGGAGGTGGCGAACGCGATGACCATGGGTTCGCGCACTATCCGTACCAGTCGGAAGGCGGCCCGTCCGAGGAAGGCGACGGCGACGCCGACCATGATGACCCACAGGGCCGAGAGAGACACATAGAACCCGCCGATGAACGACGCGTAGGTGGCAAACGCATCGAGACCTTGGGAGGTGAAGGCCGCTGCGATGCCGGCGAAAACGCCGACGGGTGCCGCCAGCATCACATACCCGGTGACCTTCAGCATGACGCCCATCAGTTCGTCGATGGCATCGGCTATGGAGGAGCGGCCCTTCTTCCGGAGGTTCAGCAGGGCGATGCCGAAGAGGGCGCCGAATACGAGGATCTGAAGGGGGTTGTTTTCGGTCAGTGCGGCGAAGACGCTCGTGGGGATGATGTGGGTGATGAACGCCTGGTAATCGAGGGGCTTCGTTTCCATCCCCGCGTCGCCTCCCGGCATTAGGTGGAGCCCGTCACCGACGTTGAGTACATGGGCCGTGATGAAGCCGAACGCGCCCACCAGGACGGAGGCGGTCAGGAACCAGATCATTGAGCGGCCAAAGAGCTTGCCCACCCCGGCGGATTTGGCTGCTCCTGCGATGCCGGAGACGAGGGTGGCGAAGATCAGCGGGGCAATGATCATTTTGATGAGGTTCAGGAACATGTGCGTCACGGTGTCGAGGACCGCCACGACGGATTCGCGTGTGTCCACCGGCAGCAGCCAGTGGAAGAGCATACCGCTGAGGATTCCGAACAGGAGCGCTGCCAGGATCCACATCGTTGATTTGTTTTTCATAGTCAGTCCTTGGGTAGAGGCCGGGTTGGTGGCCCGGTGCTGGAACGGTCCTCGTCATCGAGTTCCGTTTTCTCTGTAGTCGGTCGGGATTTTGGGCACGACGGCGTGCCCCTTGCTCCCTGGTCGGGCGGGGTCGTCGGTCTGCGGAGGGGCGCTACTTGCTCAGGTTGGCCAGGCGGTGCGGGCTGAGGAGCTCGGTGAGCTGCTCGTCGGTGAGCAGGCCGTGTTCGAGGACTAGTTCCGCGACGCCCTTGCCGGTGGCGAGGGCTTCCTGGGCGATGGCCGTGGCTGTGGCGTAGCCCAGTTGCGGGTTCAGGGCGGTGACGAGGCCGATGGATTGTTCCACGGTGAGGCGAAGGTGTTCGGTGTTGGCGGTGATGCCCCGGACGCAGCGGGCCGTGAGGGTGCGGCACGCGGCTTCGAGGTGGGAGATGCTCTTGTGGAGGCTGTGGAC